>JAYEGY010000085.1:0-47684 GCA_034659275.1 Bacteroidota bacterium | reverse complement strand
CTCTGGTAATTAATCCACTGATGCCTGCCTACTGGGATAAATCACCCGATCCTCATGGGTTCACACCAATCCTTGAAGGACTGTCAAATAACCAGACCAATCCGCTTGCAACATGTTTTTACAGGCATAATTATGGCTGGTACAAGGGCAACAGTGTAGCAGGGAATGTTTTTATGGAGATTCAACCTATCGAAGACCTGGTGATCAGGTCATCTTACGGTATTGATGCCTGGTTCGGTAACGGGAGGTCATGGAGCCCGATATATCAGCTCGGTACTCTTTATTCAAACCCAACAGATGCTGCCAACCAGAATATGTGGTTTGGTAATAACTGGACATGGTCCAATACAGTGACTTATAACCGTCTATTTGCCGGTGATCACAGGGTGACTCTTCTTGTAGGTAATGAGCTTTACAGAAACCAGGTAAACCTGGAGGTGGGTGGCTGGATGGCCAAAACAAGGTTCCAGGATCCCGATTACGCATATCTAAACAATGTTGACAAAACCGATATCAACTCCATAAGTACCTGGGGAGCCGACTGGGCAGCAGGTGGAGGAGGTTTGATGTCATATATCGGAAGATTGCAGTATGACTTCAGGGAGAAATACCTTTTCACTGCAATTATGCGTGCCGACGGATCATCAAATTTTGCCGAGGGCAATAGATGGGGTATATTCCCGTCGGTGGCTGTTGGCTGGATATTCTCTGATGAGCAATTTATGTCAGGAACATCTAATTATCTGGATTTTGCTAAATTAAGGGTAAGCTGGGGCCAGAATGGTAACCAGTCCATTAGTAATTTTATTTACAGCTCAACAATAGCTTACCTGAGTCCCGGGTATTATTTTGGTGATACGAAAACAGTATCAGCTCCGACAGCTGTGCCTGCCAGGGTGACAAACCCGGATGTTACCTGGGAGACATCAGAACAGTTGAATATTGGTATTGACACCAGGCTGTTTAACTCACGCATGCAGTTCACTTTAGACTGGTACAGGAAAATAACCAGGGACTGGCTTGTTATTTCTCCTATATTAGGAACATCAGGTGCGGACGCTCCCTGGATCAACGGTGGAGATATTATGAACAGAGGTGTTGAACTTACTCTGGGATGGAACGACACATATGGTGATCTGAATTATGGAATTACCGTGACCGGTGCTCGTAACCACAATGAGATTACCAGGATTGCCAATGCAGATGGTATAATACACGGACCACCCCACGTATTATCACAGGGAACAGCACCTATCTCAAGGTGTGAAGTGGGTAAACCTATTGGTTTCTTCTATGGCTTCGAAACTGATGGTATCCTCCAGAACCAGGATGAAGTGGACGCATGGCTTACCCCGGAGGGCAATCCTTATTTCGGTGATCAGAGACCCGGTGATATTAAATTTGTTGATCAGAACCTTGATGGTATAATTGACGAGAAGGATAAAGTAATGATTGGTGATCCCAATCCCGACTTTGAGCTGGGTGTGCAGTTACACGCCGATTATAAAGGAATATATGCAAACGCAACACTTACAGGCAGGTTTGGGATGCAGGTAGCAAGGTCTTACCGTTCTTTTGCTGATAATTTTGACCAAAACTACACAACTGACATCTTCAATCGCTGGCATGGTGAGGGCACTTCGGATCGCATTCCGCGCCTGAGTTCATCATCTCACAGGAACACCAACTTTATATCTGACATATACATATATGATGCAGATTATTTAAGAGTAAGTAATCTGACTATTGGATACAGGCTTGATGATTTACTTTCTGGTATTGCCGCTGTTTCAAATGCAAAAGTATATGTGGCATTTAAGAACCTGTATACATTCACAGGGTATAAAGGAATGGATCCTGAAGTAAATTTCGGCCATAATGCAAGCTGGGCTTCAGGTATAGACCTTGGTTTGTACCCGCAGGCCAGGACCGTGATGTTTGGTTTAACTGCCTCTTTTTAAACAGAAAAAATTAAATACAAATGAAGAAAATAATATATATAATTTCTGCTGCACTTCTGGTATTGATAGCCAGTTGTGGTGAGGACTACTTGGATACAAGAAACCTGTATGAAAAGAGTCTGGAAAACTTCTACAGTTCGCCAACTGACATAAATGAGGCAATGACAGGTGTATATCATGCACTGTATACCCCCGGTGTGCACAGTATGGAACACCTGGCCGCAAACCTGCTTTCTGATATGATGCTCGGTGGCGGAGGACCTGATGATAAATCTGCAAAGAGAGTTGATGCTTTTATTGACCCCGAGGAAGATACCTATCACGACCTATGGACAGTGTCTTATAACGGAATCTATCGAACAAACGTAATTATTGAGAAATTACAGGAAGCAGATTTCTCAGATTACTTCTATACGGAAGCTGAAGCCACAGAGTTTAAGGACCAGGCACTGGGAGAGGCCTATTTTATGAGGGCTTTCTTTTACTTCCGCATGGCCAAGTTCTTTGGTGGTGTACCTTTGATACTTTCTGTGGATGCTGCAAGGGATGCACCCAGGGCAAGTATAACAGATACATATGCTCAAATTGCTTCTGACCTCAAAATGGCAATTGAAACAATGCCTGCCATACCATTCCCGAGTATACCAACGGATCGTTACGGGCATGCAAACCGGTGGGTGGCCGAAGCATATATGGGACGGGTTTACCTTTATTATACCGGTTATATGACTAACCAGGAGGGAGCGGCAACAACTGAACTACCCCTCACAGATGGCGGATCGCTTTCAGCTAATGATGTTGCCGGCTACCTGGAAGATGTTATCGATAACAGTGGTTACGACCTGGCAACAGATTTCAAGAACCTGTGGCCATATTCTTATGTTAATACAAGTGCCGGTGAAGTGGTACTGCCATGGGCTGAAGAAGAAGGTCTTGCCTGGGTCGGACAGGATGGTCATACACCTACCTTCGGTACAGGTAACTATGAAACAATGTTTTGTATAAGATATGCCTTTGGTAACTGGCAGTGGGGACAGTACTACAATAACAGGGTACCCCTGTTTTTCGGATTGCGTGACAATTCGCTCGTTCCCTTCGGTCAGGGATGGGGTTGGGGCCCTGTTAATCCTAACCTCTGGAATAGCTGGGATACTCTTGACACCAGGAGGAAAGGATCAATCCTCGAACTTGGCGTCGAAGAAATGGGAACCCAGGATTATGAAGGTGATAAAGGAGACCATGAGACAGGTTTCTTTAACAAAAAGTATACGACTATACAGCATGATGGAGATGACGGGGTAGCAGGCATGTTCTACTATCTGTATGACCAGACCAATAAAGACATGCAGCTCTGGGCAGCACAGGATTTTATCCTGATGCGTTTTGCCGATGTATTACTCATGCATTCGGAGATAACCCAAACACCTGACGGTATGGATGAAGTTCGTGTGCGTGCCGAACTCGATCCACTGGGTGCTTACACCCTTGAAGCTCTTAAGGAAGAGCGGCTGCATGAATTTGCCTTTGAAGGGCTGCGCTGGTTCGACCTTGTGCGCTGGGGTGACTGTGAAACGGCCTTTGACTATACTCTTGATGTAAGAAACTCCGGTTCAGACGCAACCTACAGTGTTACTTACAGGCCTGAGACAAAAGGATTAGTACCAATACCGGAGACCGAAGTAAGGCTCTCAAACGGAGTATACCAGCAAAACCCGGGATGGTAAGTAAAAAATTCATAATAATAAAAAATCAGAGTTATGAAAAACAAAATAATATTGAGTCTTTTTATCGGTTTCCTTACACTGGCATTCTTTTCGTGTGAGCCAATCGTTGAAAGAGAAACTCTTGAAAATTCAACAAACGTTGATGGTGTTAACCTCGTGGCCACCCAGAGTACGCAGGGAGGTAACGAAATCACACTGGAAATGACAACCCCGGGAGTGAACGGTTACTGGGATTATAATCTCGGTAAAGCCCTTACAAATAAAGTTACCTTCATTTACCCCATTCCGGGAACTTCAACCTTTACATTTACCGGTACTCTCGGGGCTGAATTCTTTGAGAAAACCATTGATGTTACGGTTGACCAGCTCGACCATGCGCTCGACCAGGACTGGTATGACCTTGTAAGCGACAATACCGCTGAAGGCAAAACGTGGGTCTTCGATGGTACTCCGGGTGATGGCCGCAACTGGTGGTACATGGCAGCCCCCTATAACCCCTGGGAGCTATGGTGGAATGCAGGAGGCTCAGGTGATATGCCACCCGTAGATGCATACGGTTCAATGACTTTCGACCTGGATGGTGCCGCTAACTACACGTATCTGGCTGAACCAGGCGGTACGCCCGAGGTTGGTAGCTTTGTACTTGATGTAAAAAACCAGACACTTGATGTAAATGGTCCTAATATTCTTGGTGGCGGTGTTACTCCCGGATATGACATCGGTAATCACGATGGCATATACCAGATAATATCACTGACAGAAGATGAAATGATCCTTTATGTTTCGGACAACGCATGGGCGACCGGCTGGATGTGGCATTTCAAGCCTGCAGGGTAGAACTTGAAGATGTTTGGATTTTTAACAATAGAGGGATTATGTTCGGGTAATTATACTGGGTATAATTCGAACCGGTAGAAAAGAGATATAATCCTTTTTAAAGAGAGTTTTATATTTCGGTATGAAACTCTCTTTTTCATTTCTTATACTGGTCTCTTCTAATCTTTGACGGGATATGTTTAAGTCATTTTCTCTTATCATATGCTTTACCTTTGTTATAACCATCCCGGGCGTGTTATTACTATCATGCCAGAAGGAATCGTACCCGGAGTTCACTCCTGATTTCAGTTATGAAGTATCTGAAGATGATCCTAATACTGTGAGGTTCGTAAATACTACAACAAGCGAACACGGTTTCATGCAATGGGATTTTGGTAACGGGGAACAAACGAATAGGCAACCTGCAAACAGGCTTACCTATTCAATGTTTTATCCAATGAAGGGAGAATATCCTGTAACACTTACCATATGGGGTGAAAGTGGTAATGAGGACGATAAAAAATCAGTGACTAAAACAGTCACTATTCAATACAGTGCTCCAGATCCCGATTTTGAATATGAGATCATTTCCGGCTCGCCCAATCTTCTTAAGTTGACCGATGTCAGCACAGGTGATTATAACAGTGTTACCTGGAGATATTCCGGAAGGGAATACAGTGGAGTACCGGGAGAAGTGAGAGTGCTTTACCTGGCCATGGGAGGTACATATGATATTGAATTCGAAATACGCAGGGATGAAATCTCCAAAACCATTAGCAAGAAAATCACCATCCAGGCAGACGACCCTGATTATCTTGATCACTACCAACTGGTATGGTCAGATGAGTTTGACGGTGATGAAATCAATCCTTCAGAATGGGCTCACGAAACAGGTGCAAGTGGATGGGGAAATGATGAGCTGCAAAACTATACGGATGGCCAGAATACTTCAGTTTCCGGGGGGACATTAAAAATTACTGCGGAGAAAACGGGTACGGGTCAGAATGTGGGAGATTATACATCCTCAAGAATAAATGGCACTGAAAGTTTTATCTATGGCAGGTTTGAAGTGAGGGCAAAGATGCCGGAATACAAAGGACCGGGTCTGTGGCCTGCTTTGTGGATGCTGGGCAGATCAATACAGGAAGGAACCTCGTGGCCTCTATGTGGTGAGATAGATATTATGGAATATGTGAGCTGGAAACCCGATTATGTAAGCAGCGCAATACATACTCAAAGCAATAACCATGCCCAGGGAACGGCCATTTCATCAGGGCATATCTCTTTGCCTACTGTTGAAGAGGAATTTCATGTTTATGGTCTGATATGGACTTATACCTACCTGAAATTTTACATTGATGGCGTAGATAATATTATACTTACCTATAATAAACCAGGTACTCATGATGATGATAACTGGCCTTTCTATAAGCCCTTTTATTTTCTTTTCAATATAGCAGTAGGTGGCACCTATGGAGGAGTGGAGGGAGTCGACGATAGTATTTTTCCCGCCGTGATGGAAATAGACTATGCACGGGTATATCAATTGAATTAAACAGCTTTAAATATAGGATTTTAAAAAACAGAAACTTCGATTAAGAATCAAGAATGGCAAAATCAAGAGGATATGTATACCGTATCTCCCTTATTGTTGCATTAGGGGGCTTCCTCATGGGCTTCGATGCTTCTGTGATATCGGGGGTTGTAAAATTTGTTGAACTGGATTTTAACCTTACAAAGCTTCAACTGGGATGGGCTGTAAGCTCCTTAACACTTACATCCACCCTGGCAATGTTAGTTGCCGGTCCTTTGAGCGACCGGTATGGACGCCGGATAGTTTTAAGGACAGCTGCCATTCTTTATGCTGTGTCTGCCGTAGGCTCAGCCCTGGCGCCAAATTTTGCAAGCCTTGTAACAGCAAGGATGATCGGTGGCTTTGGAGTAGGTGCATCATTGATAACAGCACCTATGTATATCGCTGAAATATCCCCTGCAAGAATGCGTGGCACAATGGTGTCATTCAACCAGCTTAACATTGTGCTGGGTATATCGGTGGCATTCTTCACCAACTATTTAATTCTTCAACTTGGTGAAAACCCATCAGCATGGGTTAGTTACCTTGGAATAGATGAATATAACTGGAGGTGGATGCTGGGTCTCGAGCTCCTGCCGGCAGTTCTTTATTTTGTATTCCTCCTGCCGGTGCCCGAAAGCCCGAGATGGCTCGCTATGAAAGGCAGGGAGGAGGAAGCAATTGAGATACTTGAAAGAGTAACCAACCAGGAACAGGCAAGGAACATCCTGGCATTACTCAAGGAGAACCTCGCAAAGGAGAAGAAAAGGAAATCTGTTCCCCTCAAGGAATTGTTTAAACCCGCTCTCAGGCTTGTACTCGTGATAGGTATAGTAGTTGCTGTCACACAGCAGATTACAGGTATAAACGCTGTGTTCTTCTATGCTCCTGTAATATTTGAACAAACAGGTATAGGAACAGATGCTGCCTTTTCCCAGGCAATCTTTGTTGGACTTACAAACCTGGTGTTTACTGTCCTGGCAATGTGGTTAATAGACCGCCTGGGAAGGAAATTTTTACTTGTGGTTGGTCTTTCAGGCATAATATTATTTATGGTTCTTCTGTCAGTGGGATTCGGGCAAGCTACCTATACTCTTGATAGTAATGATGTGAAAGTACTTAAAGAAAAAATTGAAAGCCCTTACTGGTACAGGATACAGGATATAAAATATGAAAATGACCTGAGCTTTAAAAAGGCTGTATCAAGGAACCTTGGAGAAGATGTGCTGACAAAATATCAGAGCGATTTGATAGTCAGGGCAATTAATATTAATCCCTGGCTTATACTTATCGCCATACTGGGTTTCGTAGCTTCTTTTGCCATTTCAATAGGACCGGTGATGTGGGTACTGTTCTCCGAACTCTTCCCCAACTGGATAAGAGGTGTGGCGATATCTTTTGTCGGCTTTATAAATTCAGGAGTCAGTTTTCTTGTTCAACTTGTTTTTCCCTGGGAGCTTGCCAACCTGGGGAATTCTGCCACCTTCCTGATTTTTGGAGTATTCGGGGCTATCGGGCTGATATTTATACTGTTCACTTTGCCTGAAACAAAAGGTAAAACACTTGAAGAACTGGAAATTATACTTGCTAAGAAAAAATAATAAAATATTATATGATGATGGTAGAATTTAAAAAGGTATTAGTACTAATGGGATTGCTTTCAGTTATGTTTTATGCTTGTAAAAATTCACAGAAAAGTGAGGATCCTTCTTCTGAAGGTCCCCGTAAAGTGGAATTAAAACAGACCAAGGGTAAATACAGGTTATTTGTTGATGGAAAAAAATTTTTCGTTAAAGGGGCTGGCCTGGAATTCGGTAATATTGAAGCACTGGCGAAAAGCGGTGCCAATTCATTCAGAACATGGCGGATCGATAATGGTCGACAATCGGGCAAAGAAGTGCTTGATGAAGCCTATAAGTACGACCTGATGGTATTAATGGGTATAGAAGTAGGAAGGGAACGCCATGGCTATGATTATAATGATACTGCCTGGGTGGCACAGCAAAAGGAAGAAATCCGGAAACAGGTGGTGGAGTTGAAAGATCATCCCGCCTTACTCGGTTGGGGCATAGGTAATGAACTGAACCTGCACTATACAAATAAAAAAGTATGGGATGCTGTTGATGATATTGCAAAAATGATTCATGAAATTGACGGTAACCATCCTGCAACAACAATGCTGTCAGGTATAGGCAGGGGTGAAGTGGATTATATTGAAGAAAACTGCCCTAATATTGACTTTCTTTGTGTTCAGTTTTATGGTGATATTGAAAATCTCGGAAAAAGAATTGAAGAAGCAGGTTATGAGGGTCCATACCTGGTTACCGAATGGGGAGCCACCGGTCATTGGGAAGTGCCAACCACACCATGGGGAGCACCTATTGAACAAACATCAACTGAAAAAGCCGAAGCAGTAAAAAGAAGGTATGAAAATGCTATTCTCGCTGACAGCGTACATTGCATGGGCTCATATGTCTTCCTGTGGGGACAGAAACAGGAAAGAACACCTACATGGTATGGCATGTTTACAGAAGACGGTGAAAAAATGGAATCAATTGATGTGATGCATTACTTCTGGACCGGGGAATGGCCTGAAAACAGGGCACCGAAAATACTGAAAGCCGAAATGAACGGACTTGACAGATATGCCGGAATAACAATTGAAGCAGGATCTCAAAATAAGGCTATGGTTGAATATTCAGATCCGGACGACGATAGTATAGTCATTGAATGTGAAATTATGAGAGAAGCCACCGACCTGGGTGAAGGAGGCGATTTTGAGTCAAGGTCCGAGTCTGTTGAAACACAGATAAGCACCAGCCCTGATGGGAAGATATCATTTACAGCACCCGCTGAGGAAGGCGAGTACCGCCTTTTTATATATGTAAAGGATAATCATAATCATGCCGGGACAGTAAATATTCCTTTTAAAGTAGAATAGAAGGAGGGGAATTTGTCAGATAAAATTTATATAGGTAATCAAAAATTCCGCTTACCCCGTGGCAGAGTTCATGGCAAACTGGTAGTTATTGATGGGATAGAATATTATGCCATTGAGAATTACGATCGCATGGATCCATTCTTAATGTCAATAGTCAGTAATTCAGATCACTGGATGTACATTTCCAGCACCGGCGGACTGACGGCGGGAAGGAAAAATCCTGACAATGCAATATTTCCATACTATACCGAGGATAAGATCCACGAATCGTACTTAACAACAGGCAGCAAAACAATTATACTGTCAGCCTCAAATGATAAAAAATTACTCTGGGAGCCATTCTCAGACTTTTACAGGGGAGTATATGATATAAAATGTAAGCTATATAAAAACATTACGGGAAACAGGGTCATTTTTGAAGAAATAAATAACGATCTCGAACTTACTTATCGTTATTCCTGGATGAATAGTGAGCAATATGGATGGATTAAGAAAAATTCTATAATCAACAATTCAGGAAAATCGGTACATATCTCCGTTCTTGATGGGGTCCGGAATATCCTTCCATATGGAGTTACCCAGCAAATGCAGAATGATATGAGTACCCTGGTTGATGCTTATAAAAAGAATGAACTGGAACAGTTTACCGGATTGGGTATCTTCAGACTTGCATCCATACCTGTTGACCGTGCTGTGCCAAGTGAAGCTCTTAAGTGCACCACTGCCTGGTTTACGGGGTATAAACCATTATCTGTGCTGATGAGCCACAGGCAATTGAAACAATTTAAACAGGGTGGTATCACCAGGTCAGAAGAGGGTTCGAAAGGCGTGAGGGGATGCTATTTTACCGTGGGGGATTTTGAACTTAAACCGCATGAAACAAAACATACTTATTTCGTAATTGAACCGGAACAGGATTCAGCTGATGTTGAAAAGCTAATATATTTATTGGAAGAAAATGATGACCTGGCAGGCAGCCTGGAAAGAGATGTTGCTCTTGGAACGGAAAAGTTAAATTACCTTGTAAGCATTGCCGATGGTATACAACATACGGCAGATAAGATGAGCTGTGTACGCCATTTTTCAAATGTGCTGTTTAACTCCATGAGGGGTGGTGTGTTCGAGAAGGCTTATGAAGTAAAAAGGGAACACTTTGAACGACACGTGGAGAAGTTTAATAAGAAGATATACCAGGAGCAAAAAGGATGGCTGGCTGATTTGCCCGAATCAATGGCACTGGATTTTCTGGTGGAAAAAGTAAAGAAAAAAGGCAACAGAGACTTGCTGAGACTTACCTTTGAGTACCTCCCCCTGAGCTTTAGCCGGCGTCACGGGGATCCCAGCAGGCCCTGGAATCGTTTTGAAATAAAGTTAAAAGAGGATGATGATAAATTATCATACAGTTACCAGGGCAACTGGCGTGATATTTTCCAGAACTGGGAAGCTCTGGCCCTGTCATATCCTGGATTCCTGCCTTCAATGATATCAAGATTCCTGAACAGTTCCACAGTTGATGGTTATAACCCTTACCGTATAAGCAGCGACGGAATCGACTGGGAAGTACCCGATCCTGATGACCCCTGGGCCCACATTGGCTACTGGGGTGATCACCAAACAATTTACCTTCTCAGGCTTCTCGAGCTGGCATATGAGTTCAAACCCCGGCAGTTGAATGAGTGGATGGATTTACAAATTTTTTCTTACGCCAATGTACCATACAGAATAAAAGAATATCATGAAATAATTAGGAATCCTTATGACACAATTGATTTTGATGCTGGGGAAAATAGCAAAATTGGGGAGTTAAGCACCACCGTAGGAGCTGATGGAAGGATGGTATTGGACAGCGAAGGTAATGTGTTAAAGGCCTCATTCACAGAGAAGATACTGGTTTCGCTGCTTACTAAGATTACTAACTTCATCCCCGGTGCGGGCATCTGGATGAATACCCAGCGCCCGGAGTGGAATGATGCAAATAATGCACTGGTAGGAAATGGTGCATCAATGGTAAGCCTTTACTATATGCGCAGAATGATACATTTCCTGGAAGAATTGTATGGCGGGGCAGGAGAAGAAACTTATAAAATAAGACATGAGGTCGTTGAATTGTTCACATCTGTTTATAATACGCTCCTGGAGTGGAAAAATGTATTAGTTGCTTCCTTCGATGATAATTTTCGTAAAGATATAACGGACAAACTGGGTAAGGCCGGTAGCACTTACCGTGTGAAGGTATATAAAGGATTTGCCGGCAGCTTTAATTCTGTCCACGGCGACAGGTTGATTGAATTTCTTGATCTTGTATCTGAATACATTGATTTGAGCATAAAAGACAACAGGAGGGTAGACGGCTTATATAATGCGTATAATCTTATAAATGTAAGAGTTTCATCCATTGAGGTATTACCTTTACAGGAAATGCTGGAGGGCCAGGTTGCAGTTCTGAGTAGTAATGTGTTGAAACCCCTTGAGGCTGCTCAACTGATTGAAAAAATGTATGATAGCGAATTATTCAGGCCTGATCAGAACAGTTTTATGCTTTACCCTGATAAAGAGCTTAAATCATTCAGGTCAAATAATAATATAAATGAAAAGGATATTTCAAAATCACGTCTCCTGAAAAAATTGCTTAATGATGGTGATAATTCGATCATACAGAAAGATATCAGGGGAGACTATCACTTCAACGGGAGTTTTAAAAGCGCCGAGGATTTAAATAATGTCCTTGACAGGCTTGAAGATAAGTATGGAGGTATGGTCGAAGAAGAAAGGGATTTAATTTGCAATATATTTGAGTCGGTATTTCAGCATAAATATTTTACAGGAAGGAGTGGCTCCTTTTATAAATATGAAGGACTTGGCAGTATTTACTGGCATATGGTTTCAAAAATGTTGCTGGCGGCCGGGGAGTATGTTAGGAGGGCATACAAGGAAGACTGCGATGAAAAAACCAGGAGAAAGCTTGTTGCACTTTATTACAGGCTGAAATCAGGGATAGGAATAGATAAAGAACCATATGATTATGGTGCTTTTCCCTTTGATCCATATTCTCATACACCCTCTATGATGGGTGTACAGCAACCCGGTATGACCGGCCAGGTGAAAGAGGATATAATATCAAGATATATTGAACTGGGTATACAGATTGAAAATGGATGCTTGCATTTCAAGCCGAGTCTCTTAAGGCGGAATGAATTTATAAGAGATAAAAAAGGTAATGAATTTCTTGATTTTACTTTCTGTAGTACCCCTGTGAAGTATTGTATCGGACAGGAAGCCATGGTTAAAATATCTTTTGCCGATAGCGATGACAAAATCATAAAGGATCAGCTGCTTAGTTATGAACTGAGCGAGTCAGTGTTTAAGAGGGATGGTATCGTCAGGAGCATAGAAGTGAATATAAGCGAAGATCAACTTTTTTGAATAAAAGAATTAAAGATATGAAAAAGTACATTTTTATTGCGGTAACGATGCTTTTTTGCGGCTCAGCTTACCTGCAAAGCCAGGATTTTGAGTCTGATGTTGAGAAAAAGATAAGTGCAATAATTAATAAGCTGAGCTTTGAAGAGAAGGTCAGGATGTGCCATGCCCAGTCGAAATTCAGTTCACCCGGTGTGGCGAGGCTCGGTATTCCAGAATTATGGATGTCGGATGGTCCTCATGGTGTTAGGGCCGAGATTGAATGGGACAGCTGGGCATATGCAGGCTGGACTAATGATTCATGCACTGCCTTCCCGGCACTCACGTGCCTCGCTTCAACATTTAATCCTGAACTGGCATATGAATATGGGATCTCTGTAGGGGAGGAAGCAAGATACAGGAAAAAAGATATCCTTCTGGGGCCCGGTGTGAATATTTACCGTACACCGCTTAACGGTAGAAATTTTGAATATATGGGTGAAGATCCCTTTCTGGCATCAGAAATGGTAGTGCCTTATGTAAAAGGCGTGCAAAAGAATGGAGTGGCAGCATGCGTAAAACATTATGCTTTGAATAATCAGGAGACACGGCGTAATCATATAGATGTTCATCTTAGCGACCGGGCCCTGCGTGAGATTTACCTGCCTGCTTTCAAAGCTGCAGTAAGCGAAGGAAAGGCATGGGCAGTAATGGGCTCATATAATAAGTACAAGGGACAGTATTGCACCCATAACAAGATCCTGGTAAAGGATATACTGAAAGGAGAATGGGGATTTGATGGTGTTTTTATTTCTGACTGGGGGTCAACACATGATACAAAGGAAGCTGCCCTGTACGGACTTGATATCGAGATGGGCACTGGATCTGATGGCCTTACCTACCAGTTGAAAAATGCATATGATAATTACTTCCTTGCTTATCCCTTCCTGCAGATGATAAAAAGCGGGGAGATAGATGAAAGTGTGGTGGATAGGAAGGTAAGGCAAATACTCAGGCTTATGTTCCGGACAAATATGAATCCCGACCGGCCACTTGGGTCCAAAGGTAGCCAGGCTCACTTTGAGCTTGCCAGAAAAGTGGCCACCGAGGGTATTGTGCTTCTCAAGAATAAGGATAATTTCTTTCCTATAGATCCTGATGCCGACATTAGAATAGCTGTCATAGGTGAGAATGCCACACGTAAAATGAGTGCCGGGGGAGGAGCATCAGAGTTAAAACCACTTCATGAGATGTCTCCACTTGAGGGGATAAGGGAAAGGTATGTAAATGCTTCCATTGAACATACAATGGGCTATGCCTCGGGGCCTCCTGTTTACGGATATGTAATGCCATCATCCCTGGATGCTGATTCACTGAAAAAGGTAGCGGTTGAAACAGCCAGGAAGGCTGATATTGTACTTTTTATCGGGGGCTTGAATAAAAATCATAAGCAGGATTGTGAAGCTGGCGATCGTGAAGGCCTGGGCCTTCCTTTCGGGCAGGATGAACTGATAAAGGATATACTTTCAGTGAATAAGAATGTCGGGGTAATACTCTTAAGCGGGAACGCCGTGGCGATGCCCTGGATTTCAGATGTTAAAGGTATAATACAGGCCTGGTACCCCGGAAGCGAAGGAGGGCCTGCCATAGCCGATATCATCTCCGGTGATGTTAATCCTTCAGGGAAATTGCCTTTTACCTTCCCTGTCGAGCTGGAAGATAACGCTGCTCATTCATTTGATGATTTGTCTTACCCGGGGGTGGATGATAAACAAGTTTATAAGGAAGGAATCCTTGTTGGCTACAGGTGGCATGATACAAAGAATATTGAACCTCTTTTTGAATTTGGATTCGGTTTGTCATACACTTCCTTCAGTATTAATTCAGCCACTAAAAATAAGGAATCATATTCTGAATATGATGATATCGTTGTTTCCGTTGAAATAGAAAATACAGGAGACCTTGATGGGGCTGAGGTTATACAGGTTTATGCCAGTGATGTTGAGTCGTCCGTAATGCGACCTTTGAAGGAATTAAAAGCATTCAAAAAGATAAAGCTGAAACCTGGAGAGAAGAAAGTTGTAGAAATGACTATTCCTGTCCGTTCCCTTGCCTTCTATGATGAAGAACTGGATGATTGGAATATTGAACCGGGAGATTTCAAATTGATGGTAGGAGTGTCCTCACGAGATATCAGGGAGGTTTTGGAAATTATGGTAGAGTAGAGGATCCCCATTTTAAGGGAATAGGGGGATGTAATAATATTAAGACAAAAGACAAAAGTAAAAAGACAAAAGTAGAGACGCAGCATGCTGCGTCTCTCTCGCTAGGTTCATAACTCACATTTCATCTTTCGCATCTCATAATTCGCATCTCGCATTTCACTTTCGGGCCATATACTCACCTGTACCTGGCTTATATGTTCTTTTCTTAGCATAAACATACATACCCTCGACTGGCCTATGCCACCACCAATACACGGAGGTAATTCACCTCTCATTAAGCTGCTGTGGAAGGGGAGATTAAGACGTTCCATACATCCCCTTATTCTGAGCTGCCTTATCAGTGATTCAGGATCAACCCTTATGCCCATCGAAGAAATCTCAAAAGCAGATTTAAGAACCGGGTTCCAGAAAATTATATCACCATTAAGCCCTTTGCTGCCATCTTCTGTTTCTGTGCTCCAGTCGTCATAATCAGGCGCCCGGCCATCGTGCATTGATCCATCACTAAGTCTTCCTCCTATTCCAATAAGGAATATAGCACCGTGTTCTTTCGTTGCTGCTGATTCCCTCTCGTTTGGGGTTAAACCTGGATATCGTTGCACAAGTTCCTCCGCATGCAGAAAGGTTATTTTTTCAGGAAGTACTGCTTCAATTTCCGGGTATGTTTCACTTACCATTCTTTCAGTTTTTCGTAAAGCCTTGTATATTTTCTTTACAGTGTCTTTCAGGTAATCCATCTTCCTGTCGGAGGGCAATATATGTTTCTCCCAGTCCCACTGATCCACATATATGGAATGAATAGGGCTGAAATTCTCATCAGGTCTTAATGCCCGCATGTCAGTCAATATGCCTTTCCCGGGTTCAACTTCCAGTTCCCTGAGACGGATCCGTTTCCATTTTGCGAGCGACTGTACAATAACAGCTTTTCTTCCATCCATACCTTTTATATTGAACGATACAGGCCGTTCAATACCGTTCAGATCATCATTGATACCGGTTCTGTCAAGAACCGCCAGGGGTGATGATACTTTCACCAGGTCAATCGCCCTGCTGAGTTGGGCTGAAAACGTATTCTTAACGAATATTATGGCTTCCTCGGTTTTTAATAAGTCTTCTTTCACTTTGCTTTGGTTATATGGTTAATAAATAGAATTACTAATAAAAAAAGCCTTCCGCTATTAGCGGAAGGCTTTTCCTTTTTTAAAAATCACCTTACTGATAAACGGACATAAGCCTTCCCCTGCAATAATTATTGCAATTATTAAGGAGGCTATCATTGAATATATATATCATAGTAAAATCTATATTATTGCTTACAAAATTAACTAAATAAATTATAATACAAAATAAAATTAAGTAAAATTGTAAAAAAGATTAATATTATTATATGGAATAATGGAACCGAGGAGCACCTTCAATCAGATTTCCAGATATTTTTTCAGAAGCTCCTTGCCCTGTCTAATGGCATCCCTCCCGGATGATTCGATCCCGTACCAACCCCTGTAGCCCCTGTCATGACACATTTTAATCATTTTTGCCGTCAGTTTTTCCGATGGCTGGTTGCGATAAGACATTCCCACCGCCCAGGGCAGCATCTTTTCAAGATAGTCCACATTATTGAAATCGTCAGATGGTCTTCGCCAGTCGGGGTAAGAGCCGAAGTAAAGGCTATTCACCTCTTTCAGGAGAGCCACCATCCAGTCAGGATCATTTGAAACTCCCCCATGGTTTTCAATACATACTTGTATTCCTGCAGGCACAGCATATTCCAAAAGCATGTTGTATGATTCCGCTGCCCACTTCAGGGCCTCGTCCTTATCCACATCCTCCGGTCCCCTGCAATTGGTTCGTATGGCTTTACAGCCCAGATAATTGGCTATGTCAATCCATTTTCTGTGATTGATAACAAATTGTCTTCTCAATTCAGGTGTAGGTTCACAGCCATCTCCTTCTGCATCGACCATGATCAAGACCATCGTTACCCCGTGGTCATCTGCATTCCTCTTCAATTGATTGAGATAGTTTACGGTTGGCACCTCAAACAGTGTATTTACGAATTCAATACCGTTCAAGCCAAAATCTTCCCTGGCAATTCGTGGAAAATCCAGGGTCTTCCATTTCCCATCTCTTATTTCCTGTACCAGAGCCCATTGGGCTAGTGAAATATCATCGTGCGTCATATGTGTGGTTGCCATTGTTTTGGATTGTATATCCAGAGCGGGTGCAAGCATTCCGGCCGCACTCAGCAAGACAGTTTTTTGGATAAAACTTCTTCTTGAATAATGCTTTTGCATATTTTTCATAATTAGGGTTATTTAAAGTTCCCAGCCTTTTCTGTATTCGCGTGTCAAATATTTGTTGACTGTTTCATCATTGGTGATCTTCATTCTCTTAGAATCATATTCTACCTTTTTACCAGCTCGTAGAGCTACAGCTGCCAGGTTGATGACTTCGGTTACCGTGCCAGCATATTTAAAGCTGCCAGGTGACTCTTTATCCTCTCTTATTGCTGCCACCCAGGTATTTGAGCGACGTTCCCGTTCTCTTTCAGGTAGTTCTTTTTCTCCCTGATACGTTTTCATTAGCCTGGAAGGTATGATCTCGGGATTTTCACCGCGAAATCCTGCCAGTATTTTTCCCTTATCACCTACAAACATCATCCCTTCCTCCGGCATATCACGTTTATCCTCCTTTAGTTCGTCAGGGATAAAGGGCTTCATGCCTCCATCATACCAGAAAAGATCAAAAGCAGGAAGATTTTTCTGTTTTGGGAATTCTATCTGGATCAAGCTTGATAAGGGAAATGAAACGTCATTCTCAACCCATTTATAGGTATTGCCGTCAACATATCGATGGGTGGTCCCATATGCTTTCGCACTGACAGGAGGTGTATCAATCCCAAAGGTCAGGAATAAGGGGAAGAGACTGTAATGGCCCATATCTGCAATGCTCCCGCCCCCAAAATCGTACCAACCCCGGAAGCGATTGTGAGTGTAGTAAGGATGATAGGGTAAATCGGGGACGGGTCCCAACCATAGCTCCCAGTTAAAACCATCGGGTATTGGTTTGGATTCTTCGGGCCGGGATGGCCATTGTTCCCATACCGGGCGGTATGACCAGTTGTGTATCTCTTTTAAATTGCCGATAACCCCGTCATTGATCCATTTTAGAACCAATCCATATTCCGGTCTTTCTCTCCAGGCCAGCAAATGTGTTCTCACTTCTGAACTTTTTGCTGTCTCAATAGCAAGTCTTCCCTCAGACATACGGTTAGCAATAGGTTTATGTGTGATCACATGTTTACCTTTCTTCATGGCTGCAATCGCAAGACAGGCATGATGATGATCCGGGGTCATTATCTTAATTGCATCGATATCCGGTTCTTTTTCAAGCAGTACCCGGTAATCCTCATAGGAGTTGCATCCTGTATAGGAACCTGAAGGTTTATTTTTGCCATAATAAGTCTCGACGTATTCTTTTCCTATGTCCCTTCCACCGGGGATACCCTGGTAACCGGCCCCCCAGTCAGGGGCATCGAGTGTATTCCGTATTGAGTTTCGAAGACCGTTCGGGGACCAGTCGAGATAATCGGTAGTAAATCTATTCACGTCACAAACAGCAACAACCTGTATATCAGGATTATGTAATAGATCTGGCATCTCCCTTAATCCCTGGGTACCGCAACCTATATTGGCGACTGTTATTTTATCGGAAGGGGGGACATATCCGGTTCCACCCAGTACATGCCTGGGAACCACCGTAATGGTAGCAGCCGTGGCAACAGCTGAGCTGATGAATTTTCTCCGGTTCATAGAGTTCTTTGATTCCATGATTCTTGTATTCAGTGATTATCTAATTGCGTAATAAGTATTTTCCCTTTTTAGTTATTTTGTCAAAAATGCCATCTTTCAATTTAATAATTTATTTCCGAATTAAATAAGAAGACAAAGGTGTAAGCTAAAATTCCGGAAAAATTTTAACCTCAGCAGGTTTTCTGAAGGTGGTAGCGAAGGCGGGAACCCGGAAATAAATTACTCTTCAATAAGATATATGTGATTAATTTTCACCCTGTAAAGCATAGGTACCACGGTGACTTTCCGGTACTTAAGCCTGAGCCTGCGTGTTTCTTTGAGGACAAAATCAATTTCATTCTTAATCTCGTAAATTGGTTCTGACTGGTAAAAATGTTCTTCTGCCAGGTATTTTTCCCATCCGCCCGTATCAACAAGACCTTTTATGAATTTATCTTTTTTCGACATCAGGTTGATCATCTCACAGTTGGTATGGCCAAGGATAATGATATATTTAACACCCCAGATAGCGATGGCATATGAGATATTAAACTCGATGTCCCTCATATTGGCACCTCCCGTACGTAATATATAGGCAAAGTTATCCGGTATATTCAATAGAAGACGGCTGTCCATGCACATGCCTATAAGCAATTCGGCCTTTTTATGTTTTTTAAATTCACGGCCCAGGTTATGGTACTCAAGGAACGTACATACTGGAGTATCACGGTATTCCGGGAATATATCTTCATTGGATTTAATCTCGATTAATGTTTCCATAAATTGTGATTTGTCAGATAACTATCGTCTTAAGTTACGAAAATCCTTTGGGTAAAAGTAAATAATTTATCCTGTATGACAAGTTTGAAAGGTTTGAGTGTTTGAATGTTTGAAGACCCTAATTATTAATCTCAGATACTTTTTCAATGAAATCATCATATATCTCCTGAATTTCACCTTTGAAATTTTCATCATTCAGATGAGTTTTCATAAAAGCATCGGGGTCTTCTTTTTGATCATCGGGCAAAACCAGTCCGACGTTTTTATTTCTACAATATCACATGAAAGGCTTTTTGAAATTTTATTAGCCAGGTATTCATTACTGCCTTTATTAGAATAATACACTACAATTGTTTTCATACTTTGCATTTAGTTAATTAATTTAAATAATTACTCCGATATTTATCCTGGATTATTTTCCCTATAACTGGATGTGTTGGAACATCTATTGATTCTACATCTTATATTGTTGATGCTGTTAATCCCATTGTGCATAATAAGACTATTAATATTACTAAGGCAATAGAAATAATGTTCCATGCCTTGTGTGGCTTTATGTACCAATAATTCACAAAAAGTGCGAATAATAAAGTCTGAGGCAGGACTTCAACGTATCCCTTTAATTGATCAGCTACAGGTATTGTGGTATAGATTATTCCTTCTATTGACCCGGGTGCTGGTCCTGTTGTTGACAAAACACACAAGCCGACTATTAATACCCATAATTTTAACCATCCGTATTTTTTATAGAGAAAACTGTCTTTAAAAAACCAGAGAACGACTGAAAATACGAATCCACGTATAATATTAAGCACAGGACCAGCTGCAACCCATGGAGAATCAACTGGTCTCATAAAATAGGACAGTGGGGGATTTTGAAAGACCTCCCTATAGTCAAGTATAATCGAAGCAATTAATCCCATGATAAAATAAGAAATTACATGAGATGATGTTACCCTCCACAAAAAGGTACTGAATTTCAGTTTTATAGTTTCCATTATACTGTTAATTGTATGCACTGAGCGTCGTTTTGCCCTCTAAATCATATCTTTGCGCACTTTTCAAAACAGGTTTTTCTTTTTATAGACATCGCTATCTCAAAGATAACTTTTTTCTTTTCACTTGAAAGAGTTTTCAATTGAAAAAATGATGATTATGACCTTATTATTGCTTCCGAAACATGCATGCTCCTGATGTTTAAACCGCAGCCGGAAAAGCAGCTTAGTCTTAGTAGCAGGTGTCGGAAACAAAACAAAAGACAGAGGGGAAGAGAGTGCAGCAAGCTGGCTGGGTTATGTTTTGTGGTAATCTAACTTCATTTTAAAATTGTCCGGTTTATTAAGCTGTTAGTATTAATGTGGTCTTGCAACTTTTTTATAACTTAGCCTTAGAAATAGCAGTAATGCTTTTCAAGTGAATGAAAAACCTGTAATTATGAAGGCACTGAAACTACAATATATAGAAGACAAGCTGGGAAAAAAGGTTGCTGTTATTCTGCCTGTCGATGATTATAAAAATATGCTTAAAAGACTGGAAGAGCTGGAAGATACTATAAAGGATATGTCTGAAGAGTTTGACATTCCGGAGGCTCACCAAAAACTGGTAAATGAGCGCTTTAAAAAAGCAAGGAAAGACCCCGACAGGCTGCTGGACTGGGACAAGGCGAAAGAAAAGCTAAAAGCCTGATGGAAAGATTCAAGGTGAAGATCGATACCGAAGCCCTTACTGATATCCAGGAAGCGACCGACTGGTATAATGAACAGCAGCCTAAACTGGGGGAGAGATTTCAGAGTACTACCGTTAAACAAATCGACAGCCTTAGTAACGACCCACATATTTACGCCGTAAGGTACAAAGAGATCCGCTGCATGATCGTCAAAAAGTTTCCCTTTATGGTGCATTTCTATATCAACGAGCAGGGCCACTCTGTTGAAGTATTAGCGGTGATCAGCACCGAAAGGAACCCAAGAGTGTGGATCGAGAAGACCAAAAGGAAATGTTAAAACAAAACCCGGCGCAATGGCCGGGTTTGTTGTTAATTTCTCAACTATTTTTATATTTAAATACTGTACAGATTCCAATATTAATCTTTAATAAAGACTTCTTTATAAGCATAAAATGTGACAGTATCCTTGGAAATAACATTAACTTCACAAAAGATATTGTTCATACCACTCTCTAATTCTTTATCAATAAATTCCATCCTATTACTTGCACTAACAAAGCTAGTATCAATCGAGATCAGATTCAGGTTTTTATCTGGCTTTCCAAATGAAACCTCAAAAATCGCATCTTCATAAGGAACAAAGACGTCAATTATTAATGCAAATGGCGGCGTAGTTAATGTGTCATCACAAGTGATAGTCGCATAAAAACTCATATCAGACTGAACTACATTATTACTCTTTACCAACTGGCCAATTGGGTAAGCAACCCCATCAATAACAGAATTAAAAACCTGTTTCTCATATTCACCATTATTGGCAGCATAAAATTCAGAATATATAACTTGCTTGCCATCAATATAATAAGATTCTCTTAGATTCTTGCCATCGGAATTAAAAGCTTGAACGATACCATTTAGTTTACCTTCTGAATAAGTGCTGATAGTGTTAATAATACCATTTTTATTATAAGTTATATATTTCCCTTCTTGATTGATAACCATTCACGTATTTAGCAACACTTGCAAGGCTTCCTTCTATGTAATAATTATAGATACTGTAATTCAAAGTATCCTTCTTACTATCATATATTATTCTTTCCTTTAATTCACCTGTAGGATAGAAAGATTCTTTCGATAAATTTTGGCTACAGCTAATAATCATTAAAAACAGGCATAGGCATGTAGGTGCTATTGTATTCTTCATTTTAAGAGCTTATTTAATGATATAACCACTTTCTTTGACTTTTTCCCAACTCAATGTATCACCTAATTGTGCTTCATTCATTTTCCCATTTCTATAATAAATAAATTTCCCATTCTTGTTTAACCAAGAGCTCTTAACAGTTGTAGGTATACTATCTCCTGTTTCGCGAGAGTAGAAAGTAATAGATCTTCCACTACCATCTGTCTCTTCTCCCGTTCCTGTATTCTTCTTTTTTATTTCTTTATCTTTGGTTCTACCTTGATAACTCTCATCGCTTCTTACTTTATGATTATTAGTACCTTCAGCCCTGTCATCTCCGAAGATCTCTCCTAATCTTTTAACCTCGCCTTGATCAAATTCCCTAATACACCAATCTTCAAAACCAATTGGCATCATGAATTTTCACAGGATTATGGTTTCCCATAAGAAAGTCATCAATTGCATATAATATACTTATAAAGTCAGGAGATCTGGGCTTTGGTGGTGGAGTGTAAGTTACAACTACTTCAGGTATTGGTTCAGGAGCAATATAAGTTGTGTCAGATAAACCAAATAGATCAATATAGTTTATTGGATTATTCTTTACATAATTATAAGGTGAGTAATTATAAGCATATTCCGCTAGTGGATCTGGCACACTCCACCTGGCAATTACAGGGTCATAGAAACGAAATTCGTAATCGTAAAGATTAAGTCCTAGTTCTTCCTGTATTTCTTTGCCATTAAACAGGTATTCTTTTGTTACGGCTCTGTTTAAGAATTTAATAAATGGATATTGCGCTCGAAGAATGTCCATATCCCTTAGGTTTTATTTCAGTTTTCTAAAATAAGGTAAAAAAGTAAAGCGACGGGTTGGGAAATGAATAATTCTAAATGAAGAAAAATTCTTTATAAGTTACAGTGTCAGTGGAATGCTGAAACTCAGAAGAAGGCTTGTGAGAGGTTTTGATCATTTCCCAGGGTATTTAGAATTTTTCTTTACTATTGATTATCTTTATAAAAAACATTTAATATGCCATATTTAAAACTTCAGACTAACAGGGAAATAGATGATAAAGATTTATTAATGAAAAAGATAACCGGTCTCTTGATGGATCTCCTGGGCAAGTCTGAAAAATTTATTATGATAGCATTTGAACCTGGTCTGGAATTGTATTTCGGGGGAAATAATGACCCTGCAGCATTTATTGAACTCAAGAGCATAGGATTGCCCTCAGACATAACGACAAAATTATCTGCAGCCATATGTAAGCTGCTTAAGCAGCGCCTGGGAATACCATCAGACAGGATTTATGTAGAGTTTTCAGATGCTCCTCCTCATATGTTCGGTTGGAATAGTGGTACTTTTGAGCGGTAAGATTATTTTCAAAGTTTCCCAAAAACATTTGGTAGCCAGAGGCTCAGATCAGGAAGATAAGTTACAAGGAGCAGCACAATGATCATTGCTATAAACATTGGTATAAGTGGCCGTATTACCTTTTCTATGCCAATATCTGCAACGGAGCAACCAATGAAAAGTAAAGAACCTACCGGTGGTGTTGTCAGCCCCACACAGAGGTTAAGAACCATTACTATGCCGAAATGTATGGGATCGAGGCCTATTTCGGGGCCGGTAACTATTGGAAGGAAGATAGGTGTGAAGATAAGCACCGCGGGGGTCATGTCCATGAAAGTACCAACAATAAGCAGGATAAAATTAATTATCAGGAGGATAACAAATTTATTGGACGACAGCCCCAGCAGGGCATGGCTTACTTCCTGTGGTATATTCTCGTACGACATTACCCATGACAGCCCTATGGATGTTGCAACGAGGAAAAGCACGATGCAGCTTGTTTGCACTGATTTTAGGACAAGGGATGGAAGATCTTTGATTTTTATCTCCCGGTATATTGCCCCGAGAATAAGAGTATACAGCACGGCCACCGCAGAAGCTTCGGTTGCGGTGAAAATACCACTGGTTATTCCGCCTATAACTATTATTAACAGCAGAAGACTGGGTATTGCATCTAGAAAAATGATTAAAGCTCGCTTAAGATTGCTTCGTTCTCCCGCGGGGTAATTCTTCCGGTAGGCCATGGTTGCTGCAAGTCCCATCAAGAAAAGACCGGTAAGTATACCCGGGATATATCCTGCAAGGAAAAGAGCTGCAACAGACATCCCTCCGCTGGCCAGCGAGTACACTATAAGGATGTTGCTGGGAGGAATCGTAAGTCCGGTAGATGAAGAGCTTATATTAACCGCAGCTGCAAATGAACGGTCGTAGCCTTCATCAGCCATTTTACCGGTCATGATGGTGCCGATGGCACTGGCCGAAGCTGCTGCTGACCCCGAGATTGCTCCAAAGAGCATATTTGCCATGATATTTACAAAGGCAAGTCCACCCGGTAACCTGCCAACCAGAACCTTTGCAAATTCTATTAGCCTGTGGGCAATGCCACCATGGTTCATTAACTGTCCGGCCAGAATAAAAAACGGTATGGCCAGCAAGGGAAAGCTCTGCAGTCCTGTTGACATTCTCTGGGCCAGGGTAGTGAAGGCAGGGATGGGTAAGATACTGACAAGCATGGTTAAAACAGCACTTATCCCTATGCTATAAGCAATGGGGACACCTATAGCCAGTAGAAAAAAGAAACTTATAACCAGAACTAAGATGCTTGTAAGTTCCATATATCTTCTTTTCTTACAGGCGTTCAGCCTCGATTCCCTTTTCAGTTAAACTTTCCCCTTCTTTTTAGCCTGAGCTTAAGCTTCACTCTGTACTTGTCAACCGGGCACGGATCCCGCCTCCGCAGAGCTACGGCGGACGGAACTGGAGATCCGCGCCAGCTCGTAAATCGGGCCTTCTCAACCTTACAATATCGTCAAGTGCATAATATATTATAAACAAACCGCTGAGTGGCAGCACAAGATATACATACCACATAGGCAGCTGCATTGCCGCAGATAACTGTTCCAGTTTAATATTGATTACCACAAACCTGATACCTCCCACAACAAGAACAAAGGCAGCAAACAGTATAATAAGCATGCTTATGAATATATTCAGTCTTCTTATATTTATTTCAGATAACTTTTTGTTTATCAACTTAATAGCCAGGTGTTGTTTCTGCCCCGATACATATGCTGCTCCAAGCAGACCCACCCATATCAGGAGGAACTCTGCCAGTTCATCCGTAAAGGAAAAGGGATTTGATCCCCTGAAGAATATGCCTGCAGCTACCTGGAGCAAAACATCCAGCACCAGCACTGTCATTACAATTATTACCAGCCTGCTGAGAATTATGTCAATTGTTTTTCTCATAGTGATCAACCTGGTTAATCTTTTTAATAAGCTCACCTATCACGGGATCAGAGGAAAATTTTTCATACATTCCCTTAACTGCCACTCTGAAAGCCTCCCTGTCAATTTCCCTGGCAGGTATAACGGTAACCCCTGATTTTCTTATTTGTCGCATCGATTCCTTTTCATCCTCCAGCCATAATCGGCGCTGGTATGAAGAGGAGCGAAGTGCTGCATCTTGAAGCCATTCCCTTTCCTGCTCAGTAAGCTTTTGCCATGATATAGTACTGATTAATAGCACATCAGGTACTGAAGTGTGTTCATCGAGGCAATAATATTTGCATACTTCATAATGGTGGGAATGGAAGAAGCTGGGCGGATTGTTTTCGGCGCCGTCAACACGTCCTGTTTGCAGGGACGTATATAATTCACCCCAGGATATGGGGGTGGGATTACCCCCGAAACTACTTATCATTTCCATAGCTGTTGGGCTTTTCATTACCCTGATGCTAAGTCCTTTCAGGTCATCGGGGTGTTTTACCGGTGTATCTTTCGTGTAAAAGCTTCTGCTTCCCGCATCATAAAACGTAAGGCCCCTGAGCCAGAATTTTTCAGATGACAACAAGATTTCTCGTCCAACTGAACCGTCAAGCACCTTATATGAATGCTCCCTGTCGTTGAAAATAAAAGGAAAGCTCAGGACCTTGTAGGCAGGGGCAAAGCCCTCCATTGCCGATGCAGAAACCTTTGTCATATCAAGGCTTCCTATCTGCAAAAGCTCAATGCATTGTCTTTCGGAACCCAGTTGTGCCGAGGGGTATATCCTGATTTCCAGCCTGCTACCTGATTTCTTCTCCAGGATATCTGCCATATAAACCATGCTTTTATGTACGGGGTGTTCTGTATCCAGGCCGTGTGCAAGTTTCAGAACTTTTGACCTGCTCACCTGCTTGCATGCTCCGGGTATTAATAAAAGTAATAATAAAGCTGAAAATCTTACGATATTCATTCAGGCGGTGAAATAGTTATTAATAAGATGCAAGAAACAAAAATAAGATGATAAATACTAAATCGTGAATTCCAGGTTTAATTCCCTGAGGACATCATCAGCCGGCCGTGAGGTTTCTTTATCCCATTTACGCGATTCATAATAATTATCAAGATCATTCATGAAATCCTCGCGTTTAACAATTGCTCCTTTATGATCTCCGTAGGTGAATTCATTCTTGAAGAACTTTTCCGGGATAGTATCGTCGCGTCGTCTGAATCCTTCGCGGTAATTAAACATTTTTTCCAGGGTGAATATACGTGTTCCTGTCTTATTGAAGCCTTCTTCTGTCCATTCCAGGCCTGTTATTGCGGAAAGGAAATGCCTGTAGTGAATATCGTCCCGGTACCATGATGAGGCAAAACTACAGGCTCCCAGTGAGTCACGCAGGCATGCTGCATCCTGTCCACTGCTGTTACCTCCATTCATATGGCACGCGCCCCTGTTTGATGTTGCATAAGTTATTGACCAGTATGTTGATCTTACAGGAACATTCCATGCTGCCAGTTCATGTCCCTTTACATGGATGGCATATTTTTCTGATCCTTTACCAATAATCTTTGCGAGTTCCTTCACTCCCCTGCCTGCAGTTTCACCGATTCCCTCCCTGTAAGTAATCTTGCGCATTAATTCAAGTGATGCTTCCACGTCTCCCCAGCTTAGCTCAATGCCATCCAGGAAGTCAGCATCTATATGTTTTTTCTCCATTGCTTCCATCAGGAAGCCTATGGTGTTCCCAACGGAAATAATATCAATTCCATAATTATCGCCGTCATAGATCAGTTTATGTAGTCCATTAAGATCGGGGATCATCAGGTTGGCTCCCAGCATGGTCCCCGTTTCATATTCAGGTCCGTCATGGACCTGCACACCATATGCTCCTTTTGCAAAGCCACTTTTTTTGCAGGCAAGCTGGCAGGAATAGCATGCAAAATCACGTTTCCATATTTTCTTCCTGTTTGCTTCGGTTCCTATTTTTTCAATTTCACCGAATGTTCCTTCGCTGTAATTTTTAACTGCCTGGGTGCCGTTTCTTGATGATGAAGTGAGTGCATTGGTGGTGCCTCCATAACGCCAGTTCATGACTTTATTATTATATTCAGCACAGACTGCCTCACATGTACGACATCCTGCACATTTTTCAAAGTCAACCGATATTGCTCTTATTCTTCCTGTACTGCTATCTTTCCGGATAGTGAAACCATAGTTACCCAGAAGTAATAATCCTCCGGCACCATAGGTAATACGGGAAAGAAAATGCCTTCTGCTTTGTTTCCTGGTGGTAATAATATCGCCCATATTATTTTCTTAAATCTGGATTTACACTACAATATACAATAAATCGTTGTTGTGATCAGCTTTCAGGACAAGCATAATTTTGCATATCAGGGACAGGCTTGCCCGGCCCCTGAATTGTTAATATATTTGCATTTAATGAAAAAGAGAGTTGTTATAGGTTTATCAGGTGGTGTAGATTCCAGTGTTGCTGCATGGGTTTTAAAACACCAGGGATATGATGTAACCGGTGTATTCATGAAAAACTGGGATGATAATACCGGTGTGCTTGAGGGTGCTTGTACATATGAAGATGATGTGATGTTTGCAGAGATGGTGGCAAAAAAAATAGGAATACCTTTTCATACTGTCGATCTAAGCGGGCCCTACCGCAGCCGGATTATTGATTACATGTTTTCGGAATACCAGGCCGGCCGGACTCCAAATCCTGATATTCTGTGTAACAGGGAGATCAAGTTTGATTCTTTTGTTACGGAAGCTTACAATCTGGGCATAGATCTTATTGCCACGGGTCATTACTGCCGTAAGGAAACTATTTATGATGGTAAGAAAGAGATACACCGCCTGATGACCGGTAAGGACCGGAACAAAGACCAGAGTTATTTCCTTTGCCAGATCAGCCAGGATCAACTGGGAGACGCTGTTTTTCCTGTAGGCAATATGACTAAGCCACAGGTAAGGAAAATGGCTGCTGACCTCAAGTTGCCAACTGCCAGCAGAAAGGACTCCCAGGGTATATGTTTCATAGGTAAAGTTGACCTTCCCACTTTCCTGAAGCAACAACTTAAACCAAGAACAGGGCGTACTGTGTTAATACCCCCCGACTTTGATTACACTGTATTTAACACTGGCCTGCCCGAAGATGATATAAATGATGAAAAACTGCTTGAGATGAGTACTCCTTATGAATATAATCCTTCCAGCGGTATAACGATAGGAAAGCATGAGGGGGCACATTATTTTACTATTGGACAGAGAAAGGGTATAAATGTGGGTGGATATAAAGAACCACTCTTTGTTCTTTCCACCGACACCAATAAGAATATATTATATGTTGGCGAGGGCCAGGATCATCGGGGACTTCACCGAAAAGGACTGAAGGTCATGGGAAAAGACATACACTGGATAAGACCGGACCTTGCGATGAAAAGAGGTGAAACAAGGCTATATGATGTACGTATACGTTACCGGCAAGCCCTTGAGAAAGCAAAGCTATACAGACGCTCAGGGGCAATCTATATAATTTTTGATAAGCTGCAAAGGGGTATCGCTCCGGGTCAGTTTGCAGCCTGGTATTCAGATGATGAACTACTGGGATCAGGGGTAATAAATTCTTAGCTTACGTCTTCCTGGCCAGTTCGTGGAGTTTGTTACCCGTAAGCCTGTAAACAACCCATTCATTCATAGCTTCAGCTCCTAAACTATCGTAGAATTTTCGTGCCGGGTTCCAGTTGAGAACCCACCATTCCACCCTGCCGCATCCTCTTTCAACGGCCAGCGAAGCGATATATGACAGCAGTCCCTTACCCAGCCCCTTGCCCCGGTATTGTGGGCTGACATATAGGTCCTCTATATAAATACCCGGTTTTGCGAGGAAGGTCGAGTAGTTATGAAAAAATAAAACAAATCCAGCTTCCTTGCCGTCGGCTTCTGCCAGCACAACTTCTGCATAAGGGTGTTCCCCAAAGAGGGTTTCTTCCAGCGATTCACATGTAGCAAGCACTTCATGTTCCAGTTTCTCATATCTGGCCAGCTTCCTGATAAACCGGTGAATAAGAGATACATCCTTTTTTTCCGCTTTCCTGTAAGATATCTTCATAATAATGCCACTTATTATTAATAAATATAAAAAAATTGTGCCAATATGTTAGTAAATATGGTTCATATTGCCGAATATCATCTTAAAAAATCGGTATATTTATCTATCTCATGAGACCAGGAATTATTATACGATATAACGCTTCCGCTGGATCGGGCAAGACATATGAACTTGCCGGTATCTATCTCAAGTCACTATTCAGGGATCCTAAAAGCTACCGCAATATACTTGCTGTGACTTTCACAAATAAAGCTACAGCAGAAATGAAAGAACGTATATTGCATAACCTGTACCTGTTGTCGAGGGGAAAGGAATGTGAATATTCCGAATTTATTAAAGAGGCAACAGGCAAGACAGAAGAGATGATCAGGAAGGAAGCCATTGCAATATTGAATCATTTACTCCATGATTATTCCCGTTTCTCGGTAGGTACAATAGACAGTTTTTTTCAGAAAGTACTCAGGTCTTTTGCACGTGAATCGGGACTGCAGGCAGGCTTTAATGTTATTCTCGACTCTGACATGATTTTAATACGGGCTGTTGATGAGTTGCTGATGGATGCGGAAAATGACACCAAGCTGCTGAACTGGCTTATTGAATTTGGAAACAGGGAGATAATTGAAGGTAAAAGCTGGAACCTTAAAACGAAAATATTATCACTGGGAGAGGAGATATTTAAGGAGAGATACAGGATTCTTCATGATAAGGGATATATAAACGAAGATAAAGATCAACTCAGGGAAGCTATCAATGATATGTATGCTTTCAAGAATTCCTTCAGGGAGAAGCTCGGGGATCTTGCGCAAAACGCCCTCGACATACTCAGAAGGAATGGGGTTGAAGAGAACATGCTCTATCTTAAAAGTAATTCGATAATAAAGTTCCTTACGGAAGCTACCAAGGATATTCCGGGCATCAGTTTCAGGGCTGTTCAGGCTGCCGCCTATGACGACAAATATTTCAGTGGCAATGCACCTGCACCTGAACTGGAAGCAGCACTGGCCGATGGACTTGACAGGGCAATTAAATCCTTTGCTGATGAATACCAGCATAAGATAATCCTTTATAATTCAGTAAAGCTTGTACTGGATAATCTTTTTACCCTTGGCATATTGAATGACATAGCTTCTAAAACCAGGGAATTGCTTAACGAAGAGAATAAGTTTTTGCTCTCTGATGCAGGTGATATTCTTCGACGTATTATTGCAACTGACCAGGCGCCATTTATTTATGAGAAGATGGGCAACAGGTACAAAAACTTCATGATAGATGAATTCCAGGATACATCAAAGGTGCAATGGGAAAACTTCCTCCCTCTTATAAATAATAGTATAGCTGAAGGCGAAGACAGCCTTGTAGTAGGTGACGTAAAACAATCGATCTACAGGTGGAGAAACAGCGACTGGGAGATATTTGACCGTTTAAGTGAATTATTCCACCCGGAATCGTTTGAGACAATAGTGCTGGGAAAAAACTGGAGGAGCTCAGCGAATATTATAAAGTTCAATAATAACATCTTTTCAGAGTTGCCGGCCAGGGTTGAAGAAAATTTAGAACTGGAGGATAATGTTATATCAAGAGTATATGCTGACGTGGTACAGCAAGATCCGGGTAAATTCGGTGGTGGTTATGTAAGAATGAAAATGTATGAGTCGGCAGAGGAAGGAAAACAAAGAGCACTTGATGACCTCCCGGCAATGATAGAAGAAATACAGGATGAGGGGTACAGGGCATGTGATATCGGTATACTGGTAAGGACAAAGAATGAAGGGCAGGAGGTAATAGACAGGATAACAAGTCATGCTTCGGAGAAAGCTGCTGATTCAAAATATTCTTACCAGGTTATTTCACAGGATTCATTGATGCTCAGGAGCTCCCCGGTCATCATTTTCCTGGTGTCAGTACTAAAATACTTGATAAATAAGGAAGATAAAGTGAATTCCGCGGTAATGTACCAGCATTACCTCCTGTCGATCAGAAAAAATGTAATTGACAGACCATTGTTTATTGATGGCAATGATACCGGGATAAAGAGTGCAAAACATGCCGAAGACTTTGAAAACTTTCTTGATACAATACGCTACCTGTCAGTATATGAAATTATTGACAGGCTGATAGACTATGCGGGCCTTAATAATATTGATTCAGCCAAGCCTTACCTGAATACATTGCAGAATTGTATCCTTGAGTTTGCAGGAACTGAAACGAACGACATACCTGCCTTCCTGGAATGGTGGGATAATGAGGGGCAGAAACGATCAGTGTCATCAACTGAGCAAAGTGATGCCATGCAGCTTATGACCATACATAAATCAAAAGGTTTACAGTTCAAGGTGGTGGTGCTGCCATTTATATCATGGACCTTCAAGCATGAGAAAAACCTTTATCCCATTCTCTGGATCTTTTCTGATCACAGGCTGCTGAATAAGCTGGGAGCAGTACCCGTGAAAATGAAAAAAGACTTTCTGAATACCTACTTTAAAGATTTCTATCTTGAAGAGGAGGGCAAGGCAGCGGTTGACAGGCTTAATATACTCTATGTTGCATTTACCAGGGCGCGTGAATGCCTGTATGGTAATCTGCTTAACACAAAAAATGGAAAGTCGGCAGGATCTTATCTGTTTGATATTTTCACAGGTGAGCAATATTCTGGAGATCTTCACTTCAAAGAATATTTCGATAGTGAATCCGGCACTTTTTCGTTTGGCAGGGTGCCGGTAAAACCAGGCAGAAAAGAGGAAAGACCAGGCAATCCTGTTATTCAATATCCCCTTGTATTAAATGATGACAGGCTCAGGCTGAAGCTCCATGGCAAATCATATTTTGCCGGAAAGAAAGATCAGACAGGAGAGAAAAGACATTACGGCCTGTTAATGCATGAGATATTGGCCTCAATAAAAACGGCACATGATGTTGAAGATGCGGTCAGGAGCTACCTTTCAAAAGGAATAATAAGTCGCGATGAGTACAGTAATATTAAAGCTAAGATATATGCCGCCCTGGATCAGGAAGATGTAAAAGAATGGTTTTCAGAGGACGTCAGGGTTAGGAGCGAGAAAGATATCCTGGCGCCGGGAGGCGATATAAGAAGACCTGACAGGATAATATTCAGTAAAGACAGGATTATCATAGTTGATTTCAAGTTTGGAAACGAATTACCGGGGCACAGGCGACAGGTTGAGGAATATAAAGCCTTGCTCAAGCAGATGGCTTATGATAAGGTAGAGGCTTTCTTATGGTATGTTGAATTGTCAAAAGTGGTATCAGTATAATGGAAAATCCGCGCATAAACACTTTCCGCTGGGGGCACGAGCGCAGGTTCAATGCTTATTCAAACTACTTCCGCAAGTTGTTTGGAGGGAGAGTACAGAAGGTTAGCGTGGATGCGGGTTTTACCTGCCCCAACAGGGATGGAACCCTTGGCACTGAAGGCTGCAGCTTCTGTAATAACGAAGCCTTCACCCCTAAATACTGTAATGCCAGAACAGGTATCACCGAACAAATAGAAAAAGGTATACAGTTTCATGCAAAAAGGTATAGGAAAGCAATTGCCTACCTGGCATATTTCCAGGCCTACTCAAATACCTATGCTCCTCTCCATGAACTGAAAAGAAAATATGAAGAAGCACTTCGTTATCCCGGCATTGCAGGGCTGATAATTGGTACGCGACCTGATTGCATAAGTGATGAATTGCTGGATTACCTCGTGTACCTTTCTGATAACTATTACATTGCAATTGAGTACGGTCTTGAATCATGTTATGATCGTAGCCTGGTAAGGGTGAACAGGGGACATGATTTTGCATGTTCGGTATCAGCCCTGGAAAAAACTGCTGCGAAAGGCATACATACCGGTGCTCATTTTATTTTCGGACTCCCGGGCGAATCCAGGGAAGATATGATGAATGAAGCAGGAATAATATCAGACCTGCCGCTTACTACTGTGAAATTCCATCAGTTGCAGATAATTAAGGGCACACGTATGGAAAGAGAATACACGGCAAGACCACAGGACTTTGACCTTTTTACCTGGGAAGAATACAGGGAATTTTTTATTAAATTCTTAGAAAAGCTTAATCCTGAAATTATTGTTGAGAGGTTTACCGGGGAGGCCAATCCACGCTTTATAAGGGGTCATGGATGGAGTGGCTTGAGACCCGAAGAAGCTGCAAGGCAGATTGAACAGAGACTTGAAGAACTGGATACCTGGCAGGGCAGGCTTTATAATAAGTAAGAATGAAGATATTTTTAAAAGAAATAGCATCTCTCTTATTGAACGAATACGGTGATAAACTGGCGGAACACTGTATTGTATTCCCGAATAATCGCTCAATTCTGTTTTTCAGGAAGCATATGTCAGAGTTGATAGATAAACCAATATTCATGCCTTCAGTACATACTATCAGCAGCCTCCTGTCACTCCAGAGCAGTATGAAACAGGCTGAACCTGTTCAGCTGGTATTTGAACTGTATAATATTTACCTGCAAGCCTCTAAGCGTAAGGAATCCTTTGACGAGTTTTATTATTGGGGGGAAATGCTGATTAATGATTTTGATGATATTGATAAATACCTTGTTGATCCTGAATTACTCTTTGCCAATCTTGCTGATTTGAAAGAAATAGATGAAAAATTCGGGGCAATGAGCGAAGACATAACATCAATAATCAGGCAATTCTGGATTAATTTTGAGGTGTCTAATATGACTGATGAGAAGTCTGATTTTCTCACGGTGTGGGAAATACTTGCCAGTGTTTACAGGGGATTTACTGGAAGACTGAGAGAAAAAGGCCTGGCATACGAAGGGATGATCATCCGTGAGCAGGCTGAGGCAATAAAATCCCGGTCCGGGGAATGGTATGAGGATATAAGAATGTTTCATTTTGTTGGATTCAATGCACTGAATAAATGTGAAAAAGAAATTTTACGGGTCCTGAAGGAATCGGGCAGGGCCAGGTTTTACTGGGATTATGATCCCTGGTATGTTAGTAATAGGGATCATGAAGCAGGTCATTTCATCAGGCAGAATATAGCTGAATTCCCTCCTCATCAGGTTATTGCTTCCACAGAATCACGCTGTTCAATAGATGTTTATTCAGCACCTTCCGATGTAGCACAGGCTAAGCTGATTCCTTCCTTGATTAAAGATTTCGGGCTGAGCGATGATCCCAATGACACAGCAATAATACTGGCTGATGAGAATTTGCTTACTCCTGTACTTAACAGCTTGCCTGAAGCAGTTGGCAATATTAATGTCACAATGGGATATCCATTATTCCAGACCCCGGTATACAGCCTTGTACATCAATTGCTTAGCTTGCAAAAAAACAGGAGAAGGGTCGGGGATGATTCCGGCTTCTATTATAACGATGTGATTAATGTTCTGCAGCACCAATATGTAATGTTTAATCATCCTGCAGATTCAGAGTTAGTTATTAAGGAAATTAAAGAAAAGAACCTTATAAGAATAAACAGGCATAGCCTGCTGTCCAATGAGCTGTTTACACTTATTTTTACCAATGAATTCAATAGCAGGACGTATCTCCAGGAAATACTGGCATATTTAATTGAACAGCTCGAGGGGGATGATGACACTGAAGGGGCAGCAGCCTCCCGTTTCAGCTTGCAGCAGGAATATATCTACAGACTCATCCTGCCCCTTAACCAGCTTGGCCTGATAATGGATGAATCAGGCATGGATCCCGGTATTGACCTGTATACAAGGCTTATAGACAGAATAATGAGGAAAATAGTAATGCCTTTTAGCGGCGAACCTCTTCAGGGTGTACAGGTTATGGGGATACTCGAGACAAGGGCTCTTGATTTTAAAAATATTATTTTCCTTTCCGCAAACGAAGGAAAGATCCCAAGATCGCCGGCGGGGAATTCCTATATCCCTTATAACCTGAGGGAGGCATTTGGCTTGCCAACGATAAAGCATTCCGATTCAATATATGCATACTACCTCTACAGGCTTTTGCAAAGGGCTGAAAAAGTTAAATTTATTTACAACAGCAGTACTGACGGCATGCGGAGTGGCGAGATGAGCAGGTACCTGCTTCAGCTAAAATATGATGATCGACATGATACTTCCTTTATGGATACAAGATTCAATATATTACCACAGGCAAAAGTGAAGGATTCAATTATACGAACAAATGAAATCAACAGGATTTTTGAATCTGTCTTTCTTGATGCTGGCAGACCACACTACCTTTCACCCAGCGGCATTAACACCTGGATAACATGTAATATGAAATTTTATTACCGGTACATTGCTGGTATTGAAGAACCGGAAGATTTACTGGAAGAAGTTGATTACCTTGCCTTTGGCAATATACTGCATCATGTGATGAAGGAGATTTACCAACCTTTTACGGGCAGGATGCTCGATTTGGCTGAACTGGAGCGAATACTTGAGGGGGGGGCTTATATAAAAAATATGGCAGAACAAGCTTTCAGAAAAGTGTTTATGAAAAGCAGCCGTGGCAGTATCAAAGGAAAAAACCTGGTTATTACCAGTATCATTGAAAGAATGGCCAGGCAGATATTGAAAGCTGACCAAAATTACACACCCTTTGAAATAGTGTTCCTGGAAAAGAAATTCAAAGGTTCAATGTCTTTTGTTGTAGATGGTGAGCCAAAGGAAGCAGTAATAGGGGGGACTATTGACAGGGTGGACATGGCAGAAGGTATATACAGGGTTCTTGATTATAAATCGGGGGCGGATGAATTGGATATAAAAAGCCTGGAAGATTTATTTGATTATGATTCAAAGACCAGGAACAGCGCTGCTTTCCAGACCCTTTTGTACTGCGAACTGTTTATTCAGAATATGAGAGAGGCTGAAATGAGACCTTCTCTTTATCCAGTGAGGAAATTATTCGGTGACAGTTTCTCCGATGCCTTTAAAATAAAGAATGGACCGGGTAAAGGAGACATTGATTCTTACAGGTCAATAAGGGAAGAGTTCACGGTCGGACTCCGCAATGTCCTGGCTGATATTTTTGACCGGGCCAGGGACATCAAAATGACATCAGACAGGCAAAAATGTCGCTATTGCCCCTATAATAGTCTATGCAATAGGAAGAGTTAAATAAAATACTTATACATTCAGCATATGGAAATGAGATATTCTTCTTACCGCTTAGAAATAAAAAATATAAAGTATGTTTCTGAAAACGGGATTCAATATCCTCGTACTGCTATCATTACTTTCCTGGATCATAAGAATGAAGAGATATCAACGGAGTTACTGGGTTATATTGAAGCTCATGATATTTACGCCTCTATTGATGCAGGAAAGGATATAGTCCTTGATCATTGTCTTGTAGAGGATTTTTCACTGTCAATTTACAGGCAGCAAAAGAATATTAACAGGAAAGAATATGTTAGGCTCAAAGGATTTTCAGCCAGGAACGCCTTATTTATAGCTCATACAGCTACTGATTTTTCATATGCTGATTTCGGAGATACGGATATTTCATTTGAAGGTTCACATTTTGCACGTGGCAAAGTGCTTTTTAATAACATTAGATCGGGCAGGGGTAATTTCATCCTGTCAAGCACTTATGTTAAGGATGGCCATATTGAATTTACCGGTGCTGAATTTTCTGAAGGGAATTTTGAATTTAAAAATTCAGTGATAAATGATGGTCTGAAAGATTTCCAGGATATGGTTTTTTCAAGAGGACATATAAGTTTTGCCAATACCGAATTTAATTCGGGACAAATTTTGTTTATCAACAGCCGTTTTGGGGAGGGGAATTTTTCTTTTAAGATATCACGTATTGTTTCGGGGAAAATTGATTTTCATTATGTTTCGTTCGGGAATGGAGATGTGATCTTTGAACGTGTTGAATTCGGTGACAGCAGGGTTGATTTCAGGGCTGTGGATTTTGGAGAAGGAAGGGTGAATTTTAACCGGTCGGTGTTCGGAGATGGTGATTTAGTACTGGAAGGAGCATTGTTTACGGGGACCAAGTTTTTTTTCAAGCGTGTATACATGGGTACAGGTATAAAGGATTTCAGCCTTATGGAGATGAAATCGGCAGATGCCAGCTTTGAAAAAACCGATTTTGGATCGGGTGAACTGACCTTTAATGGTTCCTCATTCGGGAACCTCTCACTTAAATCGTGCCACCTTGATCATTATGTTGACATTAGAATATCACAGGCTGACATACTTGACCTTTCGGATTCAATCGTGAGGGATATTGTTGACATGGAACCATTCAATATGGAATATCGTCTAAATGTACTTGATCTGTCGGGAATGAGGTTACTGGGCAAATTGTATATGGACTGGAATAACAACATGTGCAAAGAGGTTATCATGAACCAGGAAAACACCAGCCTCAGGCAAAAATCAGAACAGTTCAGGATACTTAAAGAAAACTTTAACGTCACCGGCAAATATGAAGATGAAGACAGGGCATATCTAATGTTTAAAAAGCTTGAATCAAAATCGGAACTGCAGGAAGCCTTAAAGAGGAAAAAGAGAATAGCAAGCCTTCCTGCTTATATCTCTTACGGATTCCGCTGGCTTGTTTTTGATGCTGCCGGGCAGTATGCCACCAACCCTATAAGAGTTTTGTTTACAATGGTAGTGTCATACCTTATATTCAGTTTGGTTTACCTGTTTATGATGTTGTTTTCCCGGTCTGACATAATTGCTTCTGTTGATGATAAACTCCCTCTTGTTGCCAGGGCTTTTTACCATAGTGCCATAACTTTTCTTACCATCGGCTATGGCGATCACTATCCATATGGATCAATCAGATGGATGTCGGGTGTTGAGGGTTTTATCGGACTCTTTCTTATGTCTTACTTTACTGTTGCCTTTGTGCGGAAAATATTAAGATAGCTAACTTCTTATCCTTCTGTTGAGATCAACCATCTTGATTGCTGTAAGAGCAGCTTCGTCGCCTTTGTTTCCGTGTTTACCCCCGGACCGGTCTATTGCCTGCTGGAGGGTGTCAGTGGTTAAAAGCCCGAAAATAAAGGGGATATTGTATTTAATATTTAACTGTGTGATACCCTGTGTCACTCCCTGGCATACATAGGTAAAATGAGGTGTTTCACCCTGGATAACGCATCCCAGGCATATTATAGCATCAACATCAGTGTTTTCCTTCAGGAGCTGTGCGGCCAGGGGAAGCTCAAAGCTTCCCGGGACATGCTCGATGATGATATTGCCATTGGCAGTACCATGCTTTTTTAAGATGCTGACAGCTCCGTCAAGTAATTTCCCTGTAATATCCCAATTCCATTCCGATACCACTATTCCAAACCTCATATCAGCGGCAGTTGGTATCTTTTCGGGATCATATGCCGAAAGGTCAGTTGTAGCCATTACTGTATTACCTTAAGCCGTGCTATATATTTATCAATATTTCTTCCTTCAGAACTTTCAGGGTATTCTTCCTTAATCCTCTGGTATAAATCAAGAGCTTGATCATACCTGCCTTCCATCTCATGTAACTGCGCGGCTTTCATAAGGTAAAGCGGGTTATAGAATGAGTTCTCGGTGTAATTGGCTGCTCTGAGATAATAAGAAATACCCCTGTCGATGTCACCGAGCTCAACATATGCATCACCAATACAACCGAGAGCCACCGGACTTATAGATTCATACCTTTTCTTGAATGTTTCAAGGTAATCAATGGCATCTTCATAATAACCTGATCTCAGGAAACATATTCCGGCATAATAATTAGCCAGGTTTCCCGGCCTGGTTGCCCCGTACTCATCAGCTATGTCGATAAAGCCCAGGTAGTTACCATCACCGTACAGGGCAAGATCAAGAGAGTCGTTAGCAAAATAATTCTCAGCCACATACATTTGAGAAAGGGCTTCTTCCGTTCTGCTGTCGATTCTTCTGTTATATAGCCATACAATACCTACTACCACAGCCACCACGGCCAGCCCGTATGTAATGGATTTCCAGTTATTTTCAAGAAACTGTTCCGTTTTGGTCAGGGTTTCCTCAACGCCTTCAATTGCTTTTGGTGATTCCTTCTTCTTCTTACCTTTTGCCATCATTATATTTTTTATGCCTTAATAATCGTTTCAAATAAGTTTCGCAAAAGTAATTTATTTCATTTGTATATAAAATATTTAACAGAAAAAATCCCATGCCCTCTGATTTAAAATCCTGTTAAGTGCACTGTTGAAAAAGAAATCTCACAGTGCCGAATAGATTTAGTAAATTTACTGCAAATAAAACCCGGTGAAATGTATTTACGAAGGCTTAATCTCTCGAACTTTAAGAATTACAAGGAGATAGATGTTGAATTTTCGCCACGGATAAATTGCTTCGTAGGTGATAACGGGGTTGGAAAAACCAATATCCTTGATGCCATACATTACATGTCGCTTACAAAGAGCTATTTTGTGAATATTGACAGTGTTAATATTCATCATGGTGACGACTTTTTTATTATTAAGGGTATTTTCCATAATACTGACAGTGAAGAGGAGATTATTTGTGGTTTGCAGAGGAATAAACGTAAGACCTTCAGGCGCGAAGGGAAAGAATATTCACGCATTTCTGATCATATAGGCAGGTATCCTGTTGTGATGATATCTCCGGCTGACTCCAGTATCATTAGCGGTGGGAGTGAGGAGCGGCGTAAATTTATGAATAATGTAATAAGCCAGTTTGACCACAATTACCTGAATGACATAATTGCCTATAATAAAGCCATGAAGCAAAGAAACAGGCTGCTCAAGGATTATGCTGCCGGGGAAAAATTCGACAGGCAAATGATTGAACTCTGGGAAGAGCAGATGCATAGGCCGGCGCGTACTATCTATGATAGCAGGTCAGGTTTTGTTGAAGAAATAATTCCCTTGTTCCAGCAATACTATAATCATATTTCCGGGGGGAGGGAGGATGTAAGGTTGAGATATAAATCACAGCTTTCAAAGAACTCGATGAAGGAGCTGTTTGACAGGAATCTTGAGAAAGACAGGATAATGCGTTCTACCACATCGGGAATTCACCGTGATGACCTTATTCTTGAAATGGATGGCTTTTCAATAAAGGAAATCGGTTCACAGGGTCAGCAGAAATCTTACCTGGTTGCGCTTAAGCTGGCAAAGTTTGAATATATCAAAAATAAAGCCGGAATGAAACCTATATTGCTGATGGATGACGTGTTCGATAAATTTGATGAGAAACGTGTAGCCCAGATAATAGAACTGGTTTCAGAAAACAGGTTTGGACAGATCTTTATCACTGACACCCACAGGGAACGAATGCAAATGTTACTTTCACAAATTGATATTGATTATAAGTTATTTATCATTGAGGATGGTATAAAGGAATTTGTTGTAAACGGTAAGGAACAGAGATAATGAGACGTAATAAAACAATGACATTGAGTGAGGTGCTTCGAGAATACCGGGCGGAGATGAATATCGACCACAGGCTTAAAGAAGTGAGTCTCATCAATTCATGGGAAGATATTGCCGGCAGGGCCATAGCAAAACGAACATCAAGAGTATATCTTAAAAGCGGCATACTTTATATTTACCTCACTTCATCAGTTGTGAGGAATGAAGTGTCAATGGCTAAGGAATCATTGAAGGAGAGGCTCAATAAGGAGGCAGGTGAAGAGCTGGTAAAGGAAATTATATTGAGATAAAATACTCTCTAATTACTCTCAGCTATAAAATCTTTCAAATTCTGAGAAAAAGAATGCCGCTTCCTTAATGGCATTCTCAGCGCTGTCGGATCCATGAACCGCATTCATCTGTACCGAAGTGGCAAATATTTTCCTTATAGTGCCGTCTTCTGCTTTGGAAGGATCTGTTTTACCGATCAGATTCCTGAATTCTTCAACAGCATTATTGCGGCTCAGTATCATTGCCACAACAGGTCCGGAAGTCATAAATTCCACAAGGTCCTCATAAAATGGCTTTCCCTTGTGAACGGCATAAAAAGCCTGTGCCTGTGGCTTTGTCAAACGAATCATCTTCATTGCGGAGATACTAAAATCGGATTCATTGATCATTGCAAGAATAGGCCCTGTCTGCTTGTTTCTTACAGCATTTGGCTTGATGAAAGCAAAGGTGAAGTCATTATGCATAAGTAAGTATTTAAGTCTACACTAATAATTTCTATATTTGAAATCTCTTAAGTAGCTATGAGAAAAGAAACGAATAAATATAGTAAACTATTATCTGATTTGCTGGATAAGGCAGATAATGTTGTACTGGTATGTCATCATAATCCCGACGGCGATGCAATAGGCTCAATGCTGGGACTTAATAAATACCTGCAGCAACGTGGTAAATCCACCGTGATGATAAGTCCTAATCATTTGCAGGAGTTCCTTTTGTGGATGAAAAATATCGAGTCTGTTATCATAAGTCAAAAGGAACCCGGCAGGGCAGTGAAACATATTAAGGAAGCAAGTCTAATTATCCTGATTGACTTCAATAATATTGACAGATCAGATAACATGAAGGATCATATCCGGTCATCAGGGGCAAAAAAAATAATGATTGATCATCATCCCAATCCCGAGGCCGATGTCGATCTGTTGATATCAGAACCCGGAATCAGCTCTACGGCAGAACTGGTATTTTCACTTATCAGGGATATTGAAGGTGATTATTATATGGACAATGAATTCATTGAGGCAATTTATGTCGGGATGATGACCGATACAGGTAATTTCAGCTTTGGAACATTTGACGGCGATACCCTGAGACAGGTGGCGTTAATGCTGGATGAGGGTCTTGACAGGGATGCTATAGTGTCCAATACCTATGATAATTTTTTGATAAGCAGAATGCGTTTAAAAGGATTTGCCACTTATGAAAGGCTGGTATTTCGCGAGCAATACAATACTGCTTATATCTATTTGGGCAGGGAGGACCTTGACAGGTTTAATTATAAAGTGGGCGACACCGAAGGTTTTGTTAATATCCCCCTGAGCGTGAAAGGTATTATTATGTCAGCCCTTTTCACTGAAAAAGAAGACCATATTAAGGTTTCATTGAGGTCCAGGGGTAATTTTAATGTCAATACCTTTGCTGCAAAGCATTTTAAGGGTGGCGGTCACATAAATGCAGCGGGGGGACGATATGACGGAAGTATGAAAGAATGCCTGTCGTATTTTGAAAAATTACTTGAGAATACGGATGATCTTGTAAAAGGGTAAAATAACTGAGGGAAGTGAGAAGTATTATTTACATATTAATTATTTTGAATGTCCTGTTTATCACAGGCTGTAATGACAAAGAAGGCCAGAAGGAAAAGAAAGGCAGGATCAGTAAAGAACAGCTGGCTGAAATTAACAGGCAGCTACTGATTAAAGATCGTGAGAGGATTAAAAGCTATATCGAAAGAAAAGGCCTTGAGATGAAAGAAACAGCTACAGGTCTGTGGTATACGGAGAAAGTGGAGGGGAAGGGCAGTATTAACAATGGTGATAAGGTAGCACTGGACTATGTATGCAGTCTGCTGGACGGAACAGTGGTTTATGATTCTCAGAGAGATGGCAGAATGCATTTCGAGGTTGGCAAGTCTGATATACCTTCTGGATTGAATGAAGGTATTAAACTACTTGGCGAAGGTTCTGAAGCGGTATTGATTATGCCAGGCTATCTTGGTTATGGCTTGCTGGGGGATAAAAACAAAATACCCTCACGATCAATTCTTGTTTACAGGATAAAAGTGGTGGAGGTCAATTAATATAATTTGCACGATATTTGTGATATTCTTGTCTGTAATTCTTAATTCAAAATATTTATGAGAAACAGGTTTATAGCGGTCATCAATATCTTTCTTGCATCTCTTATGCTTTCAGGTCTAGTTTCCTGTTTTAAAGATATTAACAGCGAGGAGCGGGAAATGCAAATAATAGACAATTTTCTTAAGAATAACGACATCGATACCGAGCCTACGGAGAGCGGTTTATATTATATTGAATTTATAGAAGGCACGGGTGCACAGCCTGTGGCAGGTGATACGGTGGAGATATTTTATAAGGGCTATTTCCTCACCGGAGGTGTTTTTGTCAATAACCTTCACTCAGACCCCTACCGTTTCGCCGTTGGTAGCGGAGCTGTCATTGAAGGATTGGATGAAGGTATTTCATACATGAAAGAAGGAGGGGAGGCCATGCTTGTGGTTCCCAGTTCCCTGGCATATGGTTCAGAAGGCAACTATTACCTGGGTATCGCAGGTTACACCCCCCTCGCTTTTGAGATTATCCTGGATAAAGTGATCCCGGGATTGTAAAGGTAGCTTAGCCTATCTTAATATCTTATCAAGCGTAATATTATTTTCCTTGAAGAAATTAATATACCTGCTCCAGTGTTCACTGATGAAATTATCAATCATTTCTTCAGCCTTATCCATTGCTTCCACTGCTTTGCTAACCGACTTCTCTTCGGAATCGGTTAGTTCTGAAGTAGCGGTATAGAGCACATTAATTCCGAACATGTCTCTTGATAAGCCTTCCCTTCTGTTTGTAAGCGATCTTATAATGGAGTTATATTCCTTATTTACTGAATCATATACCTCTTTATGCCCATCTGCGAAGTCCATGTCTTCAGTAATCAATTCATTCATCTTCGCAAGCTGGTTACGGATCTCCCTGAAGTCTTTATATTTCTCATTATAAGCAATGACCCGTGCTTGCAGGTCAAATGCCCTGGCCCTGTTTTTCTTTATGGCTTCAATATCTGGTTCGGGCATCCTGGGGTCATTATTAACGATGATTTCTGAAGACGAGCTGATATCATTTTTGCACAAGACCAGTTTATATTGTCCGGGCAGTACTTTTGCTCCTCTCCGGAATCTGAAGTAGTTCCTTCTGCCCCCACTTTCCTCATCCATTATTACCCCGGGCATTTCCGGTGGATCCATTGTATAATCCCACAATATCCTGTTAAAACCTTTTTCATATTCCGTTTCCATCTTTCTCAATGTGTCTCCCTCATTATTCAGGACATGGAGATTTATTTTATCATCATTACCTTCAGCCCCCGAGTAAAATGAAATCATTGCCGCAATTGGTTTATTATCTCCTTCGAACATTGCATCAGCCCTGAAATAATAACCTGGCAGGTTCTTCGTCTCCGCCATGGTTGCTGCGGGTGGTTTAAATAGTACCAGGTCTTCCTTAAGCATACCAGTCTTGGTCCTGGCCATTTCCCTGAGAGGTACTATATCATCAATGATCCATATTGAGCGTCCAAAGGTGCCTATTACCAGGTCATTTTCCCTTCTTTGAACAGCCATATCATATGTTGATACGGTGGGATAATCCACAGTCCATTTATTCCAGGTATCGGCGCCATCAAAGCTGACATACAGTCCATATTCCGTTCCGGCGAACATAAGGTCCGGTTCCACCGGGTCCTGGACAAAGCACAATACATAAGCCCATACATCATTATCGTTAATTATCCGTTCCCATGATTTACCGTAGTCAGTTGTCCTGAAGAGGTATGGATTATAGTCTCCGAGCCTGTAATTATTAACTACAACAAAGGCCTCGCCTTCATTGTGTTCTGAGGCTGTTATCTGGGGTATCCAGGCATTTGGGGGCATATCTTTGATATTTTGCCCTACTTCATTCCAGTTCTCTCCTCCGTCCCTGGTGATATGCAGTTTGCCATCATCTGATCCTGTCCATATTAATTCTTCTTTCACCGGACTTGGCTCAATTGCAAGAAGGGTACAGTGATTTTCTGCTCCGGTTGCATCAATGGTGAGTCCACCGCTTTCCCGTTGTTTCTGTTTCTCAGGATCATTAGTGGTAAGATCCGGAGATATTGTCTCCCAGCTATCACCGCGGTTTGTACTCTTATGTACAAACTGGCTTCCGAAGTATATTGTATTATTATCAAAAGGATCCTGTGCCAGTGCTGCATTCCAGTTAAAGCGTAGCCTTTCATCCCCTTCGCTGGCAGGTCTTATACTTGTTCCGTTGCCGGTTTCAAGATCTATTCTTCTGAGAGCGCCACCCTGTGATTGGGCATAACAATATCTGGGATTCCCGGGCACAGGAAGTGCATCAAATCCATCGCCTCCAATCAGGAAATCCCAGTACTCATTAATAATTCCACCATTAGTCCAGGTATATGCCGGACCACGCCATGAGCCATTATCCTGTAAGCCGCCATATACATGATAGGGTTTTTCCGTATCGACAGATATATGGTAAAACTGGCCAAGCGGCAAGTTTGTAATGTGTCTCCATGATTTTCCCATATCATATGTAATGGCAAGCCCGCCATCATTACCATCTATCATATGCCTTGGGTTTTCGGGATTGATCCACCAGGCGTGATGGTCAAGGTGTACTGTTTCGGCTATCTCGATAGGAAATGTTAAGCCCCCATCCTCGCTAACATTAATACCTGAGTAAAGGGTGTATATCCTGTTTTCATTTGCAGGATCGACATGGATCTCAGCATAGTAAAAAGGCCTGCTGCCAATATTTTCAGTGCCACGTTTTTCCCAGGTAAATCCGCCGTCAGTTGAACGATAGATTGCATTTGTTTCTGATTCCACGTAAGCATATACATATTCAGGCCTGCTTTTTGCTATTGCCAGTCCTATTCTGCCCAATTTTTCGGGTAAGCCTTCCGTAATCTTTTTGAAGGTTTCCCCCCCGTCAAGGGTAATATAGAGTCCGGATCCTTCACCTCCGGAAGTGAAAAACCAGGGCCACCTCTGATGATCCCACATTGCCACGATTATTTTATCCGGGTTTTCAGGGTCCATTACCATGTCTGCCACACCTGATGTTTTCTTTGTATATAGTATCTGCTTCCATGTTTTACCCCCATCGGTGGTTTTATAGAGCCCTCTTTCCTTATTGGGCAGCCAGGGACTTCCGATGGCTCCTGCATACACTATGTCACTGTTATCAGGGTTTACTAATATCCTGTGTATGTGCCTTGTATTTTCAAGGCCTACAAGCTCCCATGTATTACCGGCGTCGAGGCTTTTATACAATCCGAAGCCACCCGTTATGCTGTTTCTCGGATTACCCTCACCTGTACCAGCCCATATAATGTCAGGACGTTTGGGATCAATTGCCAGTGCTCCTATGGAAGCAACTTCCTCCTCATCAAAAACAGGTTCAAATTTTATTCCGCCGCTTGTTGTTTTCCATAAACCGCCAGAGGCCGTTCCGACATAGAAAACATCCGTATTATTTTTATCTGCGGCTATAGCTGTCACGCGGCCGCTCATGCCCGCCGGTCCTATGTTCCTGGGCTTTATACCATAAAAAAGGTCCATATTAACTTCCTGGGCCTGGCCAAGGAAAAATATTCCCAGGAAGAATGCAGAAATAATTGCTTTTTTTAGAAACATTTAATTTTAAGATTTAATGATTAGAATCGCAATTTATTAAAAAGTATTAGTTAAAAGCATGTTTAAAAATACAATACCTTCAGAAAGGTTTTTTACCAATAATAAAAATGGCGGGTTTCTTATTAATGTCAGGGAATCCTGTTTTTGTCCAACCGGAAATTGACTGTGTCATAATATATTCATCCGGGTGACTTATGTTGGCTGCAATGCACAGATAAAGGTCATGGCTGAGTGTTCCAACAATATGGTCAAGAATTTTCGTATTACGATAGGGTGTTTCCATAAATATCTGGCTCTGTCCCTGACGTGCCATTTTTTCCAGTTTTTTTATTTCCCTGATGCGATCAGATTTATTTATGGGGAGGTAACCGTTAAAGGTGAAATTCTGTCCATTGAGACCTGATGACATCAGGGCAAGAAAAATGGAAGAGGGTCCGGTCAGGGGGCTTACATTGATGCCAGAGGCATGAGCCCTGATTACGAGTTTTGCACCAGGATCAGCGACACCGGGCATACCTGCCTCACTCATAAGCCCCATATCTGAACCTTCATTAAGGCACATAAGCATTCTCTCTATGTCTTCCGAGTCAGTATGCTTGTCCAGTAGCATGAACTCGCTCTTGTTTATGGGAAATTCAGGATCAATCATCCTCAGAAACCTGCGTGCACTGCGCACGTCCTCAACGGTAAATTTCCTCAGGGAACTTATTATTGACAGTACTTTGGGTGGTATAACGTAATTGTAATCCGTTGATCCCAGGGTAACAGGTATCAGAAATAATTTGCCCTTCACCATCTTTTGTTTTATC
>JAYEGY010000084.1:0-47737 GCA_034659275.1 Bacteroidota bacterium | reverse complement strand
AGATATCAGCATTAGTTCGTGTATACATATAATTCACCAAAAAACACCAATACATCTGACTGATATTCAGCCCGTTCAACTCTTGAAAAAAATGTTTAAATTGAAATTCGTGATAAACTCACGCTAGCATTAAATTTCTTAAAAGAAAGAAATTAAAGGCATAAATGAAATTAAAGAACAATTTCAATATTTTACATAAGATCTGCTGTGTTAATTACGTTATGTAATATAGCAATGATTTTTTTGTTGGATATCCTTATCTGCCTCACCTTAGTATAGATGATTAAGGGGCTATTATGGTTGCGTCAGTAGTGTTATTGCATATCATTCAAAGAATTTCTGGATGAGACTCACCACCTTACTCACATTCTCATTAAATATCCTGATAACCTCCTGCCAGGATACGGGTTCTTCATCTTCATGCCATGAGTCATAATCGGTACTCATGGCAATAGTAACATAAGGGATGCCCAGCTCATTGGCCAGTATGGCTTCCGGCGCTATGGACATATTCACCAGGTCGGCATTCCACATTCTGAACATTTTTGATTCGGCGCGTGTTGAAAATCTTGGTCCTTCAATAGTAATGATGGTTCCTGATTCATGAAGGGGAAAATCCAGGTCACTGCCTGCCTTGATAAGCAAGTTGCGCAATTCCCTGTCAAAGGGATCAGCCATGGGTGTGTGTTTCATATCACCGGGATCAAAGACATCATAAAAGCTAAGTTCCCTCCTGCGCGTAAAATCAATGAACTGGTCGGGGATAATTATATGGCCCCTTCCAATCTCTTCACGCAGGCTTCCACAGGCAGTGGTTGATATTATTTTACTGCATCCATTTTCTTTCAGCGCCCATATGTTAGCCCTGTTGTTGACCTGAGTGGGAGGAATTGTATGTTCCCTGCCGTGTCTTGCAAGCAGTATTACCTCATGATTGTTTATTTTACCACTGAGAAGAGGCGATGTGGTGTCTCCCCACCGGCTGCTACCTCTTATCTCTTTCTGATCCTTAAGTATATCCGGATCTTCAAGGCCTGAACCTCCTATTATGCCGACTTTCTCCATCAGTCTTCTCCTATATATGACATCAGGACATTAATAGCTTCATCCATTTCGTTACCAAAAGTAATCAGTCCCGAAGGATCACCCCCCATTACGATTATTCTTTTTTCTATGACATCGGTTTCCTTGAACAACCTGAATATATCAAGTGCCAGCCCGGCAGTACCGTATTCAAATTCATCTTTTGTTGTTGGTACTTTACCCTTCAATTTTTTCCATAGTTCAAGACTGTGAACATGTATTATGGCGTTGGTGCCGGGATCTGCCTGGTAAATAGCCGCATGCGTCAGCGATTCTGAAGAGGCTTTGAGCGGCCCGGTGCACTTTATGGCATTATCTTCGAAATTATAACCTTCCACCCTTACATAGTGGCCCGGTTCCAGTACAGGTATCTCACCGGTTGCCGATGCTGTAATGAAAAACTTATTGCTATCACCCTGGCGGCAACTCATATTACCGAATCCCACACCATTTTCGTACGCCCCTATCAGGTCCATATTAAATAACACTTCCCTCCAGTAGTTCAGAATGTGATATGGTTCATCAGGAATAACCGGTCCCGACTGGGTCCAGTAACAATTAAATTTAATAACTCCTTCCATAATTAATCCTTTTTTTCTGATAACAATTTTCTAATATCCTCTTCTCTTGCCCTGCATATGCCTTTTTCAGTTATCAAACCGGTAATAAGTTCAGCAGGCGTTATATCAAAACCATAATTGACAGCCTTCGTATTTTCCGGGCTTATCCTTGCATTTATAATTTCATTATTATACAATCCTTCAACATACAATACCTCCTTTTCGTCCCTTTCTTCAACCGGTATCTCTTTTAAACCATTTTTAATATTAACGTCAACAGAGGATGTTGGGAGGGCTGCATAAAAAGGGATATTGTTATGTTTGGCAGCCAGTGCTTTTAGGTAGGTTCCCGTCTTATTGGCCGTGTCGCCGCCCAGGCTTGTACGGTCGCTGCCGGTAATAACAATATCGACCTCGCCCTTCTGCATAAGGTAACCACCTGCATTGTCAGTTATCAGCGTACACGGCACACCATGATTTTCAAGCTCCCAGGCCGTAAGCCTTGCTCCCTGGTTGCGCGGTCGTGTTTCGTCGACCCATACATGCACCTTGATACCCCGGTCATGGGCAAGATATATTGGGGCGCTTGCCGTGCCGTAATCAACACATGCCAGCCATCCGGCATTGCAATGTGTTAGTATATTCACTGCTTCGCCTTTTTTTCTTTTGCTTATCTTTTTTATGATCTCAAGTCCCTCTTCGCCTATCTTCCTGCATTTGGCTTTTTCTTCCTCCGCAATGGCCCGGGCTGTCTTGAGAGAAACTTTAATAAGCCTGTCGCGCCTGCAATTTTTTGATAGTTGATCCATCTGCCTGTTTACAGCCCATTCCAGGTTTACCGCGGTGGGACGTGACGAAATAAGGTATTTCGCGGCATTCCTGAGATGATCCCTGGTTTTTGTATATATTGTTATCTCCAGGCAGGCGAGGTACATACCGTAAGCGGCTGCTGCACCTATTAAGGGGGCGCCCCTCAGGCTCATGCTCCGGATGGCATTGTAGACATCATCAACTGTTCTTAAGTCTATGATCTCAAAATTGAAAGGTAATTTATTCTGATCGATGATATTTACAATAGTATCATCGTCTTTGTTAAGCCATATGGATTCGTAATGTTTGTCCCCGATCAGCATTCCTTGCTTTATTTCATTGGCAATGAATAGTCAAAAGTAATAAAAATTGGTGAATTAGTTGAATAGTTGAGGAGCCTCTATTTCCTTACTATCCCGTAAAACAATATATCAATAATAGCATCAAGGCGGGTATCGATGCCATAGCTTCTTTTCTCCCAGAAAAGAGGCAGTTCCAGACCTTTCAGTGCTGTTTGTACTGCCAGTGCTGCAAGGCCGGTATTTTCCAGGTTGAAATGACCGGAACGTACTCCCATCCACAGAACATAACGTATCAGGGCTATCTCCATCATGTCGTATTTTTCACGTTGCTTCTCAATAAAATTAAAATGATCAAGATCCCTGTTGAATATGGCATTATAATAATTGGATAATTTTTCGAACGAATTCATCCTTACCTTAACATACCTTCGCAATCTGAGTTCAGGGTCATCAGTGCTTTTTATTGCTGCAGATAACACATTTCTAAGCACTTGTGCTTCGTGTTCAACAACTGCTTCAAAGATTTCCTCCTTGCTCTTAAAATAGTAATATATCGAACTTTTACCTTTATGCAGTGCATTGGCAATCTCCTCCATAGTCGTTTTCTTAAATCCGTAACGGCTGAATATCTCACTTGCACTCAGCACTATCTTTTCTCTAAATTTGTCTTTATCAACCATTTGCTGAAGTATTCAGTTATGGGTGCAAGTTATTCATATTATTCATTAAAAGAAATTGTTTAATGATTTTTTTAGAATTAACCGGTCGATTATTCGAATATTGGCAGGGGGCAGGGAGCAGGGAGCAGGGAGTAAAAAGCGGGGAGCAAGGAGCAAGGAGCAGGGAGTAAGGAACGTGAATTATATCCTATCTTTTGCTTATAGAGAGTTTGCAAACCCTACTGAGAGTAAAGAGTAAAAGAAGGTTTATTTTAAACAAGTGAGCTCCTGAAAGATGTGATTCTTTTGCTTAAGTAAGCCAGATCACTTATAATTTCTGTTTTAACTAAATCATCAATTATTAATCTTCTGTGGAATATTATAATCATATTTGCACACTCAAAAACTGATCTTCTGGCAATATTAAGGAATTGACTGAATTCCTTTTTTGAAAAAGACCCGGCTCCTTCTGCTATATTATTTGAAATTGATAACCCTGAGCTTCTTAATTGCTCAGCAAATTTATAGAGCTTTTTGCTATCAGCTATTTCTGCAATATCAAATAGCCTGTCTCCGAGATTAATGGCATCATGCCAAATCTCGAAATCTTCAAATCGAAAATTTTTCATGTTCTTCCAGTTTTAATGCAACGAGTTATGAACTAATAATTCTTCAGTAAATATATGAATTATTCCAGATTATTGCATCCTCCCTGCTCCCTGCTCCCTGCTCCCTGCAAGATTCACCCTGCTCCCTGCTCCCTGCTCCCTGCTCCCTGCAAGATTCACCCTGCTCCCTGCTCCCTGCTCCCTGCTTTATGTCGCCTCAGGCTTATCACCAGGCCGGCAACTCCCAGCAATATAAAAGGCAGGCTAAGCCATTGTCCCATGTTAAGGGCCATACCGGATTCAAAAGCAACCTGGTCTTCCTTCACAAATTCAACCAAAAATCTGAATGTAAAAACCAGTATAAGGAAAAGGCTGAAAGGCAAGCCGCTGATAAATTCTCCTTTTTTCCTCCAGTATATCCTGTAAAGAATTATGAAGGTGATGAAATAGGCAAGTGCTTCATATATCTGGGTGGGATGCCTGGGTACTGTCTCGCCGGCACGCAGGAATACAAATCCCCATGGCAGTGTTGTTTCAACACCGTATATCTCGGAATTCATAAGATTGCCGAGGCGTATCAAAGCCCCACCGAGAGCCACAACAATCACTATCCGGTCAAGTATCCATATGTATGGTTTCTTCTCTTTCCTTACAAAAAGCCACAGAACAAAGAGGATACCAATGGCTGCCCCGTGACTGGCCAGTCCGCCACGCCATATCTTAAGTATCTCAATGGGATCACTCAGGTAATAGGATGGTTCGTAAAAAAGGCAATGACCAAGACGGGCACCTACTATTGTTCCAATAGCCATGTATATGGTGAGCCTGTCAAGCACTTCATCCTTCAATCCTTCATTCCTGAAAATCTTCTTGAAAATAAAATAGCCGAAAAGAAAGCCCAGGGCAAATAAAACACCGTACCACCTGGGTGCAAAATTTCCGATCCTGAATATTTCGGGATTAACATCCCAGATTATGATAGCAAATTCCATGACTATTATTTTTGATACAGGGTGCAAAATTAAGAAAATTGTTTTACTGAATGAATTAAATTAGGTAAGCCCCTCAATTTTTGAAGAAGGTGCAGGAATGAAAAATGAAAAATTTCATGTAGGTTTGTAATCCTTTATTGTATTTTCTTATGGGAACAGATAACCGGAAAATCAGCATATTAATCATATCATTTCTGCTTATTGCATCCTGTGCCAAAGTAAGCTCACCTTCGGGCGGACCCAGGGATGAACAGCCACCCCGGGTGGTGAGCATTGAGCCGGAAAATGCTTCGGTTAACTTCGAAGGCAGATCATTTGAAATTACTTTCGATGAATATTTTGTGCTTGATAATGTAGATCAGGTCCTGATGATATCACCCCCGCTGAAAGAAAAGCCCGAAATAAAAGCCAGGGGTAAAAAACTTATAGTGGAACTGGATGAAGATGAGGAACTGAATGATAATGTTACTTATTCCTTCAATTTCCTTAACTCCGTAAAAGACCTTAATGAGAATAATCCAATTACAAATTTCAAATATGTATTCTCAACAGGTGATGTCATTGATTCACTTTCTGTTACAGGCTATATTTACGATGCCTTTAACCTGGAAGCAGGGGAAGAAATACTGGTATTACTGTATTCGGAAATGGCCGATAGCGTGCCCCGTACATTGTTACCGACCTATGTAACCAGGGCCCTGGAAAACGGTAAATTCAGGATTGATAATATCGCTCCCGGGGAATACAAAATATATGGGCTGAAAGATGGAAATAACAATAAAAAATATGATCTGCCAAACGAAGCCTTTGCTTTTTTGGACTCCTCAATATATATAAGTGCAGCCAATAACTATATCCCGCCCCGGCCCGACAGCCTGGACACAGAATCTGATACTATAGACATTGAACAAGATATAGAAGAATTGGCAGATGAACCACCCCTTGCCGATTCCATGGTCTATGAACGTATCCCGGGCAAGGAATATGAGCTTTTCTATTTTGTTGCTCCTAAAAAACAACAATACCTGAGCGGATCAGACCGTCCGGCGCCTTACTCTCTTCAATTTACCTTTGCCCTGCCCGTTGATACCTCTTCGTTTAAATTACGGTTCGCCGATACCGACAGGGAGGTCCAATATATCAGGGAAGTGTCAGCAGAAAAGGATACTTTCAGAATATGGCTCACCGACAGCGCATTCTTTTCCCGCGACTTGATCACCGTTTACCTGGAACATCCTGAAACCGATACACTGGGGCAAGTGCAAGCGGTGCTTGATACAATCAACCTCAGGTACAGGACACCCACGCGTGGCGGGGAGGCAGCAGCGGCAGTGAGCCTGCAGTTCACCACCAACCTGTCACAACCGGCCGGGCTGAAACCGGGACAAAAACCCGAATTTGTTTTCAAAACACCTATGCTGGATCCTGATACTTCACTTATAAAACTTTTTCTGAAGAGTGATTCATTATTACTAAAAAGGGAATATACAGTTCAGCGTGATAGCCTTAACTCAAAAAAATTCAATATTGAAACAGACCTGGTCCCTGACAGCTCTTATGTGCTTGTTGTTGATAAAGGTGCATTCAGTAATATCTACGGGCATACCAATGATTCAAGCTCTTTCACTTTCAGGGTCAGGAATCCCGGTCAGTTTGGTCAACTCACAGTGAATATAACAGGTTATGAGGGTGATATTATTGTTCAGCTCATGAACTCGGGTGAAAAGCTGGTAAGGGAAGAAAAAATGAGTCTTCCAGATGAGAAAAGTCTTGTATTTCCCTACCTCGACAGCAAGGAGTATATCATTAAGGTTATTTGCGATATTGATGGGAACGGGAAATGGACAACAGGGGATTATGACCTTAAACGGCAACCTGAACCCGTAACATATTACCCGAAAAAAATCGGGGTGAAAGCAGGATGGGAAATGATAGAAGACTGGACAATCGAAGGTCTAAGGGAAAAGAATGAAGCTATAAGCACCACCAGGGGTGCAGTGGAAAACAGATAATTATCTCAATAAATAAAATAAGGAAAAATGAATGATAAGGAAATAGTTGCGGGCATCGATATAGGGGGTACAAATACTGTTTACGGACTTGTGGATAAGGAAGGTAATATAATATCTGAAGGTACCCTGACCACGGACAGATCACCCAGCCCCGATGGCTTTATAAAAACACTGGCCTCGGAAATTAATAAGCTTGGCGCCGATGTTAAAGACAAAAGACTTAAAGGAGTCGGCATAGGGGCGCCCAACGGCAATCATAATAAGGGAACCATCGAACTGGCCCCAAACCTCTCATGGAAGGGCATTGTTCCCTTTGCCGATAAAATGGAGAAAGAATTGAAAAAGCCCGTCGTTCTTACAAATGATGCCAATGCTGCAGCAGTTGGCGAAATGTTCTTCGGGGGAGCCAGGGGGATGACCAACTTCGTAATACTTACCCTTGGGACAGGTCTTGGAAGCGGATTCGTGGTGAATAATGAAGTGGTATACGGTAACTCAGGATTTGCAGGTGAATATGGCCATGTTACGGTAATACCCGGGGGAAGAGAATGTGGCTGTGGAAGAAAGGGTTGTCTGGAAACTTATGTTTCTGCTACAGGCATAGTACGAACTGCAAAAATATTCATGGAAGAAAGAAAAGAACCCAGCCTGCTGAGAGAAATAAATCCTGTCCTCATCGATTCCAAAATGGTGGCAGAAGCAGCAGCAAAAGAAGATAAACTGGCACTCGATGCATTTGATTATACAGCTGAAATACTCGCACTGGCAATAGTGAACGCTGTGGTTGTTACAAGCCCTGAAGCAGTTTTCCTCTTCGGTGGACTGGCAAAAGCAGGTGATCTCCTGTTTGATCCCCTGAAGAAGTATGTCGACAAATTAATAATGCCGGTATTCAGGAATACATTCGAAGTATTACCATCGTCTATCCCTGAAACAAATGCCGCAGTTCTGGGTGCAGCAGCCCTCGCCTGGAAAGAACTGTAAGAGTTTTTTGGAATTATCATTGTTTAATCATAACTTTAGTAAAATAATCGGTTCGGTTAGTTCAGAATCAAAAATCTGACATTCTTTGAACAGAATTAAAGTTATTAAAACAGGGTTTAAGAAAGATTATCCGGACCTGTCTCTTATATCAGACAGGCTGGATGGTCTGTCTGAAAAACACCCAATAAGTACAGTTAATTGGGCTATAACAGAATATAAGCCTGAAGTAAATTTTAAAATAGCATACGGCACAAAAGAGATTTACCTGAAATATTATGTCGGGGAGGAATATGTAAAGGCGGAAAAGACGGGCATTAACCAGGAAGTGTACGAGGATTCCTGTGTTGAATTCTTTTTTGCACCAGCTGATGATGGTATATATTACAACCTGGAATTTAACGCTATCGGTGCCTTTCTTGTTGGCTATGGCACAGGAAGGCATAACAGAAAAAGAATAGATCCGGCAATGGCAGGAAAGATAAGATGTCTGCCCAGCCTGGGAAGTGAACCCTTCCCGGAAAAGCAAGGCTACCAGGAGTGGTCTCTCACGGTGGCCATCCCTTTAACGGTTTTTGTCAGGCATGCAATTGAGAATCTTCAGGGCTCCTGGTTCAAAGCTAATTTCTATAAATGCGGGGATGCACTCACCGAACCTCATTATCTCACCTGGAATCCGGTTCTGTCGGAAGAGCCTGATTTCCACCGGCCGGAATATTTTGGCGAAATATATTTTGAATAATAAACCAAATCCATACATATAATGATCAGGGGAAATGCAGTAATAGGACAATCAGGGGGCCCCACAGCGGTCATCAATTCCAGTCTGGCAGGGGTGATAGACGCTGCCAAAGATTCTCCGGGCATCACCGGGATATATGGAATGCAATTTGGCATTGAGGGCTTTATGAACGAGTGGCTCATTGATCTGGGTCGTCAGCCTGAAAATATAATTAAAGGATTGCGGAGCACTCCTTCTTCAGCCCTGGGATCATCCAGGCATAAACTGGTGGAAAAAGATTTTCCGGTGATCCTGGAAGTGCTAAAGAAATACAATATCAGGTATTTCTTTCTTATTGGCGGCAATGATACAATGGATACTATAAACAGGGTCGAAAAATACTGCCGGGGAAATAATTACGAACTTATTGGAACCGGCATTCCCAAAACTGTGGATAACGACCTCTTTGGCACAGACCACACACCGGGCTACGCCTCGGCTGCCAGATCAAATATTCTCAATGTTATGCAGGCGGGGGTGCTGGCCAGGGATATGCAAAAGGTTGATAAGTTTGTTGTCTACCAGACCATAGGACGTGATTCCGGGTGGCTGGCCCTGGCTACTGCCCTGGCAGCAAGGAAGGAGTCAGATGCACCCCACCTGATATATGCTCCTGAATTGCCTTTTGATAAGGATAAGTTCCTCAGCGATGTGGGAAAATGTATCAGTTTGTATGCTTATGTCTCAGTGGTATGTGGTGAAGGACTGAAATATGCTGACGGATCACCTGTCAGTCAGTCCGGGACAAAAGATAAATTCAGTAATATTGAGTTTGGAGCTATGGGAGGAGCAAGCGTTGGTCTTAACCTGCATAGGATGATACACGGCGAATTTGGGTTCAGGGGCGAGTTTCAGATCACGGAGTCACTTATAATGAGTGACATTGTGAGAGCTTCTACACTTGACCTCCAGGAAGCATACCTCTGTGGCACAAAAGCCGTTGAATTTGCTGAAGCAGGTGAGTCAGGTTATATGGTAAGCATGATAAGACTAAAAGATCAACCTTACAGGATAGAGTACGGGAAAGTATTGCTTGGTGACGTGGCTGTGAAAGCCAAACCTGTGCCCGAGGATTACTTCAATAAAGAAGGTAATCATGCCTCCCGGAAATTTATTGAGTATATGATGCCACTGGTGGGTGAACTGCCTGAATTTACAGAGCTGGAAAAAATAAAACCAAAAAAATAGAATAACGTGTATGCCTACAGAATTCAATAAAATTGCACTATCATTACATGCTCACCCCGACGATGCTGAAGCATGGAACGCGGGTGCACTCAAATTGCTGAAAGATAAGGGATATAAAATAATTATTGCTACCTTGACAGCCGGACAGATGGGTGGCTGTAATATGAACATGGAAGAAACAGCGGAAATACGAGAACAGGAAGCAAAAAAAGCAGCTTCGGTGCTGGATGCCGATTATTACTGCCTCGGGGGTTCTGATGGCTTCCTTTTCGATACAAGGGAGATGCGCCTGAAAGTAATATCTCTTATGCGAAAGGTAAAGGCAGGCATTGTATTTACCCACCTGCCATGTGACTATCATTCCGATCACAGGATAACAGCCAATATTGTGGAATCAGCAGCCATGATCTCATCCCTTGACCCGGTACCCGTGGAAGAACCACCCCTGGATGTGGTTCCATTATTATACCATACATCACCACTTACGCTGAGTGATCCCCTGGGTTCAAAAATTGCAGATCCTCATTTTTATGTTGATGTTACAGGTGTCATCGATAGCAAACGCCAGATGCTGGAACACCATGTTTCCCAGCAGGAGCTGATGAGACACATGCATAAGATGGAGGATTTTTTTGGATATGTGGTACAGGGAAATAAAAATTACGGCAGGGATGTGAATGTCGAGTATGCTGAAGTATACTGGCAACATATGGGCGGAGGCTTTCAGAAAGAAAAGCAGGTACAGAGAGACCTTAAAGAATTTATCATAAATAAACATTGACATGAACTTAAAAGAAGAACGCTACAACAAATTTGCATTGGTCAGGGAAATGATGGAAACACCGGAAATTATTAAAACATTTGACCAGGAAGAAGCACACAAGATCGGTAAGCAGGTTAAAACTAAAAAAGGGATGTTCCTGACAGGCGAGGGGAGCAGCAGGATATTTCCCGCTAAAAGGATGATATATGATCTCCTGCGCAGGGGAACTGACCTTAAAGCATTCACCGATGGCTCTACCCAGGCCCTGGAATATGAGCTGGGCAACCTGGCGGTGTTCGGGGCATCAAACTCGGGCAAGACCAAGGAAGTGATAAGGCTTTTTAAAAAGCTCAAGGATCAAGGGCATGAGGCACGCTTTGGCCTTACCGCTAATATTAACACATGGCTTGAAGAACTGGCAGTCGAAACACACATCCTCAAATGTGGTAAGGAAGATGCCGTGGCAGCAACAAAATCAGTTTTTGAACAGGCCCTGTTCTATGATGCCCTTCTTCATTATCTTGACGGCGACGATATGGGAAGCCTTAATGAACTCTCAGAGCAGGTCCTTGAGGCCATGACGATAAAAATTGATGACAAAGTCACTGATACCGTCAGCAAGGCCGGTGTAATTTACTTTGCCGGAAGAAATACAGGCGTTGCCGAAGAACTCACACTGAAAACAAATGAGATAACGAGAAAGAAATCTGAATTCCTCGAAGGCACATACGCCGTGCATGGCATTGAAGAGGTGATGAACAAGGACGAGGTGGTTATCTGGATTAACCCCTTCCCTGATGAGATGGATAAGTTTGACGAATGTTTGACTAAGGGTGCCGGTGTGAATATTGTTGTCATAGCTGATCATGAAACACAGTTTCCCACCCTGGTAATTCCTGAAGGTGGCAAATACAGGGAATATGTTGAGCTGGCGGCAGGATGGAATATACTGGTTGAAACAGGTATTAAGCTTGGCATCGACCTGGATAAACCCGAGCGGGCACGCAAAGTGGGTAATGTATACACAGGTTCCTGAGCCAGGCTCACGGGTAAATTTATAGCAAGCGTTTCCGGGCTTAAATCATTGTGCTATATTTGTTAGTCTAATAATGAATCCGTTATTAATATATTATACTGCAAATGGCTAAAAGACAAATTGCTGTCGGGATAGACATTGGTGGCACCAACACTGTATTCGGACTTGTCGACAGGGAGGGTAAAATACTTTCGGAGGGGGCTGTAAAAACAAACGAATTTGAGGATGTGGAGGTCTTCGTTGCTGCCTTGCATGAAAAGGTTAATGTTACCGTGAGAAAACTGGGTAATTCCGCTGATCTGCTGGGTTATGGCATAGGTGCACCCATGGGTAATATTAATAAGGGTACAATAGAATATCCCTCCAACCTGCCGTGGAAAGGGATCATCCCCCTGGCTGATTTATTTTCAAGGCATACTTCACTGCCGGTAACCGTTACCAATGATGCCAATGCGGCTGCTGTTGGCGAAATGATATACGGCGGGGCTAAAGGGATGAAGAATTTCGTGGTTATAACGCTGGGCTCAGGTCTGGGAAGCGGCCTGGTGGTTGACGGCAAACTTGTGTACGGGGCCAATGGCTTCGCCGGAGAAATAGGACATACTGCGATCAGGCCGGGAACATCAAACAGGATGTGTGGCTGTGGCAGGAAAGGATGCCTTGAGACCTATGTTTCAGCCTCGGGCATTAAGAGAACAGTGCTTAAAATAATGGCCGACAGCATAGTCGACAGTGAACTGAGAGAATTGAGTTTCAATGAACTTAATTCAAAAATAATACATGATGCTGCATTGAGAGGTGATCCTGTTGCACTGGAGGCATTTGAGCATACCGGACACATGCTGGGATTCAAACTGGCTGATGTTGTTGCGCATACCAACCCCGAGGCTGTCTTTCTGTTCGGTGGCCTGGCGCTGGCTAAAGATCTTATCTTTGAACCGGCCCGGGAATATATGGAAGAACACCTGTTGAGTATCTACAAAGGCAAGGTGCAGTTGCTCCCTTCCCAGCTCAGCACTCAGAACGCTGCAGTGCTGGGTGCCAGCTCACTGGTATGGACTATTAAAGAATTATAATGAATACTCTCATGACCAATTTCCCCGAAATCCTGAATTATGTTCTAGGAGCCTTATTTATAGTAATAGTCTTTTCACTGGGCTATGCCTACCTGAAGCCACACAGGATACACAAAAGATATCCCTATTCAACACTCCTTCTTAAGATAAGCTACCTTTTTTACCTGCTGGTGCTGCTGGTGATAATATACCTTTCCAGTCTGGTAAAAGAAGGCCTGGCGGCAGTCTTTCTGGGTGTAGAATTCTATGCCTTCCTGCTGGTGCTGTTTATACCCACTATAGGTGTCTTTGCCCGTAAGCTGGGGCAGTTCAGAAAAAACAGGGAAAACTATTACTACTTCTTCACGCTTGTGAACATCCTGAGCATAATAGCTTTGGTTGTTATGTACGTAATATAGAACTGAGGCTGAGGCTCCACCTTCGCTGGCGCGGATCTCCAGCTCCGTCCGCCGTAGCTCTGCGGAGGCGGGATCCGTGCCTGGCTTCGGCGGACACAGTAAGGCTAAGGCTAAGGAGGGCATCCTGGTGATTGCAATATGCTTATTGCTATTTTATTGGGGGTATTAAACATATTAAGGGTTAATAGGGTTGAAAAAGTTGAATAAAGTTGAGAATAAGTTTTAAACGAGAAGGTTTAAGTGGTTTAGAGTTTAAGTGGTTTATATTGGACTTAAGAAATAAACTTTTAGACTATTTATCTTTAGACTGCTAACTGAAGACTGTCCCGAAAAAGCTCTGCTTTTTCGAGCCTGCCTGCCGGAAGGCAGGGATCCTCGAATCGAAGATTCGGGACCGACTAAACCGGTGAGGTCCTAGATCCTTGAATGCAAACCTGAAACTTGAAACCTTTCCCTATTCCTTAGCCTTAGCCTTATTAATAAAGAATCATCGTCCATGATTGCCTATCAGAATGACAGGTCGATCTTGCCATCAAGGATAAGGCAGATCACCGTCATCTTATCATCCAGCACCTCATCAGGCACATCAATAAATATCAAACCTGCATGATTACTCCAGTAAGGCCTGAGGTATTCCTTGTGCTCGATCCTCGTGCCGTTGCCCACAATGTATATCCTGTTTATCTTGTTTTTCACTCCTTCGAGCATCAGCTGGCCGTCAAGAGGCTTGCCATTCATGAAGAGGTACAATTTTGTACTGTCAGGTGAAAGGGTGGAGGGTCCGTAGAAACACCCAGGGGGCAAGCCGGCCGTTGTCCCGTAAATTGCTTCGCTGTGTTTGGATGTCCACCTCCCCATTTCTTCCAGTATATTTACCTGTTCCTGCGGTATGGTGCCGTCTGCTTTGGGACCTATGTCAAGCAGGAGATTACCACCCATTGACAGGCATTCGGCGAATATCCTTATTATCTGGGAGGGACTTTTATAGTTATTGTCATTATGCTGGTATCCCCATGAGTCATTCATGGTCATGCATAGTTCCCAGTATTCACTATCCGGTGCTTTCACCGGCAAGCCCTGTTCCGGTGTTTCATAATCTCCGTATCCCCGGAGTCGGCTGTTAATAATGGCATCACTGTTATAATCCAGCACCATCTGCTTTATTTCCTTTGCCTTCCACCATTCGGCACTTTGCTCCCAGTCGCCGTCAAACCAGAAAAGGTCGGGTTTATACTTTTTGCTTAACTCCGATATCTGGCCGTGGTTAAACTCCGTAAATGAAGCATGTCTGTCCGGGTCTTCGGTGTACCTTTTCTTTTCTCTGGTGAAATTAGGGTAATCGGGATGCGACCAGTCGAGCAATGAATAGTAAAGCCCCACTTTCAGTTTTTTCTTCCTCAGCTCCTTCACAAAGGGAGCTATCAGGTCCCGGCTTGCCGGCGTGCTGTCCACCACGTTCAAATCACTGTACTTTGAGTCCCACAAAGCCACCCCGTCATGGTGTTTGCTGGTAAGTACCGCATAGCGGGCCCCGCTTTTCTTTATCAGGGAAGCCCATTTCGCAGGATCATAATTATCTGCAGTGAAGCCCTCCAGTTGCTTCATATAATCATCGTATGAGATATAGCCGTTATAAAACGACCATGACTCATCAATGCCGTTTACGGCGTAGATGCCCCAGTGTATGAAAATACCCAGTTTAGTTTCTTTGAACCATTGCATTCTTTCAGTCTTTTCATCATTGTCGTCCTGGGCTTGCAAGGGGAGGCTGAAGATGACCATCAATATTAAAATCAGGAGATATGACAGTTTTAGTTTTATAATATTAAATTTCATTTGTGAAAATTTAAATGCTTCAGATTAACTTCTCAGGATATTATAATATTAGTAAGATTATTTGGAATATTCAAAGAATAATCAGGCTAAGGCTCCACCTTCGCTGGCGCGGATCTCCAGCTCCGTCCGCCGTAGCTCTGCGGAGGCGGGATCCGTGCCTGGCTTCGGCGGACACAGTAAGGCTAAGGCATTTTATCTTCTTTTATTAGTATACAGGTTAACTAAAAAATTTCCTGCTGAAGAAAAATTCTGTTTGGTTTCAGATATGCAAAGAGCTGCTCATTATGTTACTAATAATACCGCAGAAGGTTTTGGCAGATATGAATCATTTGATAATTCAAGATTTTACAATAAAGCATGAATATAATCTGCCGTTTCAGTTAATCCATTTCTTCTAAAGATATCGAGTATTTCATACTCATCCAGATAAGGATTCCTCTTATTCAATACTAAATCCTTAAATGCTTTTATACTAGTTTTATGGTTTAAATCAATTATATCGGTAAGAAAGCCATCGGCACATTTTGCCGATAAACCAAAACTGGCAAGATAATCTTCTGGAAAATCTTTCAGATTATTAGTTACAATTAGATTTGCATTGGTTTTAATTACAGCGGCAAGGACATGATTGTCCTTTTCGTCTGGTAAAGAAAGTGTTTTTATAAGAGGTTCATAATTTTCAACTAATGCATCGGAAAAAGCTTCATTTACAATCTAGGTTCTTTTTATTGCTTCCTCTTCGGATATACCTTTTTCTTTCATGACTTTTAACCATTCATCAAAAATATGAATACTCCATTTAGGAGTATAAAGATCATGATGAGCAAACCAAAGTAATAGATCACGTATCCATAAAGGATAGATCACATTTGTATCTAGAACGCAAATAAATCGAACACTATGTATCATACAAACCTGATTTTTCATCCAATTCCATTAGTTCTTGGATTTTATTTCTTTGTTTAGCTTTCACATCCCTCTTATATTTAACTATGTCTTCATATTTTATTCTTCGATGTTTACCAACTTTGGTATAGGGGATTTTTCCCTCTTCAAGTAGTTTGACTAAATGTGGTCTAGAACAACCTAGAAATTCTGCACCAGCTTGAGTGGTTACTTCAGTAGCAATAGGAACGATAGAAATCGGATTTCCTTTACTAATTTCTTTCAATATTTTTGCTAAAAGCCTTAGAGCATTTATTGGTATGCGGATTTTTTCCTCTGTTTCTTCTATCTCAATTTCCGGATTCTTTGAACAGAGTCGTTCAATGGATGCAGCAAATACTGAATATGATTCTTGTGCAGCCCTCTGTTCTTCCTTCGTTGGTTTATTAATAGCTAATAATTCCATGATTTATCTTGGTTTGTTATTTACTTTTACAAATATAAACGAAATAATCGAAATAAACAAAATAAACGAAGGGCATTTTATATTAATTTTAGATGTTAAGACATAATGTCCATTATCTAATTATCCCCATTATGCTATCAGGAGTTTTGAGCAATCCGGATGAAGTAGGGAATCAACAACATCATGTAAAATCAAAGCCGGAAATATACGCTGGCTGTTCAAAAAATGCTTTCTTCTCTTCCCCTGAGAAATTAATGAAATTGGCAAAAACCATAGCGGCTTTGGCATCGAGTATCCTGTTCAATGCCCCCAGCTTTATTCCTGTGCTCACCGCCTCATATAATTCACTCCGGTCATCGAGCCATGTCAGGCCCAGATTATACCCTTCAATGGCACAAACTGATTCCATGAGTGACTCCAGGCTTTTTTCCCTCCCCTCTTTAAAGTATATTGATTCAAAGACCAGGAAAAGTAGCTCTTCCGGCTGGAACACTTTCTTAAAATATGGTGTAAGGGGTAATATTTTCATTAACACCCAGCCCCAGGCACCGGGAATATCCACAATCCTGAATGAAGAAGGTACCACGGATAGTCCTGCAATAATCTCGTCACCTTCTTTTATGACGTAAAATTTATCATTATAGAAACTGAACTCATCAGAATAAAAAGAATGCCCGGCGTAGAATTTTTCAAGCAGGGCTTTCATTTTCTCCACTTCGTTTGCCTGAAGCTTAATCACTTCATCTGATTTCCGGGGATTGAAACGGCTGAAGGCCACGGTAAGGAAAGTCCTGATATGCTCAAAGCCCACCTGCTGGATAATGTTTTTTGATCTTTCATTCTTGCTTTCCACGTAAGCATAAACCACATGTTTTTCACCCTTCTCGTAGCCCGGGAAATCCAGCATCTGGGGTTTGCGGAAGAATGCCAGCACCCTTTCCTTCCATGTTTCCTCATTGCCGGGCAGTCGGCTGCGCCCGGTCGAGCCTTTGGAATTGAGGGCGGCCTGGAAAAGAGGCATAAAGGCAAAGTATCTGAGGTAGGAACTGTGGAAATATTTGCCTGCGGTCATTATCTTACGGTAACAGAAGCCAACCGTTCCAGTGAGCCTATCCCTTTTATAAAGTGAAACAAAACGGATATTGTTCCTGTAAGCAGATATCTTTTCTTTTACACGCAAGAGCTGGTGCCTCATGCCTCCTTTCGTACCCAGCACTGTGCGGTTTAGCAGGGCCAGGATATTTTCATCAGCCTGCCTGGTGAGCTTAACATCCAGGTCTTTATAACTGATTATTGTCTTTCCGCATCCCGCTTCAGGCATCTGGCATTATCCTTTTATTCTTTGACGTCGAGACTCCCGAATACTTTCTGAAGGATAGGTGTCACCCTGGCACTCACATCTTCTCTTATCTTCAGCTCTTCCTCCGCCACTTTTACAAACATACCATCCAGTGCTTTCCTGGTAAGGTAATCGCCCAGATTAGTCTCAACCGTATGAACACCGGCAATCCTTCCCGCAAGTGACGAGGCAAACTTATTCCACTGCCCGGTAAGGGCATCCCAGGAATCCTGGGTTGATATATTTCCTATGATGTCTTTATCAACCGACCTTTGTATTTTGGGATTGTAAAGGTTCAACAGCTCATCATATGTTGTCCTTATAAGATATTGGGTAGCCGCATCATCTTCACCCTTCAGTATACCGAAAGCATCCCTTACCGTCATCTGCCGTATACTGCTTATAAATATGGGAGCCGCTTCTTTAGCGGCATCTTCGGCAGCCCTGTTGATACGCAGAATAACATCATCCACAAGTTGTTGACCACCCGGTATTTTTGAGATATTATCAATTATTACCGACGCCTCCTCAGGGAGGTAGATCTTAATTAATTCATCACCGTAATAACCGTTTTGAGCGGCCAGTTTTTCAGCCGATTTTCTTGCTCCCGTTATCAGGGCCTCCTTCAGACCTTCTCTCACCTCAGCTTCGGTAAGAGGTGTGTCACCTGTAGCCGTCTGTAAAGCAGTCATTAATTCAGCACAGGAATTCATTAATAAGGAAAGAACAAGAATAAGTGGCAGTATGGTTTTTTTCATTGTGCGTAGGTTTTAATTCATTAAAATGATTTTGCAAGATAAAAAAATAAGCTGATATTGAAGATGCTAAAATGATGCGAACCTGAGATTATCAAACCCTGCCTGCCGATAGGCAGGCATTCAAACTTCCATATTATGATACAAAAATACTTCCTTATTCTTATATGCCTGGTAATACCGGTGAACCTTGCAGCTCAGAACAAAGGGGGCAATCCCTATAATTACCTTAGTGGCTATGACAGCTATATTCATGGTGAGAAATTCAGTTACCATTCGGCACATCCTGGCGTAAATGAGTGCATGCTGGTAAGGTCGATGCAGGAAGAACTGTATATTGAATGGCTCACGGAGAAAGTACCTGGTGATTACCCCGGTGGGCCGGCAACCTTTATCCTTCTTGCTGCAATGAATGTGCGCGAAAATGATAAACACAGCTGGGATATCCTTATAAACGGAAAGGAAAGAGAATCAATAAGCACCCCGGGCAGCAGGGAAATGGAAGAGATAAGATGGGAAGGGGACAGTGGATACAGCATGAGGTTCAAACCTGTTATGGAAGACCAATACGGGGATCTTCACGGCTATATTTTGCTTACCGTGCCGGAGGAGGGATATACCAGGGGCCAGCCATTAAATATCAAAGCTGTTGGCGAATCGTCTGGCGACCGTGCTTTTTTAATTATATACCGGCATAAAACGGAGCCTGTGATAAAAATTGTGCCCGAGCAGGCTATACGGAAAGAGGGTGATAAGGCCTATCAGCTGGTAAGCGTCAATTATACCTACCTGGGTGATCCCGTTGACGTAATAATAAGTGCCGGTGCAAGCACAATGGGAAAAAGGCTTGATTTCGGTTATAACCATATACTGGTACGCTTACCCGTGGTAGAAGAGGACAGGCCCTTTGATGTAAGTATTAAACTGGGAGGGGAAATACTTGCCAGCAACAGCTTCACACTCCACCCCGTGGTTTACAGGGAAATCCACCTCTTGCACCATTCGCATGTCGACATAGGGTATACCCATGTGCAGGACGAGGTGAAAAGAATACAGTGGGAGCACCTGGAAGACGCGATAAAAATTGCGGAGAGAACAAGCGATTATCCCGAGGCTGCACGCTTCAGGTGGAATACTGAAGTGATGTGGGCTCTTGAATCCTATCTTGATGAAAAAAGCCCCGGGGAAGTGATTAAAATGATTGATGCGATAAAAAGAGGTTGGATTGAACCCGGGGCAATGTATGCCCATGAGCTAACAGAGCTTTGCAATACGGAGGAGCTTATACAGGTAACTGCTGCAGCACGCCGCATAAGCGATCTTACGGGAAAGGAAATAGTGTCCGCCATGATAACAGACGTTCCCGGCTGGTCGTGGGGACTGGTACCCGTGCTGGCACGGAGTGGGGTGAAATATCTTTCCCTGGGGACCAACCACGGCCACCGCATAGGTACGATAATAGAAAAGTGGGGCGACAGGCCCTTCTGGTGGGTTTCGGCATCGGGTGAGGAAAAAGTGCTTGCCTGGATCCATGAAGAGGGTTATTCTCTGTTTCATACAGGATTGAATGCTGAGAAAATGGGAGTGACCGGTATATCTGATAAGCTTTTCGCTTACCTGAACAAGTTGTATGAAAGGGGATATCCTTACGAAATTGTGCCATTACGATATAGCGTTGGGGCTGATAACGGACCTGCAGATCCTTCACTGCCCGATATGGTAAAGGAATGGAATAAGAATTTTCAGAGCCCCGGCCTCAGGATCTCAACAGTAAGCGAGACCTTTGAGGAATTTGCATTGCGCTACGGCCATTTACTGCCATCGGTGAGTGGTGCTTTTACCGGTTACTGGGAAGACGGGGCGGCCTCTTCGGCCAGGATGACCGCTCTTAACAGGCAAAATGCCGGCAATGCCAATATCGTCAACAGCCTGGCAGTACTGAAGCATTATGATGAAGATATCTCTGACAGAACATATGAGCTGTGGAGAAAGATACTCCTGTACGATGAGCATACATGGGGAGCCCATAACAGCATCAGCGAGCCTGAAAGTGATTTTGTCCTTCAACAGTGGGCAGTGAAGAGATCATTTGCCCGCGATGCCGCAACACAGGCCCGGAAATTAAAAGATGATATCCTGGACATCAATAGCAGGTGGAGAGATAATACCGGTCGTGATAAAAACACGCTCACCGGGGTTGAAGTAATAAACACCCACTCGTGGCCCGTGACATCGGTAATAGAAATGCAAGCCTCATGGAACCCCGCAGGGACAAAGGTCAGGGATGAGGATGGGAATATCCTTCCTTCCCAGCAGGTTTCAACAGGTCATTTTTATTTTATTGCCAGAGATGTCCCGCCCCTGGGATCAAAAATATATTATTTCAGCGGCGAAGAAAATGTGAAGACAAAGACACCAGGGCAGAGCAATACAATACAAAATGATCTATTTATACTGAAAGTAAACGAATCGGACGGTTCAATAGAAAGCCTGGTTGACAGGAGAAAAAATATTGAGCTGGTCGATAATTCCGAACTGCCCGGTTTGAATTCATATTTCTATGTCGAAGGACGGTCACCGGAAATCAGGCACCGGCCTTCGGAAGTAAAGGTGGAGGTGATGGAGGAAGGTGAACTCCTATCGGTGATAAAAACAGAAGGAGAAGCACCGGGATGTATGAGTATAACTAATTATTACACTCTGGTGAAAGGCATCGATAAAGTGTATATCACCACGGTCATTGATAAAAAGAAAATCTACGACAAAGAGGGGGTGCACCTGGGATTTCCTTTTAACATTCCCGGCGGTGACATACATATTGATCTTGCCCTTGGTGTGTACGAACCCGATGCAGGCCAGGCCGAGGGAGCCTGTAAAAACTACTTCACACCTGAGCGCTGGATTGATATTTCAAACCAGGATAAGGGTGTGACATATATAAGCCTTGATGCACCACTGATAGAAATTGGTGATATAAGCACGGATGCCATAGCTTACGGATGGGTGAGCGACACCCCTGAGAGCCAGACCATATATTCCTATATCATGAATAACTACTGGGAAACAAATTACAGGGCAGGGCAGGAAGGTAAGATCACCTTCAGGTATGTGTTGCATCCCCACGGCATGTTCAATTCTGCCATATCAGAGAAAAGCGCTATTGAGGAAGCAGAGAGGCTGGTGCTTCTTCCTGAAAGCAATGCCGAAAGGGGAATGGAACCACTGTTCAGGATCACTAATGACAATATTATATGCACTGGCCTGGTACCGGCAGAAGATGGCTACCTGATACGCCTGTACAACGCCGGAGGCGCACCGGAAAAGCTGAACATAAATTTCAGGGATGAACCGGCGGAAGTGTGGATCAGTGGCTTTGATGGGGAAATTGAGAGTAGCTATAAGAACGGAATGATGGTGCCAGGGTTTGGGGTAAGAACAATAAAAGTAATTGCGAGATGCGAGATGCGAGATGCGAGATGCGAGATGCGAGATGCGAGATGCGAGATGCGAATTGCGAAATGCGAGATGCGAAATGCGAGATGCGAAATGCGAGATGCGAAATGAGATCCGAAATGCGAAGTGAAAGATATGAATGAAAATTATTTATTATATTTTTCGATGGTTTTTCTGGTAGCTATAAAAATTGAAGTAATCTCATTAGCTTCTTTGTAAACCTTATCTAATAATGGATTATTCAGTAGCTTTTCGTGTTGTATAATTTCACACCAGAATGAACATTCATCAGCTTCCTCAATAACGATACTTATTTTAGCTACAAATCCAGCCTTACTCTGAGCCAGCCTGGCTGCCCGATGATTTGAAGCCACAGAGCATCCGGATCTTGTAATCTGCATCCTGACATAGTTGCCGAGAAAGGTATTAGGCAATTTTTTGGCAAGAGCAATGACATCTAAACAAAATTTCTTTGTTCTATTTAATAATGCTTCTGACATTTTTATGCAGCGAGTATAAAATCAAATATAAGTAAATTAATTCATGTTTCGTAATTTCTTTCGCCTCTCGCCTCTCGCCTCTCGCCTCTCGCCTCTCATAATTAATACTTCATTCTTATAATCGTTTCTGCAATATCCAGGTCTACCGTTGTCGTTATCTTTATGTTTTCAACATTCCCTTTCACCATCTCTATCTTATTCCCGGCGGCTTCAACAACGGAAGCATCATCGGTGAAGGACGGCTTGTACACCCGGGCGTATGCTGTAAGGATGATATCCGACCTGAACACCTGGGGTGTCTGTATCAGGGCTACCCTGTCGCGCACAAGGGGCCTGTTCCGTTTATCATCAAATATTTCCCGCACTGATTCGGAAGGCTTGACAAAAGGCACGGCATTACCCTTCTTTTCCGCCACCGTGAAGCACCTGTCTATCGTTTCCATGCTAACAAGAGGCCTTACGGCATCATGCACTGCCACCAGCGATTTCTGTCTTACGAGTGAAAGACCGTTTTTGACCGAGTCATACCTCTCGCTCCCTCCTTTTATTATATTATGTTGGTGAGCAAAATCGTATTGCTCGCATAATTCTTTCCACTTCCCCTCATTACCTTCGGGTAACACTATGATAGGTTCAATATCAGGATCATATTGAAGAAACTTATCGATGGTGTGAAAAACCATTGGTTTGCCGGCAAGCAAAAGGAATTGCTTGGGCATTTCGGCACCCATTCTCAATCCCCTGCCCCCTGCCACAACTATGAGGTACCTGTGCAGCCTGCTCATGTGATGATCAGTATTGATTACTTGGTATACAGAAAGCGTTTAATGCTTCTCTTGGGGGTTTTGGCAAACTCCTCCTCGGAAATCTTGATCCTGGTGACATTCATATACTCGGGCAGCCTTTCATTTATTTCCTCCCTTGTCTTCTCATAGATCTCATCCAGCTGGTCTTTGCTTATGCCATCCTTCTCCATCTGTTCGAAATCAGGATAAACAAGTGCCACCAGTTTATTATCCTCCATGATGACAACAGATTCTCCAACGAGGTACTGGTTATTGATTATTGACTCAATCTCCTCAGGGTAAATATTTTTCCCCGAGGGTCCCAGGAGGAGGCTCTTGCTGCGTCCTTTGATAAAGATATTTCCTTCTTCATCCATTATGCCAAGGTCTCCGGTATGCATCCATCCATTTTCATCAATAACTTCTTTTGTTGCTTTTTCGTTTTTGTAGTATCCCAGCATTACGTTATCGCCCCGCAGTATTATCTCACCAACCTCCTTCTGGGGGTTTTCTGAATCAATTGTAACTTCCAGAGTATCCACGGGCCTGCCGGAGGCTCCCAGTTTTGTGGTATCCCATGATGCATAGCTGATAAGCGGTCCACACTCTGTCATTCCGTATCCAACGGTAAAGGGGAAGCCTATATTCTTGAAGAATTTTTCAACATCGGCATTAAAAGCCGCTCCCCCGATCACCATCTCGTGGAAATTACCTCCAAACGATTCATATAAGGACTTTTTTATCTTATTTATTAAAATCTTGTTTATGCCCGGTATGGCAAGCAGGATTTTCATCACAGGTTTGTTCAATACCGGTAAGACCTTCTTCTTGTATACTTTTTCTATAACGAGTGGAACCGACAGAATAAGTCTGGGCCTTATTTCCTTGAATGCCTGGACTATTATCTGCGGTGATGGTGTCTTTGTAAGTATGGTGATATGGCAGCCATAGGTGAAAGGAAATAGAAACTCAAAGGCGCAACCGTAGGTGTGTGCCAGGGGCAGAAAGCTGACTATATCATCACCCGGCTCAAGCGGCATATTGTTCTGTGCAAACCTGATATTGGCGGCCAGGCTGCGATGGGGCACCATTACTCCCTTAGAAAAGCCTGTTGTGCCCGAAGTGTAGGAGATAACGGCAATCTCTTCATTGTCAATATCTGAAAATTTGATCATGTCCGGCGTAAGCTCGGGGTATTTTTCAGAAAAAACTTTGTCAATGTCTCCAACCAGCTTTTTGACTTCTTTATCCTTGCCATAGTCATAACTGAAATCCTCGGTATACAACACATTGTTCACCGCAGGCATTTTTTCATATTCCAGGTTGTCCATTATATTTTTATCAATCACCAGGAACTTGGAATCAGAATGACTGATTATGTTTAAAAGGTCATCCTTTTTAAAATCCGGTAGTATAGGTACTATTACCGCACCGTAAGTGACTGTTGCCAGGTATACAATGCACCAGTTAGCCGAGTTTTTACCGATAAGAGATACTTTGTCTCCCTTCCCGAGACCGGCCTCTTCGAAGATCAGGTGCAACTTTATCATTTTTTCAGCTATTTCCTTATAGGTGTAGCCGTCTCCCTTGTAATTTGAGAGTGCTTCGATAGTCCAGTTTTTCCTGATACTGTCTTCGATGTATCCTATGAGTCTTTCTTTGATCATATTCCGGTTTTTTAGGTTAATATGTAAATGTACGAAAAAGATTCTTTTGAAGGTAAAGGTAAAAAACTAATAAAAACCAAATTTCTTTTATCTTAGGTCTGTTAAATTTTATGATGATTGTTATGAAAGCACTGATAATTATTCTGTTATCCGTTCTACTATCAACCGCCTTATTCTCCCAGCACCATACCGGCAGGTATGTGCCCGAAACCGACCCCCTTGTTCTCGAGAAGCTGGATCGGTGGCAGGACCTGAAATTCGGCCTGCTGATGCACTGGGGCCCATACAGCCAGTGGGGGGTGGTGGAATCCTGGTCGATATGTTCAGAAGATGAAGGATGGTGCAAGAGGGACAATGATGATTATACAGAATACAAAAAGGAATATGAAAACCTGCAGACCACTTTCAACCCTGTCCGTTTTGATCCTGGCAAATGGGCAGAAGCAGCAAGAAATGCAGGTATGAGGTACGTGATCTTCACTACCAAACACCATGACGGCTTCTGCATGTTTGATACCGAGTATACTGATTATAAAATAACTGATAGCAAAACACCTTTTCACACCCATCCCCGTGCAAATATCACAAAGGAAATATTCGATGCCTTCAGGGCAGAAGGTATGTGGGCCGGTGCTTATTTCTCAAAGCCCGACTGGCACAGTGAATATTACTGGTGGCCCTATTTCGCCACACCCGACAGGAATGTTAACTACAGCGTAAATAATCACTCTGACCGCTGGGAGCAATTTGTGGAGCTCACCCATAAGCAGATAATGGAACTCATGACAGACTACGGTAAGGTGGATATCCTCTGGCTTGACGGCGGCTGGGTAAAAAAACGCAGCCCCGGGGAAGTGAGAAAAGCTTATGAAACAATGAATATAGACAAGCCTCAGAGGATACAAAACCAGGATATACGGATGGATGAGCTGGTGAGCAAAGCCAGGCTGAAGCAGCCGGGCCTCATCGTTGTTGACAGGGCTGTGTATGGCAAGAACCAGAATTATCTCACCCCGGAAAATACGGTCCCTGAAAAGGCTCTTCCCTATCCCTGGGAGTCATGCATAATATCCGGGGGAGGGTGGTCGTGGACTCCCGGTGCAAAATATATGAGCGGGAGAAGAGCTGTTCACATGCTTGTTGATATAGTAGCCAAAGGAGGCAACCTGCTTCTCAATATTGCCCCCGGTCCTGATGGGAGATGGCATGATGAGGCTTATGAGCTGCTGGAAGAGCTAGGGGGCTGGATGGATATTAATGCAGAGGCTATCTATGAAACACGGGCAATAGAGCCTTATAAGGAAGGTAAGATATGTTACACATCAAAGGGGGAAGATAGGTTATATGCAATTTACCTGCTGGACGAAGGTGAACAGCTGCCCGAAGAAATATACATCAGCGGCATAGAAATACCCCGAGGTTCTGTTATCGAGATGCTGGGAGCAAGGGGCAAGCTTAAATGGCGCAGATCAGGCGATGAATGCATCATCACCATCCCTGCAAAAAAAATACCCTCTGACCTGGCCTTTGCCCTGAAAATCGAATATTAATAATTAATAGTTCCCTGCTCCCTGCCCCCTGCTCCCTGCTTCGTCCGCCGAAGTCCGTAGGACGTAGGCGGGCCCCTATTCTGCTACACTGCTTCCCCTCACCACCAGGTCCGTCTTTATCACCCTGTTGCGGTAGGGCAGGCTCCTGTCCTTTATCCTGTCAAGGAGGAGGTGGGCAGCTTCCCGACCCATATCATAACCATGCTGGTCAACAGTGGTCAGCCCCGGGTCGGTGAGGCCGGAAAGCTGGCCGTTGGTGAATCCAACAATGGCCACGTCCTCGGGAACCCTGTAACCAAGCTTTTTGACTATCTTCAGGGTCTGTGCTGCCGTAAAGTCGTTAACACAGAAGAAAGCATCAGGTGGCGGAGTCCTTTTCATTAAGCTGGGGACTATCCACTCGGCTTCCTGTATCTGGTCACACTTCACTATGTTTTCTTCGGTAACATTGCACTGGAATTCGTTCAATGCCCGTATGTAACCATCAATCCTGTCTTTGGAAATAACCAGGTTGGCAGGCCCCGAGAGGTGCGCTATCCTCTTCCTCCCCTCAAGAATAAGATGCTTGGTGGCCATGTATGCTCCCTCGGCATCATCCACAACAACCCTGTCGCTCTCCACCTCCGTGGATATCCTGTCAAAAAAGACAATGGGTATGTCCCGGTTCTTTAACTGGTGAAAATGTTCCATGTTACGGCTTAGCTTGGCAAGGGAGATAAGTATACCGTCAACACGGCTGTTAACAAGGGTCTGTATACTGTTAACCTCTTTTTCGTACTCCTCGTTTGACTGGCATATCATGACATTATAACCATGCTCGTTGGCATAATCCTCTATCCCGCTTATCACCGATGAAAAGAAATAATGAATTATTTCAGGGACAACGATACCCACTGTATGGCTGTTGCCCCCTTTAAGGCTCAGTGCAATGGGGTTGGGCCTGTAATTCCATTTATCGGCAAGGGTATTCACCAGTTTTTTTGTCTCCGGACTTATATCAGGGTGGTCTTTCAGCGCTCTCGATACCGTGGAAGGGGATATCTCGAGCTCCCTGGCAATGTCTTTTATTGTTACATTTTCCTTGTGCATAATCCGTCTAAATAAGACCGTTCAGGTAAAAGTAATTATTTTTTTTCTATTTCGCATCAGTCAGTTAATGGATAAACCGGTGATTTCAAACGTTTGCGGAAACGATTGCAGTAAAATACTGGGAAAGAATTGGATAGCAATAATAAACTTCCGAAATTTACGTATTGGTCTTACAAAATGAATAATTTTTTATATATTTCAAATTATTACTGTATACCTGGAAAACCTGAATATATTTTACCCGAGCCTATTTAATACTAATATATTACCTTAGAAATGTGTAACCCGTTAATAAACAAAAATCCATGAACAGATTATTGATTCGGCGACTGATGCTTTTCGTCGCCGGTATTATGATGAGCAGTATCCTTTTCGGCCAGCAGATAACTGTCACCGGAACGGTTACTGACGCATTGGAGGGGATTACTTTACCCGGAGTTAATGTACTTGTAAAAGGTACAACAAGGGGTACAACCACCAATGCTGAAGGGGAATACAGCATACAGGTTAATCCTGATGCCACACTGGTGTTCTCCTTTATCGGTTATGTTGAACAGGAGATACCTGTCAATAACCGTACTACTATAAATGTCGAACTTGAGTACGACGTGATGCAGATTGCGGAGGTTGTTTCCATAGGATATGGTACAACTCCCAAGAAAGATGCAACAGGCTCTGTTTCAGCTGTCAAATCTGAAGATTTTAACAGGGGGCAGATAACATCCCCGCAGCAGCTTGTTGTTGGTAAGATTGCAGGTGTGCAGATCACCGATGGTGGTGGTGCTCCCGGTGAAGGGGCAACTATCAGGATCAGGGGTGGTTCGTCACTGTCTGCCAGTAATGACCCGCTTATCGTGATTGACGGTGTCCCGCTTGATAATGAAGGAGTGTCAGGTATGAGGAACCCCCTCAACACCATTCACCCTTCTGATATTGAAACGTTTACAGTGCTTAAGGATGCTTCAGCAACCGCTATTTACGGTTTAAGGGCCTCCAATGGTGTAATAATTATTGAAACCAAGAAGGGCAAAACCGGCCAGCCATTGCAGATTAATTACAACGGTAGCGTGTCAGTAAGTTCACGTTTCAACCAGGTGGACGTTTTTGACACCGATGAGTATCGTGACCTGGTGCTTGAAAAGTATGCAGGTAACAGTAATGTGACCGACCTCCTTGGGACGGCCAGCACCGACTGGCAGGACGAGATCTACCGCACCTCGGTGAGCCACGACCATAACCTTAACTTCTCGGGTGCCTATAAGAACCTTCCCTACCGTGTCTCTTTGAGTTATTCGGATATGGACGGTATTCTTAAAACGGATAACCTGAAAAGGGCAACCGGCTCTCTGAACCTCAACCCCTCATTCCTGGATGATCATCTCACCCTTGATCTTAATATTAAAGGGATGAATGTCGACAATACTTTTGCTAACAGGGGTGCAATCGGGGGAGCTGTATCAATGGACCCCACGCACCCGGTCTATGATGAAGACAGTCCCTACGGTGGTTATTTTACATGGACCAATCCCGATGGATCGCCCTTCTTCACGGCTACAACCAACCCTATGGCTCAACTCATGATGAGGGACGATGTTTCAACGGTTAACAGGATCATCGGTAACCTCCAGGTGGAATATAAAATGCATTTCCTCCCTGAGCTTAGCGCAAGGCTTAATGTCGGGCATGACGGATCAAGCAGTAACGGCGAAATAATTGTTCCACAGGAAGCTCCATGGGGTTATGATCCCGTAAATGGTGGTGGCGAAAAATCCAGTTATAAACAGGGGAAACAAAACTCCCTGCTGGATTTCTATTTCACCTATAATAAAGAACTGCCGGAGCTAAGCAGCCGTTTAAATGCAGTGGCCGGTTATTCATGGCAGCATTTTTACAGGGAAGGAACTTATTACTCCACCAATTTCAACGAAACGATATTGAACCAGGACACTGACTATAAAACAGAAAGTTACCTGGTGTCGTTCTTCGGGCGACTTAACTATGTCTTTATGGATCGTTACCTGGTAACCTTTACGCTCCGCCAGGACGGATCATCAAAATTCTCACCTGAAACACGCTGGGAATTATTCCCTTCAGTGGCACTGGCATGGAATATTGCCGAAGAACAGTTTATGGCAGGCAGCCCGGTATCCACTCTCAAAATAAGACTGGGATACGGGGTAACAGGTCAGCAGGATATTAGTGCCAATGACTATCCTTACCTTGCAAGGTATACCTACAGTGAAGATAATGCAAGGTACCTGTTCGGCAATACTTACATCACCACTCTGAGACCCGAGGGCTATGATGTAAACCTCAAATGGGAAGAGACAGATACTTATAATGTAGGCCTCGATTTCGGATTCCTGAACAACAGGATCACAGGTGCAATTGATGCCTATTACAGGTTTACAAGAGACCTTATCAATACCATACCCATACCCGCGGGTACCAACCTCACGAACCAGATACTTACTAACGTTGGTAACATGGAAAACAGGGGTATAGAATTCACAATTAACGGTGTAATTATCTCCAAAACCGATTTCTCATGGGATGCCGGCTTTAACATTACCTATAACGAGAACAAGATAACCAAGCTGACCCTCGTTGACGACCCCGATTATGAAGGTGTAATGGTCGGAGGTATCTCGGGTGCTGTTGGCAATACCATACAGATACACAGCGTGGGGCATCCTCACTACTCATTCTATGTATGGGAACAGGTATACAACCAGGATGGAAAGCCAATTGAAGGATTGTATGTCGACAGGAATGGTGACGGAACAATAACCGTGGAAGACAGGTACAGGTATAAAGATCCTGACGCCAATATTTTCATGGGCTTCAATTCAATGATCAGGTATAAAAACTTCGATTTTTCATTTAATGGAAGAGTGGCCCTTGGAAATTATGTCTATAATAATAATTTCTCAAATAGCGGCTCATATGCCAGCATCTACCTTTCGGGATGCCTGGGTAATGCCAACAGGAACCTCCTGGAAACGCAATTTGAGAACCCAAAATATTTCTCTGATTACTACATTGAGAACGGTTCGTACCTGAAGATTGACAATGCATCATTGGGTTACAACTTTGATAACCTGCTATCAGGTAAACTTAATCTCAGGCTCTATACGTCAGCAGAAAATCTCCTGCTGATAACTAAATACAGGGGACTTGATCCGGAAGTGGCAAACGGTATTGACAATAATATATACCCGCGCCCGAGGACCTTCCTCTTTGGTGTTAGTCTGACTTATTAATGTTAAAAGAATAAGGAAATGAATAAATATATCAAAATATCAGTTGTTGCAGTTGTAAGCATTATTATGTCGCTGACATCCTGTATTAATGACCTTGATACAGTGCCTCTTGACGACGACGTTGTAACGTCTGCAACAGTATATCAGGATGCGGCCAATTACAAATTAGTACTGGCAAAAGTATATGCCGGGCTGGCTGTGAGTGGTCAGCAGGGACCGCATGGTATGAATGACCTGAGCGGACTGGATGAGGGATTCGGACAGTACCACAGGGCATACTTCTACGCACAGGAGCTGCCTACCGATGAAGCTATACTGTCATGGAACGATGGTAACCTCAGGGATTACCAGGAAATGGACTGGTCGCCTTCAAACGAGTTTATAACAAATATGTACTCAAGGGTATTCTACCAGATATCCATTTGTAATGAGTTTATCAGGGAGTCAGCCGACAGCAAGCTGGATGAAAGGGGATTCTCTGAGGCTGAAAAGGAAACGATAAGAGGCTACAGGGCCGAAGCACGTATGATGCGTGCACTGGCATATTACCACGCTCTCGATATGTTTGGCAACGTACCCTTCGTAACCGAAGAAGACGACGTGGGATCATTCCTGCCGGAGCAGATAAGCAGGGCTGACCTGTATGACTATGTCGAGGCTGAACTGATCGCCATAGTTGATGAGCTGCCAGCGCCCATGACAAATGACTACGGTCGTTTTGACCAGGCGGCAGCATGGACACTCCTCGCTAAACTCTACCTGAATGCGCAAGTGTATACCGGGACGCCTAACTATGACGGTGTGATTACCAATTGCCAGAATGTTATCAATGCAGGCTTTACCCTTCATGACTTTTATCCTGAGCTTTTCATGGCCGATAACCATAATGCAAGTGGTGTAATCTTTGCAATCCCCCAGGACGGTCAGTCCATCAAGACATGGGGCGGTACCACCTTCCTTGTCTGTGGAACAGTGGGTGGGACAATGGTGCCCGCCGATTGGGGAACAAGCGAAGCATGGAACGGTCTGAGGACTATAAGGGAATTTGTTTCGGTCTTCCCTGACGTAACAGGAGCAACCGATAAAAGGGCTATGATCTGGACCGATGGTCAGACACTGGATATTGAAGACCAGTTTGAGCCATCCGAAGGCTACCGCCTGACGAAATGGACGAATCTCACCTCCGAAGGTGTGGCAGGATCTGATCCTACTCACCCCGATACCGACATTCCCTTTTTCAGGCTGGCCGATGTATACCTGATGTATGCCGAAGCACACCTGCGCGGGGCTACTAACTCACATGCAAACGATGCTATTACATATGTTAACCTGGTACGCAACAGGGCATATGAAGGTCCTTCAGGGGAAATATCAGCCGGCCAGCTTACACTCCGTTGGATATTGGATGAAAGAGGCAGGGAATTATACTTTGAAGGATATCGCCGGACTGATCTTATACGCTTCGGTTTATTCACGGGCGGAGATTATCTCTGGCAGTTTAAAGGTGCGGCAAAAGACGGGATAACAACAGATCCGAAATATAAACTGTTCCCTATACCGGATGCCGACCGTGGAGCAAATCCAAAGCTGGAGCAAAACCCCGGATATGGTGAAAACTAGAAAAACAATAGCTATGAAGAAAGTAACTATCATATTAATGGCAATACTGGGAGTGATATATTTCCAGTCTTGCGAAAAAGACAAGGAAGGACCATTCCTGTCAGACACACTTACCGGACCGGTATTGAGAAGTGCTCTGGCAGGCGACAGTGAAGTACTCCTTGAGGAAAATGAGGACGATATAATAGCCTTTACCTGGACCAAGGCTGACTACGGCTTCAAGGCCGCAGCAACATATTTCTTGCAAATGGACTTGGCGGGAAATAATTTTGCTGAATATAAAAACCTTGGTCATACCAACGGCCAACGTATAGCTCACACGGTGGGTGACATAAATGGCATCCTGATGGCAATGGATGCCACCCCCGAAGAACCGGTGGACCTGGAAGCAAGGATAATGGCTGTATTGCATGAAGAGATAGATACCATCTATTCCAATGTGATCAGCTTTACCCTCACCCCCTTCGAAAAGGTTATTATATACCCGAGACTCTTCGTTCCGGGCGATCATAATGGCTGGAATGCCGGTGATTCATCCTCGGTGATCTGGTCGGCAGGCTTTAACGACAGGTACGAGGGATATATCTATACTTATGACAATCCCAGTTACTTTAAATTACTTAAAGTGCCTGCATGGGAAGAGGATAATACAATAGGTGATCCGGATCCTTCAGGTACCTCGGGTACCCTGCAGATAGGCAGCTGGGGAGGTAATAATATTATGATAAACACTGACCCCGGTCTGCACAGGATAAAAGCTGACCTGGGAACAGCAACATATTCAATATTACGCACCGAATGGGGTATAATAGGTGGAGCCGTGCCTCCTTACGACTGGAGCGTGGATGTGGATATGACCTATAATGACACCGATGACGTTCTTGAAGTTACCCTCGACCTCCAGGCAGGTGATCTCAAGTTCCGCGCTAATGATGACTGGGCTCTCAACTATGGTGATGACGAGCCGGATGGCATTGTAGAAGCAGGAGGATCTAATATTCCTATACCTGAAGCAGGTAACTATACCATTACGCTCGATCTGAGCCAGGCAATTTACACTTACACGATAGTTAAAAATTAGGATTTTGGATTCGGAAAAGGGTTGTGTTGAGAGAAAACTTCTTTCTTCACAACCTTTTTTTATCCTCTTTTAGTAACTTGATAGCTCACCGGTGTTAAACTGTTTACATTATGATAAGATCAATATTGCTTATACTTGCGCTTGCCTTCATTTCAATGCTTTCCTGTAATAAGAATGAAGTAAATGATAATAAAGAAGAGAGGGTGTTTTACAGCCCCGATACCTTCCTTATGGGCGCCGACCTGAGCTATGTAAATGAAATACTTGACCATGGCGGTCGCTATCTCGATTCGGGTAAGGTGACTGATCCCTACACTATATTCAGAAAATACGGAACGGGAGCAGTGCGTTTCCGCCTTTTCCATACCCCACAATGGACAGCCGACCTGTATGGAGGTGATAAGATGTATCATGATTTTGAAGATGTACGCCTGGGTATACAAAGAACTAAAGAAGAGGGGATGAGGGTCCTGCTCGACTTTCATTATTCGGATAACTGGGCCGATCCCGGCAAGCAGGTACCGCCGGCTGCATGGGAAGGACTCGACCCCGCAACACTCGGCGACAGCATCTATAATTATACTTATCATACACTGAGCAAGCTTGATGGCGAAGGCCTAATGCCTGAATATGTCCAGGTGGGTAATGAAATAAACCCGGGATTCGTCCTCCCCCACGGCAACAGGTGGGACAATACTGCCCAGTTTATCAGTCTCATAAACAGGGCAATAAATGCAGTGAGGGACGCAGCAGCTGAAAGTTCTGTGGATACAAGGGTCCTTATACATGTCGCACAACCTGAAAATGTGGATAACTGGCTCAGCGGCCTCAGCCAGGCAGGGCTGGCTGAATATGACATAATAGGAATGTCTTATTATTATATATGGTCATCGACTTCACTGAATGAGCTTAGTGACTATATAAGAGAGGTTAAAGAGACTTATGGCAAAGATGTAATGGTACTCGAAACAGCCTACCCCTGGACACTGGAGAACGATGATTCATACCCCAACATAATAGATGTTGATAAAATGGAAGCCAATTATCCTGCAACAGAAGCCGGACAATATAAATACCTCAAGAAACTCACACAGGAAATAATCGATGGCGGCGGTAAGGGCATATTCTACTGGGAACCGGCATGGATAAGCTCAAATGCAAAAACACAGTGGGGCACGGGATCAGCTTTTGATTGTAATACCTTCTTCGATTTTCAGGGAGATGTCCTTCAGGGCATGGATTATATGACTTTTAATTATACCTTTTGATAATGAAAATAAAATTATTACTCTTTTCAGCTATTGCCATTATGACTGTATCTGTTAAATCACAAGCCCCGGTCGATCGCATCGAACCTCCATTCTGGTGGGCAGGAATGAAGCACCCCGGCCTGCAACTGATGGTGCATGGTGAGGATATTGCCGATTACAGGGTGAATGTTGATTATGACGGACTAAGCCTTGTGTCCGTTGACCGTACAAATAACAATAATTATGTCTTTATCAATCTTGACCTGTCCCCGGCAACAGAAGCCGGTACATTTAGGATTCAGTTCACGGATGATGGGGATAATACTTTTGAAAAAGAATATGAACTGCTGGAAAGGGAAGCCGGATCAGCTGAGAGAAAAGGCTTTGATAACACGGATGTGATGTACCTTATCATGCCCGACCGGTTTGCTAACGGTGATCCTTCCAATGATGAGGTCGAAGGGATGAAGGAAGGTCTCAACCGGAGGAAACGTTATGGGAGGCACGGAGGCGATATAAAAGGAATAAGGGACCACCTCGACTATATTGCAGATATGGGATTTACAGCCATCTGGCTTAATCCCGTCCTCGAAAACGACATGGCAGAGTGGTCATATCATGGCTATGCAGCCACTGACTTTTATAAGGTGGACAGGCGTTTCGGGACCAACGACGATTATGTTGAACTGATCAGGGAAGCAAAAGAAAAGGGGATGAAGGTGATCATGGATATGATCTTCAACCATTGTGGCACCGGTCACTGGTGGATGGATGACCTTCCCGCTGACGACTGGCTAAGCCACCCTGAATTTGTTCGTACAAACCACAGGCGTACGGTAAACCAGGATCCATATGCCTCGAAAACAGATAAAGAAGGGATGATTGGCGGCTGGTTTGCCCCCGCCATGCCCGATCTTAACCAGGAAAATCCTTTTATGGCCGGATACCTTATTCAGAACAGCATATGGTGGATAGAATATGCGGGCATAGCAGGAATACGAATGGATACATATCCCTATCCCGATAAACATATGATGGCCGAGTGGAACAGGAGGGTCAGAAAAGAATATCCGTATTTTAATATCGTGGGCGAAGAGTGGAGCCTGAACCCGGCAATAGTATCCTACTGGCAAAAAGGACAGGATAATAAGGATGGCTATGAGGGTGAATTACCCAGCCTCATGGATTTCCCCCTCCAGGATGCCGTAAGCAAGGGATTGACCGGGAAAGAAGACTGGGACGGCGGACTCCTGAAAATATACGAGATGCTGGCCAATGACTTCATTTACCCTGACCCTTATAAGCTGGTTGTCTTTCCCGATAACCACGATATGCCGCGGTTCTATATGCAGATGGACATGAACCGCGACCTCTTCAGGAACGGGATAGTGTACTTCTTAACAACAAGGGGCATACCCCAGATCTTCTACGGCACTGAAATACTGATGACCCATAAGGAAGGTGATGACCATGGACATATACGCAAGGACTTTCCGGGAGGATGGGACGGCGATAAGGTGAATGCCTTTACAGGCCAGGGAATGGGAAAGGAAGAAAAGAAAATGCAAAAGCTGTTTAAAAAACTTCTTAACTGGCGCAAAACGGCAGAGGTGATACATACGGGTAAGCTCACCCATTTTGCACCTGACCATAATACCTATGTGTATTTCAGGTATAATGAGAATGACATGGTAATGGTGATAATTAATAAAAATGCCTCACCATACGAACTGGACCTGGAACGGTTCAGCGAAATGCTTGACGGTAAAAGATCAGGTAAGGATGTACTTAGCGGCAGGCAATATGAACTGGGTGATAAAATAAAATTGTCACCGCACAAACCATATATACTGGAAATTCAATAAACTTAATCCGGGTCGTTATGAATAAAATATTTTGGACCCTGCTGCTGGCTCTCATGACCGTGACACTGCCGGCGCAGATCATAGAAACCAGCCCCTCAATAGTAACCATGGGGCAGCCCATAACCGTTTATTATAACAGTGATGAAGATACGGGAGAGCTGAATAATTACACCGGCGACCTGTATACCCATACTGGCGTGATACTTTCAGGCAACAGTGACTGGGTTAATGTTATCGGTGACTGGGGTAATAACTCCAACCAGCCCCAGCTTACCTACCTGGGTGAGTACCGGTATAAGCTGGAAATATCACCCAGCATAGAGGAGTTCTATCCCAATATGACCGGCGATGAGGATGTGGTTAAACTGGCCTTCGTCTTTCGTGACGCCAGCGCTGACCTGCAAACGGCAGACCTCTTTGTTGATGTGTTTGAAGCAGGCCTGAACGTTACCATAACAAATCCGTCTGAACAGTCTGTTATTTCTGCACTGAATGAAGACCTGGCAATTGAGGCATCGGCTACCCTTGCCGACTCACTGGTGCTCTTCATTGATGATGTGCGAACATACAAAAGTGATGATCCGGAACTGCTCACTTATACGGTGCCTGCAGATGAATACGGCGGTAAATGGATTAAGATCAATGCCTATGCCCTGCCTGATATAGCATCTGACTCACTGTACATGTTTGTAAAAAGCGACCCGGTAACGGGGGAAGTTCCCACCGGCATGAAAGACGGGATAAACTATACAGGCGACAACTCGGTGACCCTGGTACTGACGGCACCGGGCAAGTCAGATGCCTTTGTCCTGGGCGATTTTAATAACTGGATACCCTCTGAGCAGGGATATATGAAAAAGACACCCGGCGGCGAACGCTTCTGGATAAGTATTGACGGGCTGACTGCCGGACAGGAATACAGGTTCCAGTACCTTGTTGACGAATCAATAAGGATAGGTGATCCATATACCGAAAAGGTGCTTGACCCATGGAATGATAAATATATCACCGAAGATACCTACCCCGGCCTGATAGGATACCCCGAAGGCAAGACAACAGGCCTGGTATCAATCCTGCAAACGGCAGAACCCGAATATGAGTGGACGGTAAGCGATTTTGTGCGTCCCGCTAAAGAGGGCCTCGTTATATACGAGCTCCTCATGCGTGATTTCCTGGATACACATCATTACCTCACACTTATCGACACACTCGATTACCTTGATAACCTGGGAGTGAACGCCATCGAGCTGATGCCGGTGAATGAATTCGACGGTAACCTGAGCTGGGGATACAACCCCGCTTACTACCTGGCACCCGATAAATATTACGGCACAAAAAATGATCTCAAGGCACTGGTGGATTCATGTCACCGTCGGGGCATAGCCGTGATACTCGATGTTGTGCTTAATCATTCCACGGGCTCATCACCCCTGGCTGCCCTCTACTGGAACGATGCCACCAATAACGTAACGGCAGAAAATCCATGGTATAACGTAACGGCAACACACGATTTTAACGTCTTTCATGATTTTAACCATGAGAGTGAATACACCCGTGCATTTTCAAAAAGAGTTATGAGCCACTGGATAGAGGAATATAAGGTCGACGGTTACCGCTTCGACCTGTCAAAAGGATTCACACAGAACAATACCCGGGGCAGTATTTCAGCCTGGAACGCTTACGATGCTTCCAGGGTGGCCATATGGAAGATGTATGCCGATCATATATGGTCTATAGATCCTGATTTCTATGTTATCCTTGAACATTTTGCCGATAACACCGAAGAAAAAGAGCTGGCTGAATACGGGATGATGCCCTGGGGTAAGATGAGTGATCGATACCAGGAACTGTCAATGGGCTATAATGCATCAATAACCTGGGGATCATACCTGGCCAGGGGATGGACTGTTCCCCACCTGGTGACATACATGGAGAGCCACGACGAGGAGAGGATGATGGTTAAAAACCTTAGCTGGGGTAATTCATCAGGCAGCTATGATATACAATATCCCGGAACGGCAATAAAAAGGCTGGGCCTGGCGGCAGCATGCTTTTTTACCGTCCCCGGCCCCAAGATGCTTTGGCAGTTTGGAGAACTGGGCTATGATTACTCAATAGATTATAACGGCAGGACGGGGGAGAAGCCCATCAGGTGGAACTATTTCAATATACCCGCGAGGAACAGGTTGTACTGGACCTTTGCGGCCCTGATAAAGCTGAAGAGAGAGAACCCCGCATTCTCTTCTTCCGACTTTGAGCTTGTTGATGACGGATTGAAGAAAAGGATTAAGATAAGCCATGAATCAATGAACGTTATTGTCCTGGGTAATTTTGACGTTACTACGGGCATGATAGGCGGCGACTTCCATAGTACAGGCTGGTGGTACGAATATTTTACCGGCGATTCAGTAAACATTGATGACACACAAACCATAATAAGCCTGGAACCCGGGGAATACCGTATTTATACATCTGAAAGGCTTGCTAAACCGCCGCTGATGGTTTCAGTGGACGATATCGTTTTTGAAAAGGAGGGCGATCAATGGTTCACCGTCTATCCCAACCCTGTTGATGATATTCTGTTTATCAGGCTGGATGAGGAATACTCAGGACAGCCGCTTGATATTGATATACTTGACATTTCAGGCAGGAAGGTATATTCGCTTAAAGATGAGGGAGGTAACTCATTAGACCTGGGCACACTGCCCCGGGGTATCTACTTCATCCGCCTCAGCACCGCCGGCCGCACCGCCACCCGCAAATTTATTAAAAAATAACCGCCGGCGCGGGGGGGAGTTTTTTTTTCGGCTTTCATCCCGGGGGTAAAACCCCGGCTATTGCTATTAAGCCCTTCCAGGGCTCCGTTTCGCATCTCGCATTTCGCCTTTCGCCTCTCGCCTTTCGCACTGCGTCCTCCGTAGCCCGAGTTCTCGAGGGCGAAGGAGGATCTCCTCTACCTTGCTACCAGCACCATATACCCCCATCCGGCCAGGGCTATGGTATCCTCACTGCTGACATTAAGGGGCACGCCGCTGAGGTAGTTAACATATTCCCCTGCAACATCACCACCCAGGCTCACCTCTGCTGACTCCTCATCAAAATTGATTATGCTCAGGACAAGGTTATCATCCTTTGTACGGGAATAAGCATATACATCTTCATCACCGGTAAGCTCAACAACTGCAAAATCACCCCCGAAATCACCGTTATGCAGTGCCGGGTTTTCCTCTTTCATTGTATTGAGCGAAGTATAGAAATCGGTCAGGTACGACTCATGCCATTCTATCGGGTCCCGCTCAAAAAATTCAAGTCTTTTGTTGAGTCCCACTTCCTGTCCGTTATATATAAGCGGCACACCCGGTATGGTATACATGAAGGCGGCAAATGCCTCGTGTGCATCGCCCAGCCTTTCTTCAATGGTACCGGCCCATGAATTCTCATCATGGTTAGTTAAGAACCTGAGCCTGTAGGCATAATCAGGAAATTTATTGAAATCCCTCCGGAGGGCTTCGTCCAGGTCGGCTGCTTCGGCCTCGCCCTGTGCCACCTGGTTCATCAGGTGATGCAGTTCCCAGGAATAGTTCACATCAAAGCCCTTATCCAAAAACTCCACCCTGTCTTCATTCTCTGCCAGCATGAGCACCGGTTTTATCTCCTCCATCTCGAACCGTGCCTCGAGCCAGAAATCGGCAGGAGTAACATGGGGATGATCGACCCTGAAACCGTCCACATCAACATATTCAACCCAGTAAAGCAAGGCATTCATCATATATTCCTGCAGGTCTTCATTGCTCCAGTCGAACTGTATCACATCGGTCCAGTCATATGGCGACACGAAGTTACCCGTTGAATCCTTTACATACCAGTCAGGATGCTCCTCGGCCAGGTGGTTGTCCCATGATGAGTGGTTGGGCACCCAGTCCATTATAACATACATGCCCGCGTGGTGTATCCTGTCGACCAGGGACTTGAAATCATACATTGTGCCGAACTCAGGATTGACCTCCATGAAATCCTTTATTGAATAGTATGATCCAAGGCTTCCTTTGCGGTTCACCTCACCAATGGGATGTACGGGCATGAACCAGATGACATCAACACCCAGGGCTTTAAGATCATCGACCCTGCTCTCCACGGCATTGAAAGTGCCTTCTTCCGAGAACTGCCTTACATTCAGTTCATAAATTACGGCATCGCGACTCCATACCGGCTTGTCACAGGGCAGCTTACCCGAAGCCTCTTCCTTGCTGCTTTCACCACCACATGCTGCCATAAGCAGGGCAAGTGTGAGAGCATATGCTATCAATAACAGTTGTTGCTTTTTCATGGTTTTATGTTTTAAATTTTAAAAAATTCAATATTTCCGGCACCTATGCTTTTCTTCTCACCCGCCACATTGATGCTTACCTCTTTATCTGAGAGGTTCTCCACCTCTGTCCTGCCTTCGCTTATGCTTATCTTCAGCAGGTTATTCATGAACCGTATCATAAATGAGTACATTTCCCATGCTTCAGGGATAAGCGGGTTAATATAAAGTTTTTGCTGCTTTACCTTAAGTCCTGCAAAACCTTCCACGATAGACAGCCAGGTTCCTGCCATGGAAGTGATATGCAATCCTTCCTTCACCTCCTTGTTTATGTCGTCGATATCCAGCCTTGCCGTCCTGAGGTATAGCTCATATGCCTTGTCTATCCACCCTATACGGCTGGCCATCAATGAATAGACACTTGGTGAGAGTGAAGACTCGTGCACCGTTCGTGGCTCGTAAAAATCAAAATTTCTCCTTATGGTTTCGGTATCATATTCTTCCTCAAAAAAATATAATCCCTGCACTACATCAGCCTGCTTTATAAAACACGACCTCAGTATACGGTCCCATGACCAGTGCTGGTTGATAGGTTTTTCTTCAGGCCTGATATCTGATGCTGTCTGCTGTAACTTATCAAGGTAACCTTCCTGCTGGAGGAAGATATCCCTTTCGTCATCATAGGGGAAATAAAGATTTTTTATTATCTCCTTCCATTCCATTGTTTCTATTTCTTCATCAAAATCTGTCCTTTCTGCCAGGTCCTTGTATTTTGCCGGCGCTGATGACTTTACTTCACCGATGCACTCGAGGGTATACTGTAATGTCCACCAGGCAACCTTATTGGTATACCAGTTATTATTTACGTTATTCTCATATTCATTGGGCCCTGTGACACCGAGAATAACATATCTCATCTTGAGTTCTGAGTAGTTCACCCTCTGTCTCCAGAAACGCGAGAGAGCAATAAGCACTTCCAGTCCGTAGTCTTCCAGGTAGCTGCTGTCACCCGTATGCTCAATATAATTGAATATTGCGTAAGCAATGGCACCGTTCCTGTGTATTTCCTCGAATGTTATTTCCCATTCATTATGACATTCCTCGCCGTTAATTGTTACCATGGGATAAAGGGCGGCACCGTGCTCGAATCCCAGCTTCCCGGCGTTCTCGATAGCCTTGCCCAGGTGCCTGTAGCGGTAGAGCAAGAGGTTCCTTGCAACATGGAGATCGGAAGTCATCAGGTAAAAGGGAAAGGCAAAGGCTTCGGTGTCCCAGTAAGTGGTGCCTCCGTATTTCTCGCCCGTAAATCCCTTGGGCCCTATGTTAAGCCTCTTATCATCACCCTGGTAAGTCTGGTAAAGGTGAAAGATATTAAACCTGATACCCTGCTGTGCCGCCGGGTCTCCTTTTATAACTATATCACTTTCATCCCATTTTTTCTGCCAGGCCTCTTTATGTGCATCCAGCAGGTCACTGAATCCTTTCGATGAGGCTTCCCTGACCCTGGTCATTGCCAGCTGCCCGATCTCATCAACAGGATTATTCTCCGAGCTGAGTATGGCGGCAAACTTATACAGAGTATATTCCTCACCTGCTTCGGCCTCAATCTCAAAACTATGACCTGCAAATTTCTCCCTGTTATGACTGGCAGGATCAATATCCACTTCTTTCTTATCCCTGTAAAGGGCATAATCTACGGCAAAGGCAACGGTAAAATTCGTCTTTCTTGTTGTGCTTACCAGCAGTGAAGTGCCATGGTCCGTTGCACGCTTACTCTCATTCCAGAAAATCTCTCCGTAATTGGCGTCCTCATTCACCACATTGCCATCGACAAAGACGTTAAAGCCCAGCCGTGCCTTTTGATCAGGCAGCCTGACGGAATATTGTATGGCGCCCAGCTCATGGTCATCGAGGCTGACAAACCTGCTGGCATTGACCTCGGCAACAATGCCATTGTTCATCCTCACCCTGAAAGACCTTGCAAGAATGCCCTCTTTCATGTTCAGCTCCCTGCGGAACGACAGTATTTCACATTTTGCCAGGTCAAGTGGCTCATCATCAATGCTCACATCAATGCCTATCCAGTTTGGGGAATTGAGGACCTTGGCGAAATACTCGGGGTAACCAATTTTCCACCAGCCAACACGCGTTTTGTCAGGGTAATATATACCTGCGATATAGCTGCCCGGGAGGCTGTCACCACTGTATCTCTCCTCGAAATTTGCCCTCTGCCCCATATGGCCGTTCCCGATGGAGAAAACGCTTTCCGAGGCACGGTTCTTTTCGGGCTTGAACTCTTCCTCGATTATCTTCCATTCGTCAATTTTATAGCTGCGATCCATAGATTAAGTACCTTACTGTAATTATTAAATACTGATTTTATTGATGCAAGTCGGTTTTCTTTTTCTTACGTATATCGGTTGTGTCCTCTACAAAGAGGATAATGACAGCTGCCACCAGGAGCGAACAGCCACCCGCCAGCAAGGCATACACTGCCTCGCCGTTAAACAGGTTCCTCACCATGAAGCCCAGTATTGTTGCTGCCAGTATCTGGGGTATGACAATGAAGAAATTAAATATGCCCATATATACACCCATCTTATTGGTAGGAAGCGATCCTGTGAGTATGGCATAGGGCATAGCCAGTATGCTGGCCCAGGCCAGGCCTACTCCCAGCATGGAAAATATCAGGTGCTGGGGATTGTGGATTATAAATATCGATATCAGTCCCAGGCCTCCTGCAACAAGCGCTATCGAGTGGGTGATCTTACGGTTGAACACCCTGGCCAAAAAGGGCAGGATCAATAATCCGAAAGCAGCGGCAAAGAGGTTATACCATCCAAACATGCCGCTTACCAGGTTGGCCCCTTCATTGTATAGCAGGGATGTGGTATCCGAGGTTCCGTATATACGGGATGTTACAGCCGCTGTTGTGTATATCCACAGGGAGAAGAGCGCAAACCAGGAGAAAAACTGCACCACGGCCAGCTGTGCCATGGTCTTAGGCATCCTGTAAAGGTCGGTGATAATGCTTACCAGGCCTCCCCGCTCCCTGCCGTAATGGATATAAAGAGCACTCAGTAGCTGTAAAATACCGAAGAATGAAAAGCCACCCGCCAGTATATACAGTTCCTTCTCAAGCTTGAAATATATCACCGGGAGGGCTAAGATTATACCTACAGAAGTCCAGATAATGCCCCGCCTTACATATTTTGACTTTTCATCAACATCCTCGAGATCTTTTGGCCTGTCAGGCTTTTCACTGCGCTCAAAACTGTTGAGCTCTTCGGGCGAATACTCCTTTGTGGTAAACACAGTGTATACCACAGCAAGCAGGAACACGATGCCGCCCAGGTAAAATGAATATTTCACCGTGTCGGGTATCTGGCCCTCGGGGGCGGTGTTCGATATATTGAACCAGTTGGTCAGTATATAAGGCAACCATGAAGCAATAAAAGCACCGATGCCAATGAAGAAGCTCTGCATGGTGAAGCCCAGGGTGCGCTGGCGGTCGGGAAGCATATCACCGACAAAAGCCCTGAACGGCTCCATGGAGATATTTATTGAAGCATCCATTATCCATAACATGCCCACCGCCATCCAGAGGGCAGGGGAGTTAGGCATCAGTATTAAGGCAATTGATGCCAGGATGGCTCCCGTGAGAAAATATGGGCGGCGCCGTCCCAGGCGGCCCCAGGTCTTGTCACTCATATGCCCTATGATGGGCTGGACGATAAGGCCGGTGACAGGTGCGGCAATCCATAATATCGGTATCCTATCTATATCGGCACCAAGGGTCTGGAAAATACGGCTCACATTGCCGTTCTGAAGGGCAAAACCAAACTGGATACCCAGGAAGCCAAAACTCATATTCCATATCTGCCAGAAACTGAGCTTAGGCTTCATTTTTATCTTGTCACTCATAGGGAAAGATTTTTTCTGGTTTTCTTGATCTATATCAAAAATACATAAAAAAGTCCATCTTATATCATTTAAAATCAGTGCAATAAGTTATTTTATAAATATCCTCTTCCGGGCACTTATGTTTCAAACGTTTTCGGTAGAGTAAATTTTTTTCTTAAATGTCAACATTTAGAACAGTTCTAAATAATATGGGGCTGTCTCATAACTGTCATTCTGAGCGAATGCGAAGAATCTGACCTTTGATAATCAGTAACTTAGATCCTTCGCTTAGCTTATCCTCCGCTAAAGCTTCGGATAACACAGTCAGGATGACAAAAATAGCAACTTTTGATACAGCCTCTTTCCTTCCCTTGGTATATTTAAGTATCTTGGACCCTTCAAATCAATCCCGGTGTAAAATGGATAAGAAATACATACTGGCCCTCGATCAGGGGACCACCAGTTCACGTGCCATATTGTTTGATAGCAGGGGACAGGTGGTGAGCATGGCAAAGAAAGAGTTCAGGCAGGTCTATCCCCGTCCCGGATGGGTGGAACATGACCCTCTGGAGATATGGTCAAGCCAGATGTCGGTGATCTCGGAAGTGACAGCCAGGGCCGGTGTGGAGGGAAGAGACATCCTTGCCCTTGGCATCACCAACCAGCGTGAGACGGCCGTGCTGTGGGACAGGCGGACGGGCAAACCCGTGTATAACGCCATAGTGTGGCAGGACAGGCGTACGGCAGACATATGTGATAAGCTTATTGATGATGGCCTTGACGGAATGATACAGAACCGTACAGGGCTGGTCCCTGATGCTTATTTTTCTGCCACCAAGATAAAATGGATGATCGATAATGTACCCCGGGCCAGGCAGAAAGCCATGGAAGGTGATTTATGCTTTGGCACTGTTGACAGCTGGCTGCTGTGGAAGCTTGCGGGAGGGCCCGGCAAGGGACTGCATGCCACCGATATCACCAATGCCAGCCGCACAATGCTCTATAATATAAAAACCCTGGAATGGGATGACGACATGCTTAAACTGTTTGGCATCCCCCTGAAGGTAATGCCCGAGGTGAGGACATGCTCTGAGATATATGGCATGACCGACAGCACCCTTACCGGCTTCACGGTGCCTGTGGCCGGTATTGCAGGCGACCAGCAGGCATCTCTTTTCGGGCAGCTCTGTGTTGACGAAGGGATGGTCAAGAACACTTATGGGACAGGTTGCTTTATGATCCTTAATACGGGTGATAAGCCCGTTATGTCGGGTAATAAGCTTCTTACCACCATAGCATGGCAGATAGGCGATGAGCTTGTATACGGACTCGAAGGCTCGGTCTTTATTGCCGGTGCAGCCGTTCAGTGGCTCAGGGACGGACTGGAGATTATAAAAGATGCCCCGGCCAGTGAAGCCCTTGCGCTCACGGTGGAAGATAACGGCGGGGTTTATTTCGTACCTGCCCTGGCGGGGCTTGGTGCGCCATGGTGGGATCCCCATGCTAGGGGTACCATAACGGGCATCACCCGGGGAACAACAAAGGGACATTTTGCACGGGCTGCACTCGAGAGCATAGCCTTCCAGGTGAGAGATGTGCTTATGGCCATGGAAACGGATTTTGGCAGGGGATTAAGCGAGATACGTGCTGATGGCGGAGCCTCGGGGAATAATCTCCTGCTGCAGTTCCAGGCAGACATTCTTAATGCCGATGTGATAAGGCCCTCGGTGATGGAGACCACGGCCCTTGGTGCAGCCTACCTTGCGGGACTGGCCATAGGCTTCTGGGACAGTGTCGATGAGCTTAAGAAGCACTGGTCACCCGACAGGGTCTTCGAGCCGTTCATGGATAAAGACACCGTCGACAGGCATATCCGCAACTGGCAACAGGCATTGCAAAAGACCCTGTCATCCTGACCTCCTTGTCATCCTGACTGTGTTATCCGAAGCTTCTGTTTTTCCGCGTGCGGGCAGGGAGGGTTTTTTGTAACCCAACCACCGCTGGAGGCGGTGAATAGGAAATCACTCAAAGAGGTATTTTTCGTTATATTCCACCCCAAAATCCCTGAGGAAGCCAATTAATTCCTCCCTGAAACTAATCCTCCTGTGGTGTTCCTCCTGATTTTCCACATACCTGATCAGTTGTTCACGCGAATTATATGAATACGTGAATCCACCATATCCAGATTGCCACCCGATGAACCTGATGAATTTACCTTTTGATTTGAACATCATTTCCTCTGATGCTTTTTTAACATCCCTGACAAGATCGGAAAGTGCAACAGTACGATGTAGGCTGAAAACAAGGTGGATGTGGTTGGAGTGACCACCAACAATGTAGGTGAAACATTTCTTGTTTCTCAATATCCCGGCCATGTACCGGTATAGTTCATCCTGGTTGGACTTGGTAAGAAACGGGACACATTTTTTACTTCCGAACACAACCTGGTAAAGGATTTGTGTGTAAGTAGACATAATAAATGATTTAAATAATACAGCGATTAACCCAAATATAATAAATTATTCGCAACCGGCGCGCGGCGGGTGGGATTTTTTTGCATGGCTTTTATCCCGGGGGTGAAACCCCGGCTATTATTATTAACCCACTCCGTGGGTTTTGCAGGGGGCAGCCCTTCGATGCGGCCTTCGGCCTTACTCAGGAACCAGGGGCAGGGAGCAGGGATATTGTTATTGTACCACATTTACCCGGGGGGCGGTGAATAACAATAGCCACAGTAACACCTGTGGGTAAGGTGTCGACAATGATCCCCAATCACCACCGGAGGTGGTGAATAACAATAGCCACAGTCACACCTGTGGATAAGGTGCCGACAATGATCCCCAACCACCGCCGGAGGCGGTGAATAACAATAGCC
>JAYEGY010000083.1:0-12196 GCA_034659275.1 Bacteroidota bacterium | reverse complement strand
AAAGCTGGTATAATCGCAAAAGAAGACATTCAGCTTTGGGATATAAAACAATAGAAGAGTTTAATGTAATAAATATTAATTTTAACAATGCAGCCTAGCTCAACTCAGCGTCCATAAAAATGGGGGATACAATAGATATAACCTACGATCTGAAACGTTTGGAATCGAGAATTGACTCATTAGATATCGAAGAAAATTTGAGTTGGGAAATTTCATTGAACCTATACAAGATCAACTCCTCACTTGGGAATTATGAGAATGGGAAGAAATATTTAGAAATAGCTTATAATAAAGTAACTGATCTCCTAAATCGAATGAATACGGAAGCAGATCGCGAACAGCTTTTTAAAAATATAAAGGATTGTCAATATATTGTTGAGGAATGGGAAAAATCAGAGTTATAAGTGCATATTATACGGGCATTCAGTATTACTTTCAGTCATATTAGGAACGAAAGAAGGAGGTATTTTATGAAAGTGAATAATCTTTCATTCGGGTCAATTACAATAGATGGTGTAACTTATGAGAAAGATATAATAATAGATAAAGGCTCGATTAAAAAAAGGAAGAAAAAGGAATCGAAAAAATACAGGGACAGATTCGGGCATACGCCACTTTCTCAGGATGAAAATATTCCCTGGGAATGTAAGAGTCTGATTGTTGGTTCGGGTCACAGTTCAGCCCTCCCGGTAATGGATGACATTTACGATATCGCAGCTGCCAGAGGTGTGAAAATGGTCGTTATGAGCACCCCTGGAGCTATTAAACATATCAATGATCCGGATACCAATCTTATTCTTCACTTAACCTGTTGAAAGGGGGCAGGGGGCAGGGAGCAGGGGGCACGGAGTAAGGGACTGGGATATTACAATTTTTCCAGGACCAGCTTATGCTCCGCATTTTTAACATCCAGGTTAAAAATCGCTTTTCCATTCTTTATTTCCCCCTCAATGTTTTCACCATCAAGGCTCAATGCCCACTTACCGGCTTTCTCTGTATCAAGGCTCAAGCCGGTCGTATGCATGTCGCCTGTCCGGTTTTCAATTATAAATTCAATCCTGTCTTTATTTTTGTCGACCACCACCGGATGCTCCCTGCTGAATCCGTCTCTTTCCAGTTCAAGACCAAGACGCCTTTCATCGTCAATGAGCCAGAACCGTATTCTCACGCCATCCCTGGGCCAAACATTAAAAGTGTCCTCATCTTCTTCCAATTTGGCGCCATAGGCAAACCAGCCGAACAAGGGGTCATCGGCCAGTATGGTTGATGCCATGCGTGTCACCGCTCCCATACCAAGGTTTTGCTCACTGTCATATCTCCACGGACCACGGTCCTCTGGATAGCCCATCCATGTCCTGTCATGCTTTGTTGGCTGGAAAGCCTGTCCCAGGGCACCGTCGTTCTGTGGACCCGGAGCCCAGAAGCCATAATTAGATTCAGGTGTGCCTGTATTCATAAGGCAGAAAGAGCTTAGATAACTTGCATAACCGTGCTGGAGCCAATCATACGGATTGTCTGCGAATTGTATCCCGTAATCCAGCACGGCCCAGCCTCCCATCCTGGACATGTAGCTCAGCCTTGCATCATCCCTTACATCGCTCCCGAGCCGGTAATACTGGGCTTCGAGCCACCCTCGTGTGGAAAGGGAGGCATAAAGCTGCCTTTCCATGAATTCAAGGGCATCCTGCTGGCTTACTTCAGGGTGGAAATACCATATTTCTTCGTTTTTATCATACCACAGGTATTCATCTGGTTTCATATCATTGGTCGCACCATATTTAGCCAGGGCATAGGTCGATTCGAAAGCGGTCCGGTCTGTGGCAAATTCTGAAGCATAAGGATAGGGATCGTCATAAATGAAATATTTGGCTTTCTTTTCCCATTCCTGCCGCAGCCAGCCGGCCTCCTCATTTCTTCCTCTTTCCTCGAGCACCTGTATCAACCCTGGAATAAGCATCTCATTATAATTACCCCATTTATATATTTCGTATACAGGATATATTTCATAGGGATACTCGAAAAAGGCACGGGCTGTCTGCCATGTCCTTTCCAGGTATCCTTCGGCATCCAGATATTTCACTTTGTCAGGGTAGCGGTTAGCGATCTGGAACATATGGTAGTATAACATAATCATGTGTGGATAGTCAAATGTGCGCCAGATCTTAATTATGCTAAGCCTCCTGTTTTCAATCTTAGCCCTGAGCATGGTGTCGCGGGCAACTTTCCAGTTTGGGACACCGTGTATTCCATATGGATAAGTTTCCTGGTCTGACCTCTGTAATCCACCCCACACAAAATGCTCGATATGATGTTCGAGGGCTTCAATTTGTTCATCAACCGGATATATTGCATTTACTGAAGCAAGAAATGCAGGTATTCCAAGAATAGGATCATCAGAAGCCAACCTGTATCCATACCATCCTTCAAATACTCCATCAGTATTATCAGGACCCCTGAGCACGCTGCTTTTCATGTCCCATATGGAAAAGAGACCATCATACCACAGATCCGGATTGCGATGCTGCTGACTGTTCACTATAAATGAACATCTCTTTCCCAGGAGTGTCTCAACAGGCTCGGCAGAAAAGAATTCAAGGTATGTTTTACGTCCACCATCAAAATACACAGTCAGCATATTCTCGCCGAGCTGGTTGAATTTAACATTATATATATGGTGATCCGGTTCAGTTTCACCATCATAACCAAGCTCAGTCTGATCCGGAAACTCGGCAATGATGGAATCTATATCCGCTTTTGTATGTAATGAAAATTTAGCCTCCAGATCCCAGGGAAGGGTCATGCCAGGGACCACGCGAATATCAATCAGGCCATTCTCATAAATTATATCCCGTAACTCATCGTAACTGTCGGCCCACTGCATCCTGAAACCATATGTTATCCTGTCTTTTCCCTGTCCTTTCGGCTCGAGTTGGGTATAAGTGTGTTCCTGCCGCCAGGTTCCTCGCTGGCGGTTTCCTGAAAGTCCGGAATGGATAAAATAGGAATTATTGTCATAATACTCCAGGTGGGTTCCTGGTTTTATTGTTACTATAAGATATGGCGGATTACCGCTGCGCTTTGTAAAGAAAAGGAATGAGCCGTCTCCTGATACAAAAAGATGCCTCAGGTAGCCTCCCTCGAAAAGGTCCACCTGCTCTCTCCCGGATGAGTAACTCATGGGGAAATCAATGTATACATCCCCAATATCCACCTGGTAATACATGCGATTCTCTATAACAATATCCCATTCGAGAGCATTATCAAGCAGGCTGAATGTTTGTTCAAGTGAAAAGGGCATCCCCGGTTGATAATCAGTGACACGGATCATACTGTCATCCGCATTCACCTGCCTGCTCCTGAATACTGATTGCCATTCTCCTTGGTTCATCCTGAATCGCACCTCAGCATCAAGCCTGCCGCCGATGACACTTGCCTCATAAGGATCATCTGTACTGACGATTTGACTGATACCCCTTTCGTCGTATTCAAGCTTCCAGATATCGTTGGAAAGGATATTCTCTTCATTTTCTTCAGGACTGCAAGCCCCAATAAATAAAACTATTACTGAAATTAGAAGCGGAATTTGTTTCATTCTACCAAGATTTTGTGGTTTTTCACTAAAGTATATAACTAGATTAGAAAATTTTGTTAAAGTTTGTTAATATACAATCAAAACAAAAAAAATTTTTCTGACCGGTGAACTCAGATTTCAGCTATTTCGTAATTTAGTATAATTAGTGTATTTAATACAATTAATAGTATTTTAACAATTTATATTCGGAGGATGGAGGGTTAATAAAAGTTTTCTTCGAAAAAACGTTCTAAATAATCAAACTCAAGACAGTTGTAAATGAGAAGGTCAATCATCAGGTTAGCGATTTTAATTACGTTATTATCAGTTATATTTTATAATTCATCTCCGGGTCAGGATTCATTTGACGTAAATATCCAGGTTGATGTTTCTTCCGGCCTTGGTCCTGTGAATCATATTTGGCGATATTTTGGCGCTGATGAGCCTAACTATGCATATATGAAGAACGGGAATAAACTTCTGGGCGACCTGGGTTCGCTCAGTCCAGGGGAGGTTTTCTTCAGGGCACATAACCTGCTTAACTCCGGTGATGGTTCAGCTGATCTTAAATGGGGATCAACAAATGCATATACTGAAGATGAAGAAGGAAACCCGATTTATTACTGGGATATACTTGACAGTATCTTTGATACCTATCTCAAAAACGGTATAACACCATATGTTGAGATAGGATTTATGCCTGAGGCTCTGTCGGTAAACCCTGAACCTTACAGGCATTACTGGAATCCTTCTTTACCCTACGGAAAGGTGTACACCGGATGGGCTTACCCACCGGATGATTATAAAAAGTGGGGAGATCTGGTCTATAACTGGGTGCTTCACTGCATTGAGCGCTACGGAAGGAAAGAGGTTAAGCAATGGTACTGGGAAACATGGAATGAACCAAATATAGCCTACTGGCAGGGTACACGAGAAGAGTTCTTCAAGCTGCATGATTACGCGATTGCAGCTGTTCTCATGGCTTTACCAGAAGCCAGAGTGGGTGGCCCTGATGTGGCTGGACACGGGGGAAGCTTCATGAGGTATTTCATTGAGCACTGTCTCAATGGAGTGAATTATGCAACAGGTGAAACAGGTACAAAAATGGACTTTGTGGCCTTTCATGCAAAGGGTAGCCCGGTTTACGTTAACGGACATGTAAGGATGAACATGGGAAGACAGCTTTTAACTATAAAGAGGGGTTTTGAAATAATTTCATCATACCCCGAACTTGATGGAATACCAATAATAATAGGAGAGTCGGACCCGGAAGGTTGTGCTGCCTGCCAGGGAGAATCGCTTGGATACAGGAACGGAACCATGTACTCGAGTTATACAGCTGCCAGTTTTATAAGGAAGATGGACCTGGCATTATTACATGATGTTAACCTGGAAGGCGCCCTGAGCTGGGCTTTTGAATTTGAGGATCAGCCATATTTTGCAGGATTTAGGTCGCTGGCAACCAACGGCATAAACAAACCTGTTTATAATGTGTTCAGGATGTTCAGCATGATGGAGGGTGAAAGGGTAGATGTAAAAAGCGATTATGAGGTTCCTCTTGAAAAAATATTGGAAGAAAGTGTAAGGGAAAATCCTGATGTATCTGCCTTTGCCAGCAAAAGCGGGAACAGGATATATATAATGGCCTGGCATTATCACGACGATGATACAACAGGCACCCCGGCACGAATAAATATGGATCTGACAGGTCTGGATTTTAAAGACGGTAAGTGCACGGTCGACCGTTATCTGATCGATGAATACCACAGCAATTCATATACGGCCTGGAAGGAAATGAGCTCACCCCAGAACCCGGATGAGCAGCAGGTGAGAACACTCATGGAAAAAAGCAGTCTGCAAAATACGGCTTATGAAGGATCAACGGCCATTAATAATGGCATTTTTACTATTGAGGATGTGTTAGATAGACAGGCAGTGGCATTGTACGTGATCAATTTTATAGAATGAATCCTTTTCACTCATATGCCATCTACGCTTTGATAAGAAATATAATATAGTGCTAAACAATTTATTTTAAAAAACATGAAAAAAATCAAACAAGCTTACCGGTTTTTCCAGAAACTGTTTCTGGTGAATCTGGTATTATTTTTTTTAGCTCCCGTTCACGGGCAGGACAAGAGCTTTATACTTGAGAATAATGAAGTCAAAGGGGAGATTGCAAGTTACGGGATTATCTCCCTCACCGACCCGTCTGATCCATATCATGCCGATGTAATAAGGAACAGGCCATGGGGAGTTTCAAGGCTCATTTATAAGACAGGTGAAAGCGGCTGGATTAATTTTAATCATGATAGTACACGGATAATTACAGGAGACAAATCTGAAGTTAATATCCTTGCATCAAATAATGACAGCCTCAGAATGAGACAGGTCTATAAACTACACAATGACGCAATAGACCTTGATATAATAATTTCGACGGGATTGGATCAGCCTGTGACAATAGGAGATCTTGCACTGGGTCTGCCCTGGAGAAGACCTTCCGGGGAAGATCCTGAATATATTTTTGAGCAGTGTTTCACAAAGCATCACTTCATATCAGGTCATGGCTCATTTCTTTATTTTACCAAACCATCAGGTGAGGGGCCCTTTATAATGGTATTACCGAAGAAAGGAACCAAGCTTGAATATTTTGATAACCGAAACCGTAGATATCATGCTTATATTTTTTCAGAGGTATCCGGTAATGCAGTCCCCAGCGGTACATGGAGGCAGGAGCATACCGGTATTGAATTACTCCCTGGGAACGGATCTGTTTCATACGGTTTCAGATTCAGGTGGGCTGACAGCTGGGATGACATGCGTGATATACTTTACGAAGAAGGTATGTTTAATATACGTGTCGTACCCGGAATGACCATTCCTTCTGATCTCAAAGCACAGTTTTCGCTTCATACAAAAAATGATATTGAATCCATAACAGCAGAGTTTCCGGATGAGACAGAGATTAGATTTATCGGTGAGAAACAAGCGGATCATTTCGTTTATGAAGTGAAGTTTAATAAGCTGGGAGAGAACATGCTTACTATTAATTACGGGGACGGGGCAAAAACATATCTTGAATTCTTTTCAACCGAACCTGTTGAAACAATGCTTAAGAAAAGGGCTTCATTCCTTGTTAACAGCCAGCAGCACAGGGATACTTCAAAATGGTATGATGGATTGTTCTCAGTTTATGATATGAAGAACAGTGTATTGAGAGGCCCTGATAATACAGATGGTTTTGACGGTTGGTGGGGCTATGTCCTTGCATGTGATGATCCGGCTCTTTGTAAAGCTCCCTTCCTGGCAGCCAAGAATGTCTATTATCCTGACGACAAAGAAATAAGAGCTGTGGAGTATTACCTTGAGCATTTCGTCTGGAATGGCTTACAGAGAACAGACAAGGATGATCCCTATCCATACGGTATTTATGGTGTGCCAAACTGGAAAGAGGCAAGGGAGTGGAAACCAAGGGAGCCCGATACCACAGGAAAGGAAATATTGCATGTATGGAGGTCATATGATTACCCCCACATTGTTATGTTGTATTACCATATGTACCAGATAGCGAAGATGTATCCCGATAAGGTTAATTATCTCGATGCTGACGGTTATCTTGAAAGGGCATATCAGACAGCAAAAGCATATTTCAGGTATCCTTATGAGATATTACCTTATTATGACACGTATAAGTGGGGGTGTTATAACGAGCTGGTAATTGAGAAACTGATAAGTGACCTTATTGAAGAAGGTAGGAAAGAAGACGCGGAATGGCTCAGAACGGAATATGAAAAGAAAGTTAAATATGCGGTATATGATGATAAATATCCCTTCAGATCGGAGTATGCTATTGACAGAACAGCTTTTGAGTCATCATATGCCTTTGCCAAGTACGGGTTGCTTCATAGAATGGAGCCTGACACCAATTCATGGTATGATAGAAATAAAAAGATATGGCGATCACATCCCGTGGTCAGGAGATCTGATGCACGCGATTTCATGGATCGACAGCATTATGCCGGTCTGGCTGTCAGAGGATGGCTTGATGCAAAATATTTCCTGCTTGGCAGTGATTTTACGAGCAGTTCTGATAATCATTGCCTTAGCTATATGTCGATGATGGGAGGAAGGTCAATACTTGACTATGGTATACATTTCGCTGATGAACCGCATGACTGGCTCCAGCTTGGATATGCGTCTTATCTTAGCTCATGGTCGCTTATGAATACAGGAACACCGGAGTCTGATTATGGCTATTGGGCTTCGGGGAAGAAAAATGACGGTGCAGTTGGTTGGGCCTTTATGGAATCAAAGCATGGCTGGGCATGGATAAGAAAGCGAGTTGACAGGGGAGCCTGGTTTTATGATGGTGAGATAGATCTCGGGCTGGGGGCCACAACACGTACTGCCCGTACAGTTCTTACTTATGATCCGCTCTTTGGATGGATAGCCTACGGTGGAATGCTTGAGCATGACAGTGAAGGATTCAGGATAATCCCTAAAGACGGTGTTCGTAACAGGTTTGCAGTGGTTACCGGAGATATCAGGGCACAGGTCGAACTTAACAGAGATGGCTTTAAGAAAGATGAAAGTATCTTAGTGAATAATGACCTGAACTCTATAAAATTTGTTATTGAGAACAGGTACAAGCAACCTCATAAAACAAGAATTTGCGTAGAGAATTACCATGGACTGATCCCGGAGTTGAAAATTGACGGGAATGAAATTACCATGCATAAAGTCATTGATGGTAGATGGATAGCTGATATCATGGTATCAGGAGATAATACAGCGTTGTTGCTCGGATTTTAATAATATAAGGTACTAACCGACCACTGGGAGTGTCAATGTCCCCTGGTCGTGAAAAATGTAAGAAAATAATGTTTTGTGACTTTGGTTTGACCTATGAATGTAATTCTTTTATTATAGCTTACATGCAGTTGATCGATTCTGATTACGGACACTTTATTAATCCAATAATTTATCGGCCTGCATCAGTAAGAGGGCATCTTTAACTACCTCAGAATTATCGTCGGTGGCATGTAGTTTTAAACCAATGCATGATGATTTATTATCAATAACATTCCTTACCGGATAGAATACATCACTTAGATCGTCAAGCTCTTTCAGGTTATCATATTCTTCCAGGGGGATGTAGAGGTGCACCATAACGAGATAATCAGGTTTACTGATGGAGGTGAGAGTCTTAATTATTTTTGAGATCCATATAGAGGTTGATGTATTGAAATAATCCAGGTTGAGCCTTAAATTGGTAATAGGCCTGGCATGCAGTATATATTCCTTCATCCAGTTCAAAACAGGTTCGTAAACTTTTGCTGCATTTTCAGGAATTGATATTCCCTGCAACAACATTTCCCCATTTATAGGATCCAGATCAATTCGTGGAGTCTTGTGAGTTGGTTCAATTAGTAAAGTATTGATCGGGCTCATATATGAATTATAATGGTATTAAAGACAATAACGAAATATTAAATGTAAGCTTTTAAGCTCCTAACAAAATTATTGATTATTGATGAAAAGTTAATAACTCTTTGTCATAGACTATAGTGCAATCATCAATTTATTTGCACGTTGGTCAATGGATTTTAGAAATGGAAGAGTTTTACCATTAATGTTGCAACAAATTATACATTCCTATTTGGGATAAGCTGGATAGTTTTACAGTAATTCTTTCATTTTAATACCATTCTCAACAGCATAGGCTTTATAGTCATTATTGAAGTAGGCATAACATATTTCAGCAGAGGATTTTTGTATTTTGTTTTTCCATTCCTCGAGTTCTTTTTCACTGTAATGATAACGGTACCACTCTTCTTTGCCGTGAAACCGTAAATATATTTTACCGGCACTATCCTCAAACAATTCGGGCAGATCACCGGGTGCGGAAAGGCTGCAAACAGCAACATCATAAGAAGAAAGCAATTCATATATCTCCTTGTTGAACCATGATATATGCCTGAATTCTATTACATTGGTGAAGGAATTATCGAGTTCTTTACAGAATGTCTCAATCTTTTTATCGTTCCTGTGGAGATTACCAGGCAACTGCCATAGCACAGCTCCAAGCTTTTCTTTTAAAGGATCAACGGCCTTATAGAACTTTTTAACATGTATATCACTGTCTTTTAACTTTTTCATGTGAGTGATATAACGGCTTCCCTTGACGGAAAACCTGAAGTCTGCGGGAGTCTGTCCGATCCAGGATTTTAAAGCGTCTTTTTCAGGGATTTTATAAAAGGTATTATTGATCTCAACTGAGTTGAAATGTTGTGAATAATACTCAAGCCATCTATCCTTGCTTATATCTTCAGGGTAAAACTTATCTTTCCAGTCACCATAGTGAAAACCCGAACATCCAATAAATTTTTCCATATTCAGCAGAATAGTGAGTTATCCGCCTGCACTTGTTGAAGAAAAATCATCCAGGAGATAATTATGATAGTATATGCTTATTGCAATATAATTAACAATATTGGTAGCAAAATTCATACTGTGCAGGGCATCAACAACAGTTGCAAGTGCTTCTCTTGCAGGCTTTATAAGTTCGCTCAACTTTGCAGTGGTGCCATCGTCAAAAGTAATGAGTATATTCCTTGTATGGCGTATAGATACACCGTAATATGTGGTATCCATTATTATGGCGGCAGCTTCTTCCTGGAGCACACCGTCGAGGTATACCTGGATAGAATCCATGCCTGTCCCTTTAACAAGGTCAATATTTCCAATTGTCAGAATATATTTCTTTTCTTTCTCCTGCAAGCCATCCCTTACCCTTATCATTGTTTCCTCCATCAGGACCTCATCATCCTGGGTAAGGGCGAAAGTTGAAACTGTTGAATCACCCGCGTGGAATCCCACGCTCACTTTATATCCTTCATTAAATGTGTAATCGGAGGAATATGAAAGGCCTGATTCTTTATTCCCGACAGATGTTACATCCAAACTGCCTATATCTTCAGAGTCAAGAGTGAATCCTGCCGTGAGCTTGTAATCATACTTACTCAACAATGAATAATAATAATGATAATCAGAAGCGCTTATTGTGAAATTATTTTCGAGCAGTGAATCGAAGGGATTAATATCATAAAGATACTTCGGGTGAAAGGCCAGCTTGTGCGGCATGTTAACAACCATCTGTTCACTTTCACCTGTTTTCTTGAAGAGCCTGTAAGGGATAAAAAACATATGATAATGACACATGTCGGGCTTAAAGTCATAGACGCCGGCAATAAGATCAAGTGATATGCTGTCCAGGTAACTATCATCACATTTCAGGGCAGAGGAGTTAACGCTTAACATTTGAAACCCTTTTGTTGTTGATATATAATTTACAGCATTGTTTATATCTGCAACACTTCTTTCCAGCGAATCCTTTAGATCCAGGTTTTCTGTTTCATATTTGGTGCACCCCCATGTTATAATACCAAGAATAACAGCAAAAAGAACAATAAACCGTTTCATGATGTAGAAAATTTTAATGTGATTAAAACAAAAGTACATGTATAAAGTTAATAAAAATTTTATAATGAGTCCATTAATAAGCAGAAATTAATACTGGCCAGAGGTGAGTTATGCAGAATGTATGCATAATAAATGCGAGCTGAAAATGCCGGTAGCGGGTATTTATATTGACGATTCCAGGGAAATCTGTATTTTATTTTTTCTGGCATGAGGGGCAATAGTAGGTGCTTCTTCCTGAAACGCTGATTTTACTGATCTTCTTTTTACAGACAGGACAGGCCTTGCCCTCCTCTCTGGCTTTAAGGAGGTAGCTTTTTGGAAACCTGTCTGGTACGGCGCCTACTTCAATAGCCTTTTTCAAAACTTCCTTCATCTTTTTATATATTATCTCCCGCTTTTGTTCCGAAATGTCTTTCATTGAAGCTTTTGGGTGAATCCCTGAGTGGAATAATATCTCATCAGAATATATATTACCTATTCCGCTTATTAATGACTGGTCCATTAAAGTTGCTTTAACACTTCCCTTTTTCCTGCCGAGCAGTTTCAGAAATTCCGGTTTACTGCATTCCAGGGCATCAACACCCAGCTTATTGTCCCGGGCATAAGTGTCAGGGGATTTACATATCTCAACCTTACCCAGTTTGCGTTTAGTCACATAACTCAACATGCCTTTGCCTTTTAGCACCAGGGTAAATGCCGCATATTCGGGCTTGTCTTCTTCCTTTTCAAAATAGTCCACGTAACCTGTCATGCCGAAATGAAAAACCAGCCATCGCTCGTTTCCCGATCCAAGAAAACAATACTTTCCTATTCTATGTGTGGAACTGGCCCTGTGGCCTTTGAAACTTTCAAGTTGCTTCACCGTTGATTTGAATATTTTTTTATATCTATTATGAAATCTTCGATCACGTGGTGTACTACTTTTTCATCAATGGTTTTCCTGAATATCTCAACGTCCGGTAATTCTGGCATAGCTATTCTTTTTTATTTGTACCCCTTATATATTGATTTGAAGTAAAGAGATCGAAAATTCAATTAGTAAGTGCGACGATTAAAGATCAAAGATAAGCGAGCTAGCTCGCTTATCTTTGAAGTGCTAAATATTAATTAATCGTTGTAAAATGACAAAAAAGAATTATT
>JAYEGY010000082.1:25371-47820 GCA_034659275.1 Bacteroidota bacterium | reverse complement strand
TACGGGGTAAAACATGGCAATATGAAAAAATATAACTGGGGAATCATAGGACCGGGAAAGATAGCAAGGAAATTCACTATAGGTTTAAAACAACTGGAAAATGCCAATTTGTATTCGGTTGTATCAAGGAGCAAGGAAAGAGCTGAAGATTTTGCAAAAGAATATTCTTATAAGAAGTCGTATGGTGATTATCTTCAGTTTGCCTCTGACCCTGAACTAGATATAGTATACGTGGCCACACCGCATTCACATCATCATGAACATACTTTATTATGCCTGAAGAACGGCAAGGCTGTACTCTGTGAAAAGCCTTTTGCGGTTAACAGCTCCCAGGTTGATGAGATGATAAATTCTGCCATGGAGAACAATTTATTCCTGATGGAGGCCTTATGGCCACCCTTTCAGCCATCATACATAAAAGCAGGTGAATTAATATCGAAGGGTGCATGCGGGCAGGTCGAGTATATTAATTCAAGATTTTCCTTTAAAGCGCCCTATGAACCCAAACTCAGGACATTCAATCCCGATCTCGCGGGAGGTTCTTTGCTCGATATAGGAATATATCCTGTTATTGATGCCTTAACATTTATTGGTAAGCCCGACAGTATTGAAACCAGTGTGGTATTTGCAGGAACAGGTGTTGATGAATCAACAGGCATTTTATTTGGCTATAAGGATGGAAGGGGAGCATCATTATACAGTTCATTTGCAAATGACGGTGGTCCATGCACTGACCTTATATGTGAAAATGCAAATATCAGGATCAGCAGGGGATGGGATTACACACAGTATTTAAGCATAGAATATGGCAATGGAGAAAAAGAGGAGTATACCTATAAGCCTGATGCTAAAGGTTTTCATTACGAGGCTGCCGAAGTTATGCGCTGCCTGGACAAACAACTGAAGGAAAGTCCTGTTGTTCCTTTGGCTTTCAGCCGCGAATTGATAAGGACCCTTGACAGGATAAGAAAAAAAGCAGGAATAATTTATGCGTGATAATTTAGATGATGCCATAACCGGCAGGGTATTCAGAAAGAAACTTTTATTGAGCATGCTCATACCTCTGGCTTTCATCATCCTCCTGTGGTTGATAATGTTCCTGGAATCTCAGCTTGATATAAGTTTTTATTACCTTGGGATTTATCCCCTGGAAGCAAGAGGCTTACCCGGGATAATAACATCACCGTTCATTCATAATAATTACGAGCATTTATTTAATAATACCATTCCTTTATTTGTGCTTGGTACGGCTTTATTTTATTTTTACTCGGAGATAGCCTTCAGGATAGCAGGCTGGTCCTGGCTAATTACGGGATTATTGGTATGGATGGCAGGAAGGGAATCATGGCATATTGGTGCCAGCGGGCTTGTTTACTCTCTTGCTTCGTTTCTTTTCTTCAGCGGTATTATCCGGAAATACTTTCGCCTGATGGCTCTTTCTTTACTTGTTGTGTTTCTATATGGATCAATGGTATGGAATATGTTTCCTTTCATAGATGTGCATATTTCATGGGAATCCCATATGCTTGGTGCAGGAGCAGGATTAATACTTGCTATATTATACAGAAAGCAGGGACCCCAGCGTAAGCTACCAGAATGGTATTATGAAGATGAACAAGAAGGCGTAGATGAAGAGGAGTACGGTAATGAATATTTTAATTAAGCAACAAAAATAAAAACCAGTAAGCATGAAAAAGTATTTACCATTTAAATCAATTTTATTATTGATCCTGCCGGCGCTGTTGTTTTATTGCCTGCCGGCCCAGGCACAGGAAGAAACATTACCCGATACCCTGACTATTAAGCAGGGAGAAATAACAGGCTTATTCGAAAGCGAGGATGTAATTGACATAAGCATTAAGTTTGACATAACTGAATATATGCGTAAAAAACCAGATGAATACATGGACGCTGTAATTACATTTTATAATAGCCCAGACGATTCGGTAAGTTATGATATAAGACTTAGGACAAGAGGTGAGAGAAGACGCCAGGTTTGTGCCTTTCCACCCATAAGGCTTAATTTTAAGAATACCAGTACTATTTATGGTGACATAGACAGTATGACTAATGTTAAGATGGTAACCCACTGTAACTTGGCGTCAGCATATGATGAATACCTCCTGAAAGAATATATGTTATATAAAATGTATAATATCGTTACTGATTACAGTTACAGGGTCCGTTTGTTAAGGATAAAATACATTGGCACAGGAAAGAGGGAAAGGTTTTACAGCAAGTTCGGATTTTTGATAGAACCAATGGACCTGCTCGAGCAGCGCTTAAACGCCTTCGAAATAGAGAATGTTCATTTAAAATATGATAATCTGCAAGATGATATTTTCGACAGGATGGCAGTTTTCCAGTATATGATAGGTAATACCGATTGGCAGGTAAGTACCTATCATAATATTAAAATATTAAAAAAGAGAGCCCAGGTAAAAGGTGTCCCCATACCTTATGATTTTGATTATTCAGGTTTTGTAAATGCTTCATATGCAATACCTCATGAGTCCTTCCCCATTAAAGATGTCAGGGAGAGATACTTCATGGGGGCCTGCAGGCCGGATACTACGTATGAAAGAATCATAAATGAATTCATTGTGAATAAAGATAAATTTTATGCCGTCAAAGATAAGTGTGAATTATTGGACGAAAGGACAGCAAGGCGTGTCAATGATTATCTTGATGGATTTTTCCGCTTGTGTGAAAGGGGTGCTGTGGCAAATATATTTTCAAGGGAATGTAAGGATAGGTAAGAATGAAAAATAAAGATTTAATATACAAAAGTATCAGAATTGCTTTTATTCTACTACTGTTAAGTAACATTTCACCATGGCATCTGTATTCACAGGATGATAATGATGCAGATTTCGGTCTGTTTAAAAACGAGTCGATCCTTAATATTAAACTGGCTTTTGATATAGAAACCTTTATGAAAGAAAAGCCGGAAGAAGAATATCTCGATGCTGAAATAACAATATATTTAGATGAAACAGATTCAATATTTGAAAAAATAAAAGTCTGTGCCAGGGGTAATTACCGGAGGCGCACATGTGATTTCCCTCCTATTATGCTAAACTTCAAGGGGGCCAAAACAGGCTATTCTGACCTTGATGATCTGGGGAGGGTAAAGCTGGTAAGTCATTGTATGCCGGGGGAAGATTATCAAACCTACGTGATGAGAGAATACCTGGCCTATAAAATTTATAATATCATTACCGATTACAGCTTCAGGGTGCGCCTAATGAATATTTCTTATTATGACATCAAAACCCATTCTTTATATGCAAATAATAAGATCGCTTTCATACTTGAACCTGTTGATTTTCTGGAGAAGAGATTCGGAAAAGATGAACTGGAAGATATTGAAATTACTGATGAATCTGTCATAAATGATATAGTGCTAAAATTGTCAGTTTTTGAATATTTGATTGCAAATTCTGACTGGTCTATACCCATGATACATAATTTAAAGATTTTCGGGGACGAAGATACGCGGGCGAATTCAATAGTCGTACCATATGATTTTGATTATTCGGGGTGGGTGAATACACATTACTCAGTAGCCAGAGAAGACCTCGGTCTAAAAGATATCAGGAACCGGGCATTTTTAGGACCCTGTCGCAGCGAGGAAGAATGGAGGGATGTGCTTGATTATTACCAGGAGAAGGAAAATAATATTATTGACATGATTGAAGATTTTGAGTATCTTAAGCGCCGGGAAAGAAATGATCTTGTGAGGTATGTCGAAAGTTTTTACAGGCTTTACAGGGACGATAAGATCATAAGTATTTTTATGGAAGCCTGTAACCAGTAATGAATGACTATTATGTTAGATTTAGTATTATTACCTTTGAACGGTGATATTGACCTGGGAGAGACAAAAGTCTTTCTTCTCAGGTTTGGTTTAACCATTATCACGCTTCTTATACTTGTCAGGTTGCTTTACTATGAGTACAGGAAGGAAGGTATTCCCGAATATCTGTTTGGATTTTTCCTTATGGGTGTGGCTGTATTCATGATATGTACGGTTCTTTTCCTGGTAGAAATAGCAGTGGGTTTAGCTCTGGGTTTATTCGCCCTATTCGGGATCCTGCGATTCCGGACCCAGGCCATACCTGTCAGGGAAATGGCATATCTTTTCCTGGTAATCGCTGTTTCAATGATCAACTCCCTTGTACTATTTGAAAACCCTCTAAACGGGATTATCCTTTATAATAGCCTGATCCTTATTCCTGTATGGGTATTGGAAATTTTCCTTAGCACAAACAAGCATATGAGGAAGGAGATTGTTTATAATAATCTCGAAGATGTATATAAAGGAGAAGAGCATCTTAAAACTGTTCTCATAGAACTCACCGGCTTGAAAATAGTTAAGGTGGATATCGGCAAGATCGACATGGTCAGGCAGCAGGCATCACTTATTGTGTATTATCGTAAGTAGGCTCATATTTTAATTTGTTTTCAGGCCAGTTTTTAGCAGGGGTGTTTTCCATGGCCGGTCCCGGCGTGGATCTGCCTTCCCTGATATATTTAATCAATAATTCTTTAAGTTCATTAACTATTTCAGGATGATCACCGGCTATATTTTCCTGCTCGCCCGGATCATTATCCATGTCATATAACTGGAACCATGGCAGGCCCATATCAGCTGCTTCACTTTCAGTAGGATGGCTCCAGCCTCCGGATCCTGCACATACATTAAGTTTCCATTTTCCTTTCCTGATGGCAAAATAGCCGTTATTAGAATGGTGTATTAGTGATTCTCGTTCATAGTCAGCTAGTTGCTCCATCAATATTGGAAGCAAACTATATGAATCTTCAGCGGCATTATCAGGCAGGTCATAAGCTGTTATATCAGCCATTGTAGCCATAATGTCGTTCAGGGAAACAGTTTCTAGACTTGTTCTGCCTGAGTTTATTATGTTGGGCCATTTCAGAATAAATGGTATCCGGTGGCCCCCGTCAAAAATATCGGCCTTATGTCCCCTGTAGACATAACTGGGTGAATGACCCAGGCTGTCGAGCTGGTCAAAGTCAGCGGCAGGGGAGCAACCATTATCCGAAGTGAATATAATGATGGTATTTTTTTCCACACCTTTTAATTTAACTGCATCCAGGACACGTCCAACCATATGATCAACCATTACAACAAAATCGCCATAGAGATTGGTACTGCTTCTACCTATAAACTCTTTTGCAGGGAGTATGGGTGTGTGGGGAGCAGGAAGTGCAAAATAAAGGAAAAAAGGTTTTTCTTTCTTTGCCTGCTGATTTACCCATTCAACAGCTTTATCCGTAAAGTGTGGAAGCACCTCCTCATGTTTGAAATCTGCACCGGTATGTCCTTCCCTCCACCAGCCGAATTTGGAAGTGTCAGATGTCATACGGTCGGGTTGTGATGTAATCTTGTGGTTTTCAATGTATACATAGGGAGGTATATCCAATGAGGCGGGGATGATATAAGAATAATCAAAGCCATAATCGTTAGGACCCGCGGTCAGTTCCCGGCTGAAATCCGCTATTCCTTTTTCTTCATCCATCACCCAGCCCAGGCCCAGGTGCCATTTACCTATACATGCAGTTGAATAACCTTTTTCTTTTAGCATCGAGGCCAGGGTAAGCCTGGTGCTATCAATTAAAGGTTTATCCCAGCTCCAGCTTACTCCCTGTTTCAGGGCTGTCCTCCAGGAATACCTGCCTGTTAGAATTCCATACCTTGTGGGTGTGCATACCGAAGATCCGGAATGAGCGTTGGAAAAGATCATCCCTTCGGATGCTAAAATGTCGATATTCGGGGTTATTATTTTAGAAGCCGGGTTAAAGAAAGAAACATCACCGTAACCCAGATCATCTGCGAGGATATAAATAAGGTTCGGGTCTTTCATAACCTGTTCTTCATTACTACAGGACCATGTCAGTAAAGCAGTAATAACTATAATAAATGAGCTTCGTTTATATAATAACATATTAATTTGTTTTTAGACTGTTTGATATAGCATAGAATGCAATGTAAACAAAACAAGCCAGGGGAACAAAATACGCGAGATGAATACTGCCTGTGAGGTCAGATACCTGTCCCTGCAGAGCAGTAATGACAGCCCCACCGACTATTGCCATTATATGACCTGAGCCTCCAATCTTTGTGTCTTCACCCAGTCCCCTGACACCCAGACCGAAAATGGTTGGAAACATGAGAGACATGAACATTGATATTATAACAAGGGCAATCACTCCCACCATTCCGTCAGCGAAAATCACAATAAATGTGCTTATGATAGCCATTATTGATGCAAATATCAATAATTTGATCGGTTGGATATACCTCATTAAAAAGGTGAATATAAACCTGGAGCAGGCGAAAAGCACAAGGGCAGCTATATAGTAACTTGCCGCAACCTGTTCGGGTGTTTTGCCTCCCGGAAGTTGTATATGTTCAAGATTCAATGCCGACATGGCATACCTTATAGTAAATGACCATACTCCAATCTGTGCACCAACATAGAAGAACTGTGCTATCACTCCCATGACATAATTACGGTTATGAAGGAGTCGTTTGAGAGTTGCTTTAAGGTCAACCTTTAATCTGGGATCAGACGCCTTCGGCATCCTGGTTATTAAGATTAAAAACCACAATACCAATAGAAGTAAACCAATTGTTACATAAGTAGTGGTGACAGCATTTAACTCACCAGCCTTTATCATATTAAGATCATCCGGGTTCATGGCCAGGCGTTCTGTTTCACTGGCAGTATTTAATTCTGAAAGTATAAAAGCCTGGCTGATAATAACACCACTTATTGATCCCAGGGGGTTAAACGATTGTGCCAGGTTTAGCCTCCTGGTACCGGTTTCTTCCCTGCCCATGGCAATAATGTAAGGGTTGGCTGCAGTCTCAAGCACCGAGAGTCCGCCAAACAGTATCCACAGTGCACCCAGGAAATGGAAGTAATTACCGGTTAATCTAGCAGGGTAGAAGAGTAAACAGCCGGCAAGGTAGAGTCCCAGGCCAAGCAATACACCTGACTTATAAGAGAATTTTTTTATATAAACTGCTGCTGGCAGGGCAAAGATAAAATATCCTAAACCATAACAGGCTATCTGGATAAGGGATGTCCTTGTATCAGACATGCTCATAATCCTTTTGAAAGCTGCCAGTAAGGTATCAGTCATATTGTTAGCAAGCCCCCACATAAAGAAGAGGGAGGTAACAAGTATAAAGGGAAGTACGTTTTGTGGGGGTACAAGCCTGGCCCATGTACCTGTATTATTCATTCTATTCCTCCACAAATTTTTTAAGCATTGCCCTTACATCATCAACAGCCTTAACAAAATAGTTGGCCTTGGTGGTTTTTGTTCCCACCTTTATGGTGTAAGCTTCCTCCGGCATTGCATCAAAAGTATATTCATCAGTCCAGTCATCACCAACTGCAAAGATAAAATCATAATCATCATTACCCATCTTACGAAGGGCAGCTCGTCCTTTGTTTATCCCTGAGTATTTAATTTCAAGCACTTTATCTCCGTCCATTATCTCAAGGTTAAGGTTGGCTGTCATGTGGCGTAATTCATCTTTTAATTCCCATGCTCTTTGTTCACCCAGGTCGGGATCGGCTTTACGGTAATGCCAGACAAGGGAGAAGTTTTTATATTCAATAAAAGACTGGGGTGTCTGATCGACGAAAAACTCAAGTAATGGGAGTACGGAATCTTTCCATTTATTATCGATCTGCTCCAGCATATACCAGTCGCTTCCGGGCTCCCTGATCCAGACACCATGTTCAGCTATGAAATGAAGCCTCCATTTTTCAGGGAACCAACGTGCGAGGGTCTCTTTATCGCGGCCGCTGATTATCGTGACAGTATTTTTCTTGTCCTTAGTTATACTATCAAGAATATTGTATAATTCTTCATCAGGCCTGGCATCTTCCGGATTCTTTTTAAACCATGCCAGCGTTCCGTCATAGTCAAGGAAGAGAATTCTCTTTTTGGCATCTTTATAGGAAGAAATGATTTCTTTTCTTTTGTTTTCACTTAATTTCCTGGTGAGGGTTGATTCCTGTATTTTTTTTACTCCCTGTAGTTTTGAGATAAAATCATTTGCCCACCTGTCAAGTGTGTAACGCTTCAACCTGTCATTCATCACCTTATTACGCCTCACCTGTTCTTCTTCGGGCATCTCAAGAGCCTGCTTGATGGCTTTAACAACGGCCCCAAGATCATTTGGGTTAACAACTATGCCTTCGTGCAGTTCTTTGGCGGCACCGGCAAGTTCACTTAAAATAAGAACGCCTTTGCCATCGACCCGGGAAGCAACATATTCCTTGGCGGCCATATTCATACCGTCACGGAAAGGAAGAATAAGTGCTATGTTTGAGTATGCGTACAGGCCTATTAATTCTTCTAGAGAGAAATACTGGTTAAGATATATTATTGGGGTCCAGGTAATGGTGCCGTAGCTACCGTTAATTCTTCCAACCAGTTCATCAACCTGGCTCTTGAGGTTATCATAGGCTCCTCCTGTTTCACCCGTTGGCAGGGCAAGAAGAAGCATGCTTACTTTTTCAATATACTCAGGGTGTTCCGCGAGAAAAAGCTCAAAGGCTCTTGCTCTCCGGGGTATACCTTTAGTGTAGTCGAGCGGATCAATCGAGAGTATGATTTTTTTATTGTTTGATTTTCCTATATGATATTCAATCTGCTTCCTTATATCATTATTATGTAACGTATGCCCATTATCCTTCAGTAATTTAACCTCTTCTACGAATTTCTTATAGTGAAGCCCCCGGGGGAAAGCATCAACCATTAAAGTTCTTTCTTCAATTGATATCCTGTTAAAAACTGTGTCGTAACCCAATAATCTTCTTACGCTGCTGAGGAAGTGCCTTACATAACCATAAGTGTGAAAACCGATGAGGTCAGCACCAAGCATCCCTTCCAGGACTTCGGTTCGCCAGGGTAATAACCTGAAGACTTCATAGGAAGGGAAGGGAATGTGAATAAAAAGCCCCACAGAAATATCTTTTTTGAGCTCTCTCATCATTTGAGGGAGGAGCAGCAGGTGGAAGTCATGTATCCATAGTATATCCCCTTCATTCATAAGTGATGATAGTTTATCTGCATAGAGCTGGTTAACCTTTTTATATGCTTCCCATCCACTGTCATTATATGATGTGCCCTGAAGAAAATAATGAAACAGCGGCCAAAGTGTATTTCTCGAAAACTCGTGGAGGAATAATTTGTAATCTTCAGTATCTGAGTATACGGGAATGCACTGGCATTTCTTCAATTCTTTGCCAAGCTGTTTTTTTTCACTTTCACTACACTCATGTTCTTCTGCGCAGATATGTCCTACCCATGTTGTTTCGAACTGCCGGTAGAAATCCTGCAGCCCCGGTAAAGAAATTTCATCCTTATTGACTACTTTAGCCCCGTCATCGTTAAATAATACATTAACTGGGACATGGAGGGCTGCTATAAATAATTTTTTCATTATTTTGGTTTTTTTATTACAGAATATCAATTTTGCACAGTAGAAAAAATATAGAACTCCTATTTGAAATTTTCAATAAAATACGATACCTGCCCTTTATTACCAAATTTATAACAAATATAGTTTTATTATATGCTGAAATTTGATGCCGTAGTATTTGATCTGGACGGAGTAATTACCAAAACAGCTCTTGTCCATGGAACAGCCTGGAAGCGGATGTTTGATGAATTTCTGAAAAAATGGTCTGAAGAAAATAACACAGATTTCAGGGAATTTACGCATAACAGGGATTACCTCCCTTACGTTGATGGCAAGCCAAGGTACAAAGGGGTGGCTTCATTCCTTGAATCCAGGGGGATAGAGCTGGAATATGGTGACCCGGCTGATGAACCCTCAAAGGAAACCGTTTGCGGCCTGGGTAATCGCAAAAACGTAATGTTCAATAAAATACTTAGCGAAGAAGGAGTGGAGGTGTATGATTCGACAGTTGAAATGATTGATAAGCTAAAAAAACTGGGAGTGAAGGTTGGTGTAGCTTCATCAAGCAAGAATTGCAAAACTGTGCTTGAAGTAGCAGGGCTGCTTGACCTTTTTGAAACCCGTATTGACGGTGTTGTCTCGGCGGAGCTTGGATTGCACGGTAAACCTGAACCTGATATTTTTACCACGGCATGTGACAGAATGGGAGCTAAATATCACAGGTCGGTGGTGGTGGAAGATGCAGTATCAGGGGTGCAGGCAGGACAGAACGGCAATTTTGGTCTTGTCTTAGGTGTTGCTCGCGAAGATAATGTCAATGAACTGAGAAAAAATGGGGGTGATATAGTGGTTGAAGACCTTTCAGAAATAAGTATTGACCATATAAACGAATGGTTTGAGAAAGGTATGAAAGAAGATTCCTGGTGCCTTAAGTATTTTGATTATGATTATAAAAAAGAAAGATCAAGGGAAACCCTGCTGGCAGTGGGGAATGGTTATTTTGGTACCCGGGGTGCCCTCGAGGAGAGCAGTGCCAATAAAGTAAATTACCCGGGAACCTATATATCAGGTTTATATAACCGCCTTGTATCAAGGGTTTTAGACCGGGATATTGAGAATGAAGATTTTGTTAACATACCGAACTGGCTACCGGTGAAATTTAAGATAGGAAAGGGGGAATGGTTCAGTTTTAATCCGGAGCCTAATATGAAAATATTAAACATTGAGCGGAAAATAAATTTCAGAAATGGTGAGCTGATAAGGGAAATTGAAGTTGAAGATCAGGCAGGAAAAATAACAAAAGTGCGTTCTTCAAGATTTGCAGGGATGCATTATAAGCACATTGCAGCTGTTAAATATACTGTAATCCCTGTTAACTATAAAGATGAAATTACAATCTATTCAGCACTGGACGGCAATCATATTAACTCCGGAGTAGAAAGATACAGTGAACTGAACCAGAAGCACCTGAGCCATATATCTGAAAAAGTTGATTGCAACAGGTCATATTTAAAAGTATCAACCACTAATTCAAATGTAATAATCAAACTTGGCGCCAGGCATATACTTAACGGCAGTGAAGAACTCCAAAGGATAACAAAATGTGAGTGTTCGAAAGGAAGAGCGACCCATGAATTTACGCTTAAGGCTGACCAGGGAAAAGAAATAGTGCTGGAGAAGCTCGTATCAATTTACACCTCGCAGGATAAAAAAGTAACAATACCTGAAAAGCACGCCCGCAAAGCCCTTGATAAAATGACTGATTATGATGGTGAACTGAAATTATCGACCCGGGCCTGGGGTGACATATGGAATGAACTGGATATAAATGTGGAAGGTGACAGGACTGCGCAGAAACTTATCCGATTGCACCTTTATCATATGATGGTTACCTCCTCACCTCATCATAAAGACCTTGATGCAGGGATACCACCACGCGGATTGCATGGAGAAGCTTACCGCGGTCATATCTTCTGGGATGAACTGTATATCCTTCCTCTATATAATATACATTTCCCGGAAGTTGCCAAATCAGTGCTTATGTACAGGTTCAGGAGGCTGGACAGAGCAAAGGATTCAGCCCGCAAGGAAGGCTATAAAGGCGCAATGTATCCATGGCAGAGTGGAAGCGATGGAAGGGAAGAAACACAGGTAGTTCATCTGAACCCTATCTCAGGTAAATGGGGTGATGATTACAGTCATTTACAAAGGCACATAAGTCTGGCAATAGCATACAACCTCTGTAATTATTACAGGATAAGCGGAGATAAGGCATTTATGGTGACATACGGGGCGGAGATGTTGTTTGAAATTTGCAGGTTCTGGGAAAGCAAATGTGACTATGACCAGGGAAAAGGAAGATACCATATACATAAGGTAATGGGACCCGATGAGTTCCATGAAAAATTACCCGGGGCCAAAGAAGGGGGGCTGACTGATAATGCGTATACCAACATACTGGTTAGTTGGATGATGTGCAGAGCAATTGAGTTTGTTGAAATGCTTGATAAAAAAGAAAAAGAGGCATTATATAATAAATATGAAATAGAACAGGATGAAATTGAAAGGTGGAGAGATATCAGTTCCAGGTTAATGTTGAACGTAAATGAAGACGGTATAATTGAACAATTCATGGGTTATTTTGAACTCGGAGAACTTGACTGGGAAGATTACAGGGGAAAGTACGGAGATATTCACAGGCTTGACAGAATACTTAAAGCAGAAGGTAAATCCCCCGATGCATATATGTTATCAAAACAGGCCGACCTGCTGATGGCTTTTTTTAACCTGGGATTTGAAATTGCAGATTCCATAATAAAAAATCTGGGCTACAAAATGCCTGATGATTATATCAGGAAGAATTTTGATTATTACATTGCCAGAACATCCCATGGGTCAACACTCTCAAGACTGGTGCATGCTGACCTCGCATACAGGCTGGGTGATCATGATTTGGCATGGGATATGTATATGGAAGCATTGACCAGTGATCTTGAGGATATCCAGGGAGGTACAACAGGCGAAGGAATACACTGTGGTGTTATGGCGGGTACAGTGTATATGGTATTGTCTGCTTTTTGCGGTCTTGATCTGACTGGGGATGAACCTTCAATACAGCCGGATTTACCTGAGCACTGGGAGCTTGTAAAATTTAATTTCAAATTCAGGGAAACACATTTCACCGTGGCTGTTTATCAAAAAACCCTTGAAATAATAGCTGACAAAAGTGACAAAGAAAAAATAAAAGTACATATTTGCGGTGAAAAAATTGACCTGGAGAGAGGAAAGATTTTTAAAATGAATTTAAAAAAATAAGAGAGAATGTTAGGTGATATTTTATTAATCAATGACATGCATAAAGCAGCAGCTGAATCGATTTACCACGTGGTGAAAAAAGACCTGGAGAAGAAGAACGGGAGATACAGGTATATTGTCGGTATATCAGGAGAATCAGGATCGGGTAAATCAGAACTTGCCCATTCCCTCGGTAAAAGGCTAAAACAGGAAAACATCAGGGTAAAAGTAATTCATACGGATAATTATTATAAAATACAACCTCTGCTGCGTGAGGAATGGAGAAGGAACAAGGGATTTGACAAGATAGGTATCGATGAATACGACTGGGTTAAAATAAGAAAGACAATAAGAGATTTCAAGGAAGAACAGGAATGTGTAATACCATGCATTGATCTTATTCCCGAACAGGTTGACAAACTTATAACAGATTTCAGCAAGGTGGACCTGCTGGTAATTGATGGCCTCTATGCCATTGATGTCCCCGATATAGATCTGAGGGTTTTTATTGATCTTACATACCAGGAAACAAAAATTAACCAGATAATCAGATTAAAGGAAGAAATGAGTACATTCAGACTCAAGATTCTTGATCGTGAACACCAGGCAGTTTCATCCCTTAAGCCTAAGGCTGACCTCATTGTGAACAAGTCCTACCAGGTTGTTACCGCTGAAGAACACAGTAAGGTGAGGATATAAGCAGCTACCCGGTAATTCGCATGACAAAAATCATTAAAATTTATTTGGATAATGAGCATATGTGCATTATATTTGTAGCAAAACGAATATAATGCCAAGGCCGAAGAACAACAGGATAGTTTATGAACCACCGCTTTACAGGGAATTTAAGCCGGTGGGGACGAGAGGTCAGACCCTTGAAGTCATAGATCTGTCTCTTGATGAATTTGAAGCCTTGCGACTGGCCGATCAACAGGCCATGTCCCACGCAGAAGCGGCAGATGAAATGGAAATATCACGTTCAACTTTTACCAGGTTGATTGAGGAGGCAAGGGAAAAACTGGCCGACTTTATTATCCACGGTAAACTTTTAAGTATTAGCGGCGGAAACATCCATTTCAGGAATAATATAATTAAATGCCAGGACTGTGGGTATATGTTCAAAACAAATATTAATACAACAATTACGAAATGTCCGGTTTGTAACTCCGAGAACTTAATAAGTCTCGCAGGAGGATTCGGACACGGTAATTGTTGCAGGCAAAGACATAAACATGGTAACACTTAAAAAAAGGAGGTAATTATGCCAGGAGGAGACAGAACAGGACCTAATGGAGCAGGTCCGATGACAGGAAGACGTTTAGGATTTTGCGTCGGTAATGAAGAACCCGGTGCTTTTTACGGCCAGGGTTATGGTTTCGGGCGAGGCGCAGGAATGGGCTATCGCCATGGCTTTGGAGGAAGGTTTGGCGGCCGCAGGTTTATGTGGCAAAGTACACCTGTACCACAGTATGAATCAGGTGCCGTAAATGAGAAGAAGTATCTCGAAAGAGAAATAGAAGATCTTAGAGAACATCTTTCATTTCTTGAGGAGAAATTATCAAAACTTAAAAAGAATGATGGATAACAGAGGAAGAGGATCCGGACAGGGTGGTGGAAGAGGCAGAAACAGGGGAGGCAGTTATGGCCCCGGAGGATTTTGCGTATGCGCGAAATGCGGAAAAAAACTGCCTCATCAAAGAGGGCATAAATGCACCAACATTAAATGTCCTGATTGCGGACACACAATGATAAGGGAAGAATTGTTGAACAAGAAATAATACTTTATATGAAATTTGCCATTCCAACTCTTAATAATGAGCTGATGGCTCATTTCGGGCATTGCGAAAAGTTCGCAATCATAGAGACAGAGAATAACAAGGTGATAAAAGAGGAATTCGTTAATACACCCGTGCATCAACCGGGGGCCTATCCGCGTTTTCTGGCCGATATCGGCGTGGACGTAATAATTGCCGGCGGAATAGGCTTCAAAGCACAATCACTCTTCTCTGCACATAATATACAGGTATGTATAGGGGTAAACCAGGGTAATCCTAAAGAGCTTGTTGAGCGATACCTTGAAAATACACTGGTAACAGGGGAGAACCTCTGTGATCATTAAAAGTAAGCAAGGTATAGTGAAGATAGCAATAGCAAGCGGGAAAGGGGGAACAGGTAAGACAACACTGGCAACAAACCTTGCTGTTTACCTGTCTGCTGACAGAAATGTTGTACTTGCTGACCTCGATGTTGAAGAACCGAATTCGGCTTTCTTTATTAAAGCTGAAAAAGTATTCCAGGAAACAAAGTATAAAATGATCCCCCGGTGGGTGGAGGATGATTGCACATTCTGCGGGATATGTCAGGATGTATGTAATTACAATGCTGTACTGGTTCTGGGACCACAGGTGCTGATTTATCCTGAACTGTGTCATAGCTGCTATGCCTGTTCCGAATTGTGTCCCACCGAAGCACTCCCCATGGAAAAACAAAGAATGGGAGTGCTTACCCATTACAGGAGCGGAAAGATTGATTTTATTGACAGTCATCTTGACATAGGCCAGGAGCAGGCTGTTCCCCTGATAGAACAGACAATCAAGTATATTGACGGCTTAACCAATAATGATAGTCTGCTCATAATGGATTCACCACCCGGAACATCCTGTCCCGTCGTTGAAGTCACAAAGGATGCTGATAAGGTAATACTGGTTACCGAACCTACACCCTTTGGTTTGCACGATCTTAAACTGGCTGTTGAAACCATGCAAAAACTCGGTAAAGAGTTTGTGGTGGTCCTGAACAGGTACGGTGTGGGGAATGAAGATGTTGAAAAATACTGCAGGGAAAACAATATCAGGATAATTGCCAGGATAAAGGATGACAGGAAAGTGGCCGAGCTTTATTCGAGGGGGGAACTTGTATATGATAAACTTTCAGATTTCAGGGAATCGCTGGACTTAATAAAGGAAGATATATTGGGAGTTTGATAGTAGAATGAAAGAAATTGTAATAATATCAGGAAAAGGAGGAACTGGAAAAACTTCCGTGGCTGCATCACTGGCATTGCTTTCAGGAAATGAAGCCGTTATTGCCGATTGTGATGTGGATGCTGCAGATATGCACCTCTTATTATCCCCGGATTTCAAACACAGTGAGGACTTTTTCAGTGGACAGCTGGCAAATATTGATAATGATATCTGTACATCATGTGGTCTATGTCTCGAAAAGTGCCGATTCGATGCAATTGAAACCGACGGTGTAAAATATAATGTTAAAGAGCTGGATTGTGAAGGTTGTGGCTATTGTGCAAGAATATGTCCCGTTGATGCAATAGCAATGGAGGAACAGAGAGCAGGACAATTTTATATATCAGGGACAAGACTTGGTAACACTCTTGTGCATGCAAAGCTTGATGCCGGGGCCGATAACTCAGGCAAACTGGTGGCCAAAGTGAAAAAAGAAGCTAAAGAGCTGGCTGAAAAAGAAAACAAAAAATATGTTATCGTTGATGGCTCGCCGGGTATAGGTTGCCCGGTGATTTCTTCTCTTTCAGGAGCCGATTTCGTTGTTATTGTAACCGAACCATCAATGTCGGGTATGCACGACATGAAAAGAGTATATGAAGTGGTGAGGAAATTCAACATTAAGGCTTCGTGTATAATTAACAAGCATGATATCAATCCTGAGATAAGCGGTAAAATAATTGAATTTATCAAATCAGAATCCATTGTCCATTTATGTAATATACCATATAGCAGTGTTTTTACCGATTCAATAACCAGGGGCCTGACTGTACTGGAAAACGGAAATGACGATATGGCAAATCTTATAAAGGATATATGGAAAAAAATAAAGCAAAGTATTAATGATAAATAAAAAGAAACATGAAAATTGCATTCACAGCAACAGGATCTAAATGGAATTCAAGAATTGATCCCAGATTTGGCAGGACGGATTACCTGCTGGTTTATGATACAGAAAAAGATGAACTGGAATCATATGATAACCGGGATATCAGGAATGAAACTCACGGTGCCGGGCCTAAAACAGCAAAACTGATTTATGATACCGCTGCTGATATATTGATAACAGGTAATGGACCTGGAGAGAATGCAGCTCTTGCTCTTGAAAAGGCAGGAGTTAAAATATATACCGGTGCTGAAAACATGAAAATAAAAGAGGCTCTGGAAGCCTTCAATAATAAACAATTAAAAGAATTTAATATTTAGAATTATGATTAAAACAGATGTATTGATAATTGGAAGCAGTGCTGCCGGTTTAGTTGCAGCCACTACGGGTAGGAGAGTATATCGCGATAAGAAATTCACTGTTGTTACAAAGACACCAAGAACTCTTGTCCCCTGCGGGATACCTTATATCTTCGGATCGATAGGCTCATCCGACAATAATATCATGCCGACCGAAAAAATGTTTGAAGCCAATGAAATAGATATTATTTATGATGAGGTGGACAAGATAGATCGCGAAGGGCGCCAGGCTCATCTTAAATCAGGTGAACAGGTAGCTTATGAAAAGCTTGTCCTGGGCACAGGCTCATTGCCCAAGGTGCCTGAATGGCTCAAAGGCACTGACCTGGATAATGTGTTTACAGTGCCCAAGAATAAGGCTTACCTTGATGAAATGCAGAAAAAAACTGCGGATTTAAAGAAAGTGATTACTATCGGAGCAGGATTTATCGGGGTTGAGATATCTGATGAACTGAGCAAGGCAGGGAAAGATGTTACACTGATCGAAAAACTCCCAAATGTTCTTGGACTTGCCTTTGATGAGGATATATCATCACTGGCCGAGAATCTTCTGAAAGAAAGAGGAGTGAAAGTAATGACAGGTGTCAGTGTAAAAGAAATTACCGGCAAAGGTAAAGTGGATGGAATACTGCTTGAGAACGGAGAAAAGATTGAAGCGGATGCAGTTATCCTTTCCCTGGGCTATGATCCCAATGCAAAACTGGCAAAGGATGCAGGCCTTGCCGTTAGTGATGCAGGATATATCAAGGTGGATGAATATATGAGAACCGGTGATAACTGCATTTTTGCAGTGGGTGATTGCGCTGAAAAAAGAGATTTCGTTACCAGGAAACCCAGTAATATAATGCTTGCTTCAACTGCATGTACAGAAGCAAGAATCGCAGGAATGAATCTTTACAAGCTGTCGGCAATAAAGACATTCAGTGGTACTATTTCAATATTTTCAACGGCCATTGGAGATACCGGAATAGGTGTTGCTGGTCTTACTGAAACTATTGCCAGGGGCGAAGGCTTTGACATTGTGATTGGGAAATTTGAAGGAGTGGACAGGCATCCAGGCACGCTTCCCGGTGCAAAGAAACAATTTGTTAAGCTGATAGTAGGTAAAGAGTCAGGAGTTATACTGGGTGGTGAAGTTTCAGGTGGGCTTTCTGCAGGTGAACTGACCAATACCATAGGTATAATAATCCAGAACAGGATGCCTATAAATGCTCTATTGACAGCACAGATAGGTACACATCCGCTGCTTACCGCTTCCCCGGCAGGCTACCCCCTGCTGAAGGCTGCTGAAGATGCATCAAATAAGATAATGTTTAAGAATGGTAAATAGTCGCGCTTAAAAACAAAAGGCCCTTCTATGAAAAAATCAAACCAATATCTCCTGGTCGATGTGCTGATGTTCATCTTCCTGGCCATGATGACCGGATTGGGATTGATGATCAAATACATCCTTGTCCCGGGTTCCAAACGTTGGGAAATTTATGGTCGAAACGTTGATTTGACTTTCCTTGGTTTGGATCGTCATGGCTGGGGCACAGTGCACCTGATATGTTCTATATGCTTCCTGGTTTTACTGGCAATTCATATTATACTGCACTGGAAATGCATGGTAGGCTACGTATGTAAGATAGTGCATACAAAAGCAAATGCATATATTGTCCTCCTTGCTTTTGGCTTCCTCTTATTCTTCATTATTGTCATTCCCCTGATGGTTAATATTAAGGTTACCGATATAGGCGTTGGCAGGGAAAGATTTCTGCATCAACCGGGACAACAGCACATACCGACGGCCGTACAGAGGGAAGGGCTTATTTCTCCGGATGTTACTGGGAAGTCAGCAGAAGGGCAGCTACAGGAAGCGGCAAAAGAAGAGACAAAAGAGACACAGGAGAGAAAAGTGGAAAAGCAAGCCGATAAACCTGTGGAAGCCATAACAGGGGAACCGGTTGAGAGCGGCCGGGGATTGGAACATCATGATATTGATCCGGATATTAAAGTTTACGGTTCAATGAGCCTTATAAGTGTATCACTGGAATATAATGTCCCGGTAAGTCATATAATCGAAGAGCTGGACCTTCCGGCTTCAACCAGCGGCAATGAGCAACTGGGTCATTTGCGCAGGGCTTATGGTTTTAAGATGAGTGATGTAGAGATGATAATACATAATTACAGACGTAAATAATTAAGGTTTGAATGCCTGCCTGCGGCAGGCAGACTTTCAAACACTCAAACATTCAAACGTTCAAACGTTCAAACAAGAAAAGTAAAGATGACTAAAACAACTAAAATCGGAATCATTATCTGCGACCGCTACAGGCTCTGTGGCGGGGGCAAATGCCTGCGGTCGATGAGGAACCGCGAAGGATCCTTCAGTATTTACGGGAATGATGAAGAATTGGAACTGGTGGGCTACACCACTTGTGGAGGATGCCCGGGAGGTAATATTGAATATGTACCCGAGGAAATGATAAAGAACGGTGCCGAGGTGATACACCTGGCAACGGGTTTTCTTGTAGGATACCCTCCCTGCCCGTATATTGATCATTTCAAGAGATTTATTGAGGAGAAGTATGGCGTTAAAGTTGTCCTGGGTACCCATCCCATACCCGAGAAATACCTTATAACGCATACAGCACTCGGCACCTGGGATTCACCCGAATGGCAGGAACGAATCAAGGACGCACTGCCTGATAAGGATACACGGATAGCCTACAATTGATGTCATTCTGAGACACTGATCATCGATGATGATTCTAAAATGATTTGACATTTGTTTTTAGGCTAAGGCTGAGGCTAAGGTCCCGAAAAAGCAAAGCTTTTTCGAGGATCATCGAAATTCTAAATCGCCATTCTGGCGAAAGAATTTCGGGACTAAGGTTCCCCCTTTGAAGGGGGTTGGGGGGATGTAATTGCAGGGAGCCTGCCTGCGTCCTTCGGACTACGGCGGACGGAGCATAAAGCAGGGAGTAGCTATTATCGCAGGATGGCCTCAATTAGCCGAGTGCTGGCAGATGGGTTACAATATGGATGGGATGAGGGAATAGACAAAAAAAGGCGTGGGTCAGGAGACCCACACCAGCCTTCGCTCCCCAGGAAGGATTTCCTGTATGGGTCCTATTATGCAACTTTAAGGCAGGAACCTAGACCCAAAGATTCGGATCGAGCTCATGAGGCGAACTTTTGTGAGCCCAATAATCCGAACACTTATTTACCTGGTTATAATTACTCATTAACAATAAGAGTACCCCAAAGCGCTTCATCTTTATAGTAAACCCTGATGAAATACATTCCCGGCTTCCAGGTCGATGTATTTAGTACATATTTATTATCAAAAATTGCTGGGATACTTAGCCTAAGTAATTGTCCCTGTGTATAAACCTCAAGCTGCCATTCTTCATCAATATTATTTATGACAGTATTCCTGTCTTCCTTAGCGACAATAGTTATTGTAGCCTGTTCAGTTGTAGGATTTGGATAAATATCCAATGAGAATAATCCTCCCATGCCACAATCAACATATTCAACTGATGTCTTACTCCAATTGGTTGCAGTTCCACAATCATTATTCCCGCGTACATGAAACAAATATGTACCTTCAGGTGGGAAACAATCTAAAGTACCACAAGTATCGTAAATTGTAAATTGGGTGTAAGTATAGGTTTCACTCAGATTGGTGAGTTTTATATCAAAATAGTTAAAAGGTCCTGAATAATCAAAATAGAATTCATTTCCGAAAGCATTTGTACATAAATACCCGGAACCATCAGCGCACTCAAATTGTATCAAAGCTGGGTTAATATATGGCACTCCAACCCAGAAATTACTATATCTAACAGTTGCTAATTCTCCTCCATTATCACCTTTTATTGTTGCTTCAACCGGGACCAGAGGCATTAGCAATTGCTTTAACACAATAATTGTCTTTACCTTGCCCACTTACTTCATCTAAATTACTACTATGTTCCCAATTAACTGTTGTTTGAGATGGGCGGTTATGTAAAACAAAAGTTTTTGAAACGGAAGAACAAACAAGAGATTCCCCAGTAATATACATATTTGTAAGTTCTTGTACCAAAGATACAGCTTGATATGCGTTAACTCTCCCATAGCCAAATTCTTCACTCCATCCGTTTGTATAAGTATACTCACCTACTTCATCTGCAGTGCAGGCAATAACATTATAAACTTGAAGTTGTGAAAAATTTGCGTCTAATGAAAGTATTAATGCAGCTATTCCAGCCGTTAAAGGGCAAGAATGTGATGTGCCACCAAATCTGCCGGTATAGTATAAGGGATGTGTTCCAGATGCAGGACATTCTTCTTGATAAGGAGGTGGATTAAGACAGTGAGCATTACTTGGCCATGGATTGTAACCATCTGTTCCAGGAATATCAATTGTCCAGATTTCCCAGGTTTCTCCTTGTATGCCACGACAATAATACACGGCTTGCGGACGGGCCCGTTGAGAAGGCGCAACAACATCTACTATCTGATTGTCATTACTTTCGGGATCACTTGTTGGACTATAGTCAGCTTGATTATCATTTCGATCAGAAGCTCCTACTGTTATTACTCCTGGTATATCAACAGATGCAGGAAAAGTGATATGCCCAGGATCATTTCCAGCATGCCAGGCTGTATTGCTTGCAGCGAAAACTACACTTGAGCCTAACCCATCACGACCTTCAGATGTTGCGTTTTCTATTGCTTCTACTATTGCTGGGATATGATTTGGATCGGTTTCACCTGGATAACCCCAGTTACAAGAAATAATATCAGCACCATTTTCATAAGCAAACTCAATTGCTTCAGCCATTTCTCCATCTGTTGTTGTAGCATCCTCTCTTATTGGCATGATCTTACAGTTTGGAGCAATTCCGGTGATACCTTCGTTGTTATCCTGAGTTGCTGCAATTGTTCCTGCACATGCATTACCATGTGCAAAATCTCCTGTTGGTGAAGGATCATCTGGGTCTCCATCTCCAAAATTACTTCCATTCAATCTTACTTGTCTTGCATTGGGTAAATCAGGATGATTACTTGTTACTCCTTGGTCAATCACGGCGATAATAATATCTTGAGTTCCTTTGGTAACTTCCCATGCCTCTGGAGCATCAACATCAGCATCGGCAGTACATGTATGCCCGTCATAGGTGGTATCACCTGTATTATGAAGTGGAAACTGCCAGTTAAAATACTCATCATTCGGAATATTCTGAAAGAATTCAATTTCTGAGAAAAAATTAGGATGTGCAAATACAACCATACCACTTTCCTGATAATGATTAGCTATTTCGATAGCATCCTCTTTCGGCGGCACAATTAAATAATCGAATGAATTCAGAGATTTTTTGACTCTAATTCCAAATTTAGAATGGAGTTCATATTTTTGTTTCTCAGAGATATCTTTATGAA
>JAYEGY010000082.1:0-25361 GCA_034659275.1 Bacteroidota bacterium | reverse complement strand
CATCAATTACGCCTTTTTGATTTCCATTTCTTGTAATGTAAACAGGATTTATCGAAAGTATTTCATCGCTTTCTCCAAACATATTCATGAGGTCAACTATCCCAACGTCTGGTTTAAAGCTAATGTAATAAGTTTGATAATCAATCGGATCAATTAAAAATTCATCTGTGGAAACATTAGTTTTTATATAGGAAGCTAAATCAGATGAATCTTTCATTTCTTTATACTTAACAATAATTTTATGTTTTAAAGGAATCAGTTCAATTCGTTTATTGTAAGCATAATAGAATTTTGTTGTATTATTATTAAGGCCTAGAATTATTAATAAAACAATAATAGAGAGTATAATCCATTTCTTTTTCATTATAAGGATTTTAATAATAGTCATAACACTGAAATAAATTAAACTAATCTATTCTCTTTAAATATTCACATCCCTTTGTGGATATACAAAGTATAAATATTCCTTTATTAACATGGATTCTAGGAGAGAACGCATCACAAGCCCGACTTACAGTATCTTCTCCTGATATATCTCTGTAAGTGAAGTATAATGTATCATCTAAATGATCTATATATTTAGGAGGTAAATTATAACATTCAACAACATTATCATAGGTTGGATCAGAAGTAAGAGTATCACCTATTTTTATGTCAGGATTGAGAATTTGAATTAATACACTATATACGTCGTCTGGGAACCAACAATAATTAACCATGATTAGTTCCCCTTCTAAGCATACAGAATAATAACATTCAGGATCATTATCTTCATTCTCACAGCCAAAAGCTATAATAAAAACTATTCCGCAAATGGCTACTATATTTAATGTTGCTTTCATTTTTTCGTATGTTTATCCAATCATAAATGGTAATAAAAAAAGACTACGGTTTTAATAAACATTTTCTTGCCAGTCTGTATAAATGATTATATATCACATAAATAAGTTAATAGTAATATGAAGGTTCATTAGTTGCTCCCAACCATAATCAAATGATCAGTAGGAAGGGTCCAAACAGTATATCGAATGTATGAAATAAAATAATACAAGTCAAATATATTTTTCATCATTGATTTGATAAACAGACTATTGGAATAAACTTCTTTTATATCATCGCCATCCTTCTTCCGATTAAAAAATGCGGCAATAAACTCCCAGTCTAAAATATGATATGCATATACAGGGATGAGTTTTTCCAACCATTTTTAAAATGGTATTTTCCTTCCGAATAACTATCCATTTAGAACAGTTATGAAATTCGAAATTCAAAACAAGCCTAATATCCTAGTTATTTGCTGTTTATGTTATAGTGAGTTAATAGTAATTTTAATGTGTACTGGAAGATGCACCACCCTTCGACTGGTAGTTACTTTTTTGGCAGGCTGCTGCAAATGTGCACCTGTTTACTCTTAACCATCAGCATTGCCTTTTGAGCTCAGGGACCTTTGGATAGTAGAACGATTTAACTATTATCGCAGGATGGCCTTTGTCAACGTTATGGATATCTGCATCACATTGGTGTACCTATTAAGCAGGGTGCAATTTTTCAGGAACGTATGCGACTCACTACTGGCAGGATACCCAAATACGGCGATTAACCCAAGGTCCCTGAGCTCAATTGGCAAGACATAAAAATTAAAGTAAATAGATGCAAATTTGTAATAACCTGCCCTTGATTCAGCTATCAGTCGAAGGGTGTTGCACCTTGCAGCTAGGTGAATAATTATCTGTTTCCTTTTGCTACTTTTTTAGCTAACTCCGGTAATCGTTCCTGCTCTCCATTAATCAACGCTTTCTTCTTCTCCCTTCGCCAGCCCTGGATCTGCTTTTCTCTTTCAAAGGCATCGTCTATTCTTTCAAAAACATCGTAATATACAAGAACCACAGGCCGTCGTCGCCTTGTGTAATTGGCAGCCTCGCCCTCATGGTGTTCCTGGCGGCGCTGCCAGAGATTCTTCGTGCTGCCAGTGTAGTAGGTACCATCGGAGCATTTTAGTATGTAAACGTAGGAGCGAGACATAGTAGGTTGAAGTTAGGAAATTTATTTGAATTAATCCTGGCTTAATTCAGCTTTGTCGCAAATTCATCACCCTTCGACGCGCACTTCGATTCTCTCAGTGCTTGCTCCCGACTTTGCTCCAGGAGCTACGTCGGGCAGGCAGGGAACTTTGGTTCCTGGAACGATTCGGCTATTATCGCAGATTGGCCTCAATTAACCGAGTGCTGGCAGATGGATTACAATATGGATGGGATGAAGAAATAGACAAGAAAAGGCGTGGGTCAGGAGACCCACACCAGCCTTCGCTCCCCAGGAAGGATTCCCTTCGACAAGCTCAGGATAAACTTCTCATCCTTTTTTCCATAAATGAAAAACCCTGGCAATTCTGCCAGGGGCCTGGGTCGCTTCGCTCCCCAGGAAGGATTCGAACCTTCGACCTACGGATTAACAGTCCGCCGCTCTAACCAGCTGAGCTACTGAGGAATTTTTATGAAGGCAAAAATCTGTACGGAAATTTGCGTGGCAAAAATAATGGCTTTTAGTGAATTAAGCAATATATTTGTCAATTATTTTAGAATATAGAAAACACTTAAACAGTATTATGAAAAAGGTACTCGGGATAGGTAATGCACTTGTTGATGTGATGGCTCCACTGGAAGATGACAGCCTGATTGAACGCCTGGGATTTGAAAAAGGGAGTATGAATCTGGTTGACCTGGCAAAATCAAGGGAAATAAAAAGAATGACAGCACAGTATGTTTCAAGTATGGCGTCCGGTGGCTCTGCCGCTAATACAATACACGGGCTTTCAAAAATGCAACTTACAGCAGGCTTTATAGGATCTATAGGTGATGACGCAATGGGGGAGATATTTGAAAAGAATATGAAATCGGCAAGGGTGAAAACTTATTTGAGCCATAAATACAATGATACCGGGACCGCTGTGGCAATGATAAGCAAAGATTCGGAACGTACTTTTGCCACTCACCTCGGTGCTGCTGAAAACCTGATGGCGGACGATCTTGATAAATCAATTTTCAGCAAGTATGATTACTTATACCTCGAAGGCTACCTTATCACTAACATGGAACTTGTTGAAAAAGCATGCACTTATGCCAGGGAAGAAAATATGAAAATTGCCATTGACCTTTCCAGCTTCAATGTGGTTGAGGCTTTCCGGGATAGTTTTTCTCACATCATTGATAATTATGCCGACATAATATTTGCTAATCAATATGAGGCAAAGGCATTCACGGGAAAGGATGAGAAAGAGGCCCTTAAAATAATGGCAGAAAAATGCGAAGTAGCAGTAATTAAAAGCGGGGCCAGGGGTTCTATAATAAATGATGGAAGCGAAATGATAAAAATTGACGCTGTTGATGTTGAATGTATAGACACTACAGGAGCCGGCGACCTGTATGCATCAGGCTTCCTTTACGGATTGGCCAATGATGCCCCGCTGGATAAATGTGGTTTTTTCGGCTCCTTGCTGGCTTCATATGTAATACAGGTGCTGGGCCCGAAAATAGACAGTGAAAAATGGCCCGGCATAAGGGAGGAAATAAATGAAAAACTGGGATAAAATAAAAATAGTTGTTCTTGCACTGCTTATCATTATTCCTGCCATATCATGTAAAAGGGAGGATATTAATACCAGGCTTGAAGTTAGAGGGAATAAATTCTATATAAATGGGGCTCCCACTTACAATGGCAAGGAATGGAATGGGAACAGTATTGAAGGTTTACTTTTTAATTCACGCATGGTGCAGGGTATCTTTGATGACAGCAACGAACAGACAAGGCAATTATGGAAATACCCTGACACAGGTAAATGGGATCCTGACAGGAATACCAATGAATTCGTGCAGTCTATGGATGAATGGTACAGTTATGGTTTGCTGGCTTTCACCATCAACCTCCAGGGTGGCAGCCCCATGGGTTATGGAAATGACGGATGGGTCAACACAGCCTTTAATGCCGATGGTTCACTTAAAAAGAAATATTTTACACGCCTGCACAGAATACTGAAAAAGGCTGATGACCTGGGCATGGCTGTTATCCTGGGGCTTTTTTATTTTGGCCAGGATGAAGAGCTGGCAAATGAGCAGGCAATATTAAACGCTGTTGATAATACCCTTGACTGGCTTAATGCATCAGGATTCAGGAACGTGATTATAGAGATCAGCAACGAGTGCGATATTAATTATGATCATGATATTCTGCAGCCTGAAAGGATACATGAATTGATACTGAGGGTAAAGGAACGAAAATACGACGGGTATAATTACCCTGCAGGAGTGAGCTACAGCGGGGGAACATTACCGGGTATGAATGTCATGAAGACAGCAGATGTAATTTTTCTTCATGGTAATGGGGTAGATGATCCTGCAGAGATCAGGGAGATGGTCAGGCGTGTTAAGGTGATGCCCGAATATAATGCCCAGCCCCTTGTTTTTAACGAGGATGATCATTATGCTTTTGATCAGGATGATTATAACCTGAAGGCGGCAGTTGAATCATTCGCGTCATGGGGTTATTTTGATTACCGCCGTGAAGGAGAAGCTTTTGAGCAGGGTTTCCAGAGCGTACCGGTCGACTGGGGTATCAACTCGGAAAGAAAAAAGGCCTTCTTTGAGAAAGTGAAGGAGATAACGGGAGGGGTTTCAGAATAAGACAAAAGATAAAAGGAAAAAGGCAAAAGGAAAAAGGCAAAAGGAAAAAGGCAAAAGATAACCGAGCAGTGCGAGTCCCCGAGGATTCGGGGGCGAGTAGGGGCGCACAATTGTGCGCCTCGAAATTAGCAAGGTTTATTAATTGGTAAATACACAGCGAGGGCGTGGGTCTTCCATCTTAGCTTTAGCCTTAGCCTTTTTCTATTCTTCTTCTGGTTTGAAGATTATATCAACCACATCCGCATCTTTGAACAATGCAACAGCAGCTTTCCTGATATCTTCAACAGTAAATCCATTAAGTATATCCTCGTAATTAGCCGGATCGTGGTAATTGATTCCACTGAGGTAGTATGTATATAGGGTTGACATCCAGTATGAATTATGTTGTTTTGATTCCTCCCTGTTTTTAAGGATATTATTTACTGCCTTATCAAGGTATTCCTTTCCGGGCCCCGTTTCCATCAGTTTTTCTATTTCGCTGTAGACTATTGATTTGAGCTCACCGGCTCGTTCCGGGTCACAATCAAATGATATAAGAGCGTTGGCTTTCGGCACCGGGAATTGCTGCAGGGAGATAGCTGATGACACACCATAAGTACCACCTTCCTCTTCACGTATCTTCTCTGTATATATGATATCGAGGATACCTTTGATAACCCTGGCTGCCTGCCTGTTGTATGGATTGAATTCTATGTCCTGGGAGTACCTGATTACAATTGTTGCTTTTGGAACGGCCAGAGGCATCTCTATTGTTTTTTCTATCTTTCCCTCAGGTTGTCTCATGCCCCTGTCAATCCATTTTTCAGACCCCTCCTGGCTGGACAATGAACCTATATATTTTTCTGCCATAATCCTTGCTGTTTGTTCCTCCACGTTGCCTACGATAAAGAAAGTATAATCACCGGCATCCCTGAATCTCTCCAGGTACAGCTCTTTGACTTTTTCAAATTCAATATCATTAATAAAATCTTCGTTCACTATCCTGGCACGTGGGTGGTAGCCTGAAATAATAAGTGTAAGGGAATCCTGCATTACTTTTTGAGGATTATTATTCATCGTTTCAAGCAAAGCTTTATATCTTCCCGTAATTGCCTCATGTGCTTCACGGTCGAACCTGGGCTTTTCGAAGCGGAGGTAAAGCAACTGCATCAGAGTCTCAAAATCTTTTGGGGTTGCCGAGCCATTGATGTTTTCAGTTACTTCACCCAGGCTTATGGTGAGAGAGGCTTTTTTCCCGGAAAGCATTTTCTGCAGGGATATATTATCAAATTCGCCTGCGCCATAGGTTAATGCAAGAATGGATAGCAATGAAGCTTCCGGAACAAAGCTATCTTCAACGAGAGATGCACCGCCAAAAGAAAAGGCGTTCAGGGATACGTTATCTTTTTCATAATCTGCTTTTTTATAGATTACCCTGGCACCATTCTCAAGGGTCCATTCAATGGCATTAAATTCGGCCAGTTGCTTTGTATTGCTCACCTTGCTGCCTTGAAGTTCTTCGCTAATCAATGATTCTGCTGCCCCTGTATCATCATATGGCTTCACATCGGAGTTTTCAACAGTTTTAATAATATCCAGTACCTCCTTCTCGGTCAGATATTCAATATCATCACCTTCCGGTCCCTGGACAAAGAGCACGCGGTTTTTGCCTGTGATCCATTGCTTTGCCTTTTGTGATACTTCAGTAAGGGAAATACCTGGCACTATTTCTTTCACTTTATGATATTCATATTCCACTGAAGGCAGCGGTTCATTGATCAGGAAATGTTGCTGGATGCTTCTGATACGGGAATCGTTACTGATCTTATCCCTTTCCCTGTAATAGTTTTCCCAATCAGAGAGCATTTCTGATTTAGCCCTTTCGAGTTCCCCTTCAGTGAAGCCATATTTTTTAACCCTTTCGGCTTCGGTATAGATTGCCTTAAAGGCTTTTACCCCTTTTCCCTGCCTGAAGCTGGCACCTAAACTGAAAACATCATAACCACGTATAAAGCTGCTGTAACGTATTGAGCCCATAATGAAAGGCGGGATTCCTCTTTGCAGCAGTTCATTTATCCTTTCAGACATCATTGAATTAAAGAGTGTTCTTATGTACTGTTCCCTGAGGTAATCCTGGTTTTTATCCACATGATCGGTGGCCCTGTGTTTTATATACAGGTCAATGGAATGTTGTGAGGCTTCACTGTCGGTTGCCAGCACGTAGCGCATATCATCATGTTCTGACACTTCAAAGAATGGCCTTTCCGGGGGATTTTCCACGGCAGGTATCTTTGAGAACAGCTCAATGACCTTCCTTTCCACATCATCAGGGTCGAGATCTCCTACAATGGCAATTGTCTGCAGATCAGTTCTGTACCATTTATGATAAAAATCGCGCAGTGTATTGTAATCAAAATTTTGAATAATATCCAGGTCTCCTATAATATCCCTTTCGGCATATTTTGATCCTTCCAGGAGAACCGGTAGAAATTTCCAATTTATCCTGAACTGTGCTGTCCGGCGTGTACGCCACTCTTCGGTAATCACTCCGCGCTCAGCATCTATTTCCTCATCTGTCAGCAAAAGATAATTTGACCAATCGTTGAGTATAAGCAGGCATGTATCTATTAATCCCGGATGATCAACAGGCACGTCGCTGATATTATAAACTGTTTCATTAAAAGCAGTATAGGCATTAATGTTACGGCCAAATGCCACCCCATGCTTTTCGAGTGTGCTTATTATACCTTTTTCCTTTGAGGGGAAATGTTTTGTCCCATTAAAAGCCATGTGTTCAAGGAAGTGGGCCAGGCCGTTCTGTTTATCGTTTTCAAGCAGGGCTCCTACATTCTGTATAATGTAAAAACTTGCCCTGTTTTCAGGTTCGTGATTTTTCCTGATGTAGTAGCTCATGCCGTTATCCAGTTTACCCATACGGATTTCAGGGTCGACAGGTACATCTTTCTCACCATTTTGTGCCAGTCCTGTAATATTTAATGAGAAAATAAGCAAGACGGGCAGGATAATTTTTCTTCCTGTACAGTTCATAGTATAATTATTAAAATTTGACAGTAGTATTTAAAACAGGCCATGAAGTTCTGCATCAATCTTGTCTATTACCTGGCGCAGGTGGTCGGTATTATCAGGGAAATCATAACTATCTGCTTCCAGGATGAGTAATTTCCCCAGTTTATATGATTCTATCCACGCCTCATATCTTTCGTTAAGCCTTTTCAGATAATCAATCCTGATAGAGTTTTCATATTCCCTTCCACGTTTTTGTATCTGGTTAACAAGGGTAGGCACTGATGCTCTCAGGTAAAGTAAAAGATCGGGAGGTTCAATCAGTGAGCTCATAAGGTTGAAAAGGGAGAAATAGTTTTCAAAGTCACGCGTTGACATCAGTCCCATTGAGTGCAGGTTAGGTGCAAAAATATATGCATCCTCATATATTGTCCGGTCCTGGATAACCGTTTCCTTCATCTTTTTGATCTCAATTATCTGGATGAAACGGGAGTTAAGGAAAAAAATCTGAAGATTAAACGCCCATCGTTGCATATCATCGTAGAAGTCATTGAGGTAAGGATTATCCTCGACATCCTCATAATTTGGTATCCATCCGTAGTGTTTTGATAATAAGCGGGCGAGGGTTGTTTTTCCGGAGCCAATATTTCCTGCTATAGCGATATGCATATTATTTCTTTAAAAAATGAATACATAAAATTAATAAATAAATAAGTACCTGCTTACATAAATTCAAGTAATTCATCCAGGTATTGTCTGTCATTCGACAGTCGCGGCACTTTATTCTGGCCGCCGAGCTTGTTTTTTTTCTCCAGCCACCTGTAGAAAGTACCTTTCGGGGCTATTATTACAGACGGTTTCGTCAGGGTGAGATCTTTGAACCGTTTAGCCTCATAGTCAGAGTTGAGGGCTTTAAGGCTGTTATCAAGGATATCGACAAACAATTCAAGGTTTTGAGGTTCTTTTTCAAATTCAATTATCCATTCATGATGACCTTTTGCTGTTGTGCTCATGAAATATGGACCTGCCGTATAGTCGGTTATCAGGGCGCCGGTTTTGGCAGATGCTTTTGCCAGTGCTTTCTCTGCATTTTCAATTATTAATTCTTCCCCAAAGGCATTTATAAAATGTTTGGTACGCCCGGTGATCCTGAATTTATGGGGGAAAAGTTTTGTGAAAATTATCGTATCGCCAATCATATATCTCCATAGACCTCCGTTGGTTGATATGATCATTGCATAGTTCACTCCTTTTTCAACGTCTGCCACGGTGTATGACTTCGGGAATTCCTGGTTTATATCATCTATTTTTATGAATTCATAAAATATGCCGTAATCAAGCATTAGCAGCATATCATCTGTGCTAAGGTCATCCTGTATACCGAAGTAGCCCTCCGATGCGTTATATGATTCAAGGTAGTCCATCCCATCTGAAGGGATGATTTTTTTATACAGTTCCCTGTAGGGTTTAAAGCTCACACCGCCATGGCAAAAAAGTTCCAGGTCCGGCCATACTTCCAGCAGGTTATCTTTACCGGTATATTCGAGTATATATTTAATCAGTACAAGAAACCATGATGGCACTCCTGCCAGGTACCTGATATTCTGGTATACTGTCCTGCGGGCTATCTTCTCCATTTTCTCCTCGAAATCTTCGATAAGGGCAATTTTCGCCCGTGGTGATTTCATCAGTTCAGCCCACAAAGGGAGGTTTTCGATAAGTATTGCTGACAGGTCGCCATAAAGGGAGTCGTTACTGAAATTATTTACCCTGTGGCTTCCTCCCAGGGTGAGTCCCCTGCCTGCAAATATTTTAGTATCGGGCTTCAACATGGAATAAATGGCAAGCACATCCTTCCCTCCCCTGAAGTGGCATTCTTCGAGTGCTTCCCTGCTTACAGGAATAAACTTACTTTTCGCACTTGTTGTCCCTGATGATTTAGCGAACCATCTTATTTCACCCGGCCAGAGCAAGTCTTGTTCACCCATGCGCAGTCTTTCTATGTAAGGCTCCAGTTCAGTGTAAGTACCAATGGGAATGGTTTCCTGGTACTCTTGTATCGATCCAATATTTTTATAATTATATTTCTTCCCCCAGGTAGTATTGGCTGCAGTATTTATAAGGTTTACAAATGTCTCTAACTGCACTTCGTAAGGATAGGTCCTGAACAGGTCTATAGAGATCATCCTTTTGGTATTCAACCAGTTAATAATTGAAGGTATAAGTGCCATATTCTATTCTTAGGGGAATGCTAATATAATGAAAATATAAATTACGTCAGCCCGGCTTACTGATTCGGTTGGGTGAACATATCGGAATATATTTTAAGTGACCTGACATCTTTAAACCCCGGCAGGTGTAATGAATAAAATGCAAACATATCATCAAGGAATTCTTTGCGGGTATGACCTGAAAGGGAAATATCATTGCATTCTGAAATATTTGATCTGAGAAAATCATTAAGCAGCGATGAATATTTCTTGCCCATATAGAAACCGTGCACAGGAGGCATCTCTGTATAAATACCATTTTGCATATCAAAATATTGCAGCTTACTGCTGTAATTATTTGAAGGTGCTATACCGAGGTACTTTGTCAGGCCAATGATAAAACCTATGTGAAAATTAGGCAGGAGGCGTTTTTCATTATCGAGATAGTCAAGGTTATCAATAAGGTATTCGTAGAGATGTTCATCCGGGCCTGCAGGTCTGAGGGCTTTATAAAGCACTTCCCCAAGGAAAATAATAATGCTGGTCATCCTGATGTCGGTATGCAGATTCAGATAATTGAATAAGGGATAAGCTTCTTTAATGATATGCAGGTCTCTCTTCTCCCTGTAATAGAATTCGATACTCAATGGCTGCAGTATCTGGAAATATGCTCTTCGTGTAATGCCTTTCTTCTTGCTTATTCCCTTAACCATGAAGCTGAGCCTACCATATTTTTTTGTAAAAATATGTGATATAATTCCTGAATCGGAATATTTAAAAGTGTGTAATACTATGCCTTCTGTTTTTTCAAGCATCGGTCGGTATTGATTAGTCAAAAATACAAATTATGCCTGTGCCTCATATATTAGATGGAAATTAAATTTTTGTATATTTAAAACATAAGTCTAAGAATTATTATGGGTAAAGAATCACAGGAGAAATTAATTAAGAGGATAGCGAAACTAGCAAAGCAGAACCAGGATCTGGAGGAAAAACTGAAGAAACTGCAAAAAGAGAATGAAAAGCTACTCAGGCAGAACGAGAAACAAAAGGCCTTGCTTGAAAAAGTATCTCCCGGTGACCTGAAAAAGGCTGCCCCGTCACTGGCTGACCAGAGGGCTTTAAAGTTTAAGATGGCAACGGTTCTGTTTGCCGACATTCATGGTTTTTCCAGGGTAATGTCCGATGCGGACTCATCAGAACTTATGGATGAACTGGATGAGATACTGTTTAATTTTGACCATATAACTGAAAAGTATAAGATAAAGAAGATTAAGACCATAGGAGACACTTACATGTGTGCCGGGGGTATACCTGTGAAAAATATAACCAATCCCATTGATGTTGTTATGGCTGCACTGGAGATGCAAGACTACCTTGGTGAGCACGAAAAAAGCAGGCGTGGAGGAAGCGGGCAGATATGGGATCTAAAAATTGGCATACATACAGGTCCGGTAACTGCCAATATAAGTGGCAGAAAAAAGGTATCATATGATATTAAAGGCGATACGGTAAATACAGCCAGCAGGGTGGAGGCGGTATCCGGTCAGGGTAAAATACTAATCTCGGTGATGACCTATGAGCTGGTAAAAGAGTTTTTCCAGTGCGAATATTTTGGTAAACTGCCTGTTAAATATAAGGGAGATCTTGATATATACCAGGTACTGGGCATCAAGCCTCAGTTTTCAGTTAACGGGGATGGGATTACTCCCAATGAAGCCTTCAACATAAAATTTGGGCTTATACAGTTCACAGACATACAGGAGATAATACTTGACAAACTCGAGAAGGAACTGCCGGATTATCTTTATTATCATAATGTTAAACATACTGTAGATGTTGTCACCGAGGTAGAGCTTATGGGATGGGCTGAAGGGTGCAGTGATGAGGAAATATTATTACTTAAAACAGCGGCTCTTTTTCATGATGCCGGTCATACAATTGAATATGATAACCATGAATACCATGGCACTCAGCTGGCAAAAAAAATACTGCCTGATTTTAATTACCATGAAAGGCAGATAGATATTATATGTGATATTATAATGGCTACCAAGCTGCCGCCTGAACCGAAAAACCTGCTTGAGGAAATAATTTGTGATGCCGACCTGGATTACCTGGGACGCAGCGATTTTATACCGGTTTCGAATACCCTCTATGATGAATTGAAAGCACAGGATAAAATAGGCAGTTTGAACGAGTGGAATGAACTGCAGGTAAAATTTATTTCAAATCACCAGTATTTTACAAAAACAGCACGTAGCCTGAGGGAAGTGAACAAGCAAAAACAAATTGAGCGCATTGAGAACCTTATTGCCTGATAATGAGTATTTTGATAACCGTACTTACACTGCCGTCCTCATTATTACAAAACACAAGGTATACCCCTGTTGAAACTTTTTCCCCCTTATAGCTTTTCATATTCCACGTGGCATCCCCTCCTGTTGATTTAGTTTCGTACACCAGGTTACCTGAAACATCTGTTATTTTAACATTGGAATTCCTTGCAAGGCCGGTTATGGTGATATCACCCGCAAAATCCTCACGTACAGGGTTAGGGTAGGCATAAACGTTTTTCATATCAATCGTTCCGGAAGTGCCTGTTTCCCTCACGGTAACAATGCCCTTGCCCGTACCGAACCATGCCTCTCCCGTTGATCCTTCTGTTGCTATGGCTGTCACCCTATCTGATAGCAGGGGGCTGTTTGCTGTATTGTAGTTCTTGACCAGTTCATTACTCTCTTCAGATATGAGGAAGGCGCCTGAATTTTTTGTGCCTAACCATTTCCTGTTCCCCCCGTCTATTGCGATGCTCAATATAGTTTCTGTCCCCAGCAGGTAATCAGCTAATCCGGTACCGTCATTCCTCGGAACCTTTATCCTGCTGACGGGAATATCCCGGTCAAATACCTGTTCAGCCTGGTAGATGACAGCAGGCCCCTTATTTGTCCCGATCCATATGTTGCCTTCAAGATCCTCAGCAATCGAATAAATGTCCGAAAGTACTTCACCCCCCTGATCCTTCGGTTCTATTTTCTTGTACCTGTCATCATCAAAATATGCAGGGGTGCGATTATCATCCAGGACGAAAAGCCCATGACCGCCCGGCAATACTATCCATTTATGGTCCGATTCAGTGATAATTATATCACCTATTACAGGAGCATCGATATTGTAAGGTAAAGAAATCCAGTTGTTTTCACTCGTCAATACCTTTATATTATTTTGGATACCGGACTGACTGACCCACAGGTTTTTATAACTATCGACAGCTAGACCGCATATCCTGACATAGGGTTGGCCCGGGATTATGCTTCCCAGGGTATTCTCTGACCAGTGATTGATCACTTCCTTGTTTTCATACTCATAAATACCATATCCCCAGGTTGAAACAAATATATGGCCTGGTTCACCCCTAACAGGTTCCACCGTCATTACATCCCATGAGTCATCTCTCAGTTCTGACCACCATTGGCGGTTGGCAAAATTGAAAAACATGAATGGTGTCCACTTATTTTCCCATTCTTCATTGACACCGCCACCGGCCACCCACACCTCACCGTCTGAAGCCACAAGCTTATAGCAATTATTAGAATAAGGGCCCCGGGGGATATAATTTGAAAAGGTATTGCCATTGACAAGACCCACGACTCCATTATTCCTGTCTGCAATAAAAATATCATTTCCTGCTAAGACAGCATTCCGTGCATCTATCGGCTTATCACCATATTCGTCAATAATTCTTACTATGTTGCCTTCGGGATCAATAACACTGATATTAGAGCCCGAACAAATAATAACACCATTCTGGCCGGCTTCAAAGGAATAATTCACTGAGGGAGGTAATCCTTGCAGGTAAGAAATTTTTCCATTCTCCCGGTAAAAAACAGAGTCGGTTTCGATTTCCGTGTTTTGCTTATTTATAAATAAATAATCATTAACTGAAGCAAGGCAGTTGTACTGCTTACCGGAAGTACCAGAAATAATGTCCCAGTTGCCATAGTATGCCAGTCCCTGATTATCTGACGATGCTTTGAAGATGCCGCTTCTGCTTGCTGCATATACAGTGTCATTAAAGATATTAAAATCAAACACTTCATTCTGAATGCCATTAAGTGATGGTTTCCAGCTGTCTTTTACCTCTCTCTTTTCAATATCAATTACAATAATGCCGTAGTTGCATGCCAGATAGGCATATTTACCGTATGTCCTGACTCTGTTAATTGATATATCCCCGGCCATAAAGGTATTCATTAAATCAGGGATATTGCTTATGTGACCATTCTGGTATATGTCAATATTCCCTGTATGATAGGCAATTATAAGAGCTTCTTTGTCTTCTGAATAATCAATGGTGCTGATGCCACAATCAGATAGTCCGTTTACTTTTGACAGTTTTTTAAGTTCGTTATAGGTCCTGTTATATATGGTTATGGCATAATCGGTAGATCCGTATATCTCATCCTGTCCTGCTGATACGAAATTAACCGAACGATAAGGCAGGTGGTCGGCCCACGACCCCAATGGTCCCTGTGCATTGCACGGGATTAAATGTAACAAAAAGACGAGTATAAGTAAGTATTTTAACATATTAGTATAAACTGCCGGCAGGACAATATATTGTTCATAACCTGCTACTTAGAAAATCATTAAGTTTTTGCATGGCGATGGCCCTGTGCGATATCAGATTTTTTCTTTGAGCGGGCATTTCTGCAAAAGTAAGCTCCTCGTTATCAGGTAAAAAAACAGGGTCATAGCCAAAGCCCTTCTTCCCTCGCTTTTCTTCTGTTATTCTTCCATTGATAACACCCTCAAAAAGATATTCCTTATTGTCATATATAAGTGCAATCACCGTGCGGAACCTGGCTTTCCTGTTTTTATGGCTTTTTAATTCCTTTAACAACCTTTCAATATTATTCTCAGGGTTTTTACTTTCGCCTGCGTACCTTGCTGAATGTACACCCGGGGCTCCATCCAGGGCCTCTACTTCCAGTCCCGTGTCATCGGCGAATACATCGGAACCTGTTTGCCGATGTACATATCTGGCCTTGGTCAGCGCATTTTCCTCCAGTGTTTTTTCATTCTCAGGAATATCTTCTTTTATTCCGGCCCTGGCAAGTGAAATGAGCCTTACAGACCTATCCAGCACTAAACTTATTTCCCTGATTTTATGCTTATTGTTTGAAGCAATTATTATATCCATATTAATAATTCGGCTTTGGTCAAAAATAATTAAAAATGGCAAAATCTTTCGGAGTAAATTTATATATATTACATTTGATAAAAGGAGATAACGGTTATTGATCCTTTCACCAAATTATACCGTATTGTCTAGGACCTTTGCAATAATATTGTTTTCATTACTGGGCATTAACCAGGTGGGCATTTTATACGGGCAGAACCATATCTGTGTTCAGAAGATCATCGTAAACTACGATTCAGTATTATATGATATTAACCGGGGGGATCAGATTAATGATCTTTATGTACTGGATAATAAGAATAATAACCTGCTTGTTGAATGTTCCTGCAGGGATACTACCTGTATGTTTTCATTTTACCTTGAAGGAAATGATGCTAAATGGACATCATGGTCTCCTCATCCTGTGAAAGAGTATACAAACCTGAAACCGGGTAAGTACTCTCTTTTTGTAAGAACCTCTGACGAGGATAATGTGAGTGATGAATATCAGATTGCCAGTTTCAGGGTTAAATTGCCGGTTTATTTTACCCCGGTATCAATATTAATATATTCTATCTGCATATTTTTAATAGTCTTCTTTATTTTCCGTCTTTTATTATCAAGGCAAAAGCTTAAACAGGCGCACCTGGAGTCAATAATTCTGGAAAGGACAGAGGAGTTGATCAGTGAGAAGGAAAAAACAGAAACCCTTCTTGCCAACCTCTTGCCCAAGGATACTGCCGATGAAATAATGTCAAAAGGCAAAGCCACCAAACAGAAATTTAACTTTGTGACTGTATTATTTTCAGACATACAAGGTTTTACAAAGATTGCGGAGGAAGTGAACCCGGAAATTCTGATTGATGAACTTGACAATTTCTTTTTCCATTTTGATTCGGTTGTTGAAAAATATAATATTGAGAAAATCAAAACTATCGGGGATGCATATATGTGTGCCGGTGGTATACCACATCGTAACAGGACAAACCCGCTGGAGGTGGTTCTTGCTGCCCTTGAAATGCAGGAGCACATGGAAGGGCTTAAAAAGGAACAGACTGACCGGGGAATGAAATTCTGGGATATCAGGGTAGGCATACATACCGGCATTGTGATAGCGGGTGTGGTAGGACAGAAAAAACTATCCTATGACATCTGGGGCGATACGGTGAATATTGCAAGCAGGATGGAGTCGTCCGGCATACCCGGGAAAATAAACATTTCAGGTGTAACATACGAATATGTCAAAGATTTCTTTATATGTGAATACAGGGGTAAAATGCCGGTGAAGTATAAAGGCGATCTTGACATGTATTTTGTCAAAGGAATAAGGCCTGAATTAAGGGGTGAAGGTAAGTTCGAGCCTAATAATGTTTTTATTAATAAACTGTTAGCAATAAAAATACAGGACCTTGAAGATTATTACTTCGAATGGTACGGTGAAAATGTACCGGAGAACTTCGTTTTTCACAATCTGAAATTCATTAAGAACATATGCACTCAGGCAGAATTAATTGCCACAGCGGAAAAGGTTGAAGAAGAAAAGATACTGGGCCTGAGGCTGGCAGCCCTCTTTGTTAAATCCGGATTGCTGGGTGATTATGATAATCCTGTTGAACATTCAATTGATAAACTTAAGGAAATGGCCCCGGAATATGGGTTCAGTAAGAGCTATGTAGAAAATGCCGAAACAATAATACGAAATACATATGCCCGGGATACGGATAGTACAGAGGTAAGGATATTACTTGATGCCATTCATGATTATCGGGGGCATGTAGATTATCCTGAAATGATCGAATTACTCTATGAAGAAGAAAATTCAATAAAAGGACCCCTGGATAGAGAAAAATGGTATGCTTCTGAATTGAAAAGGATTGAGCACCATGAATTTTATACAGGTACAGCCAGGATGCTGAGATCTTATACCGGTAAAGAGCAGGCAGAAAACCTGAAAGGGTATATTAAACATATTAAATAACACTTTTGAACTCATCTTTTAAAAAAGTAAATTTGGGTTTTAATCAATACAATAGTTTGTTCTATGGAAAATATAAACTGGAAAGACCTGTCTTTTGGATATATAAAGACAGATTATAATGTACGTACTTATTATAAAAATGGTAAGTGGAGCGAACCGGAGGTTACAGACTCGGAATACCTGAATGTTCATATTGCAGCCACTGCTTTGCATTACGGCCAGGAAGCCTTTGAGGGAATGAAAGCCTACAGGGGGAAGGATAATAAGATAAGGTTGTTTCGCTGGAGAGAAAATGCAAAAAGAATGATAAACTCTGCCAGGGGCATAATAATGGCCGAGGTGCCTGAAGAACTGTTCAGGGACGTAGTATTTAAAACGGTTAAGCTCAATGAGAAATATGTACCACCCTATGGCTCCGGAGCTGCATTGTATATCAGGCCCTTGCTCTTTGGCAGTGGCCCGGAAGTAGGAGTGAAACCTTCCGGGGAATATACTTTCATGGTTTTTGTTACCCCGGTAGGACCATATTTCAAAGGCGGCGTAAAACCGGTGAGCATGATGATATGCCGTGATGTTGACAGGGCAGCTCCCCTTGGAACAGGAGTTTACAAGGTTGGGGGAAATTATGCAGCCAGCCTGAGGGCAATAGTGAAAGCCAGGGATGAAAATTATGCCAATGTCATTTTCCTGGATGCAAAAGAGAAAAAATATATTGATGAATGCGGGCCCGCTAATTTCTTCGCAATAAAAAACAATACCTACATAACACCCAAGTCAGATTCAATATTACCTTCAATAACAAACAAGAGCCTGGTTGAACTTGCTGATAGTATAGGGATGAAGATTGAACGTCGAGAGGTGCCTTACGAAGAACTGTCAGAATTTGAGGAAGTTGGTGCCTGCGGAACTGCAGCGGTGATCAGTCCAATCGGAAAAATATTTGATCCGGAAACAAACAAGGTATTTGAATATTGCAAAGATGGTGAACCCGGTAAGATACAGATGAAACTATATAATATGCTTACGGGTATCCAGAAAGGAGATTTGCCTGATAACTTTGGCTGGATTACCGTACTAGATTAATCCGAACTACATGGCAGAAGCTGTACAGGGAATGATTAATTCTTAACAGTACAGTGAATATATATTAATCTGATTCTGTCAGTTAAATATAAATTGTATTTTTGCATGCAAATCTTGCAGAGTGGTTAAATATCAGGAAGGTATATCAAAAGGCAGGCTGAGAAGTTCGTATCTTACACAGATAGTGAGTATTTCTCTGGTTTTGTTCCTGCTGGGTGTACTTGGCTTTGTGATCATTAATGCCAGGGAATTGTCTGATTATTTTCGTGAAAGCCTCAGTTTTTCTGTAATGCTTGATGAGGATGCGAAGGAAGCAGATATACGGATGCTTCAAAAAGACCTTGACGCGAAGCACTTTGTAAAAAGTACGGAATATATTTCTAAAGAAAAGGCAGCGGAGAACCTGAGGGAGGAACTGGGTGAAGATTTCCTGACCTTCATGGGATATAATCCTCTCCTGCCCTCAATAGACGTTTACCTGCTGGCCGATTATACGCACCCTGACAGTGTTCTGAATATTGAACGTTACCTGATGGAATATGACCTGGTTAACGAAGTATATTTCCAGGAATCATTCCTTCACCTAATAAATGAAAATGTCAGCAAGATAAGTGCATTCCTTTTGATATTCAGCGGATTGTTATTGTTTATTTCACTTACCATCATCAATAATACCATTAGATTGTCGGTTTATTCGAAACGCTTCATAATAAGGACAATGCACCTGGTGGGTGCTACAAGGTCGTTTATAAGAAAACCCTTCCTGCTTCGCAGCATTGTGCATGGAATTATTGCAGCACTCTTCTCCATTATATTATTATTGGTTATATTGTTCTTCATTGAACAGGAATTTTATTTGTTATTTACACTGCAGGATATCGGCTTATTGGTCATATTATTTGGTGGTATAATTATTGTGGGTATTTTGATAAACTTGGTATCCACATATTTCTCAGTTAACAAGTACCTGGGAATTTCAGAAGATAAACTATATTATTGAAATGACAGCAAAAAAAGTAAAAAAGAAAGATACCGGTTTAGCCCTGGGCAAAGAGAATTACAGGCTAATGGCAATAGGTTTCGGAATAATTGTTATCGGATTTCTCCTTATGCTGGGCGGCAAGAGTGATGATCCCAATGAATTCTCCAAGGCTATTTTCAGCTTCAGGCGTATTACCCTTGCCCCTGTTATTGTATTGGCCGGATTTGTTTTTGAAATATGGGCCATAATGAAAAAACCATCTGCAAGGGAGTAGTATGAGTATTCAATTACACGCATGAATTTATTGGAAGCCATCATCCTTGGTATAATCCAGGGTTTGACAGAATTTTTACCCGTAAGCTCCAGTGGCCATCTTGAAATAGGTAAATACCTCTTTGACATTAATCCACAATCAAGTTTCGCCTATTCAGTCGCTGTACATGGTGCAACTGTTTTAAGCACCATAGTTGTTTTCCGGAAGGAGGTGATAAGCCTTACCAGTGGCACTTTAAAGTTCAGTATGAACAGGGAGACACAATACGTGCTGAAGATATTTGTATCAATGATCCCGGTTGTAGCCGTTGGTTTGTTCTTTGAAGATGAGGTGGCAGCATTATTTAACGGTAATATAATATTTGTTGGGTCTATGCTGTTAGTAACAGCAGCCCTGCTGATAGTATCATCTGTCATGAAAGACAGGAGAAAGGAAATTAACTATTTTCATGCATTTATCATCGGACTGGCCCAGGCACTTGCTGTGCTGCCGGGTATATCCAGGTCGGGAGCCACTATTTCAACAGGTCTCATGCTCGGTAATAAGAAAGAAAACCTTGCAAGGTTTTCATTTCTGATGGTATTAATTCCTATTATCGGAGCCAATATTCATAAATTGCTTAAAGGAGATTTTTCAGCAGATTCAACGGTTGGCCCTCTAGCAATCATTACGGGTTTTATAGCTGCTTTTGTTACCGGATATATTGCCTGCAGATGGATGATTAACCTGGTGAAAAGGGGTAAACTGTACTGGTTTGGAATATACTGCTTAATAATTGGCTTACTTGCAATAATTTTGGGATGATAAATATGCTTATCGACAGAAATACAGATTTCCAGGAAGGCCAGGTGCTTCTGTTTGATAAACCCCTGTACTGGACATCTTTCGATCTGGTGAAAAAGGTAAAAAACATTATTCGAAATGCCTGTGGATATAAAAATATCAAGGTAGGTCATGCAGGTACACTTGATCCCCTTGCCAGTGGTTTGATGATAATATGCACCGGTAAAGCGACAAAAAAAATAAGCGAATTACTGGAAAGCAGCAAGGAATACATAGCCAGATTATACCTGGGAAAAACCACTCCTTCATTTGACCTTGAAACAGAAGTAAACGGTAACTATGAAACCGGCCATATAGATAATAAACTGATAATAAAAGCCCTCAGTCATTTCGAAGGGGAATATGACCAGGTTCCCCCTCTTTTTTCTGCCAAAAATATAAATGGGAAAAGAGCATATGAATATGCGCGAAAGGGAATGGATTTTGAACTGGAAGCAAAAAAAGTTATTTTCTATGAGCTGGAGCTGTTGAAATATGAGTTTCCTGAAGCAATTATCAGGATATTATGCAGTAAAGGGACATATATTCGCTCCTTTGCACGTGACCTGGGAGAGTATCTTGGTAGCGGAGCTTATCTTTCAGGCCTGCAAAGGACTGCCATTGGTGATTACAGGCTCGAAAGTGCAATCCAAATAAAGGATTTTGAGCTGTTGTTAAAGGGCCTATTCAATAAAGAAAATGATTGAATCATTAAGGCACAATAAAAAAATTGAGCTGCATGTAACAAAATAGGATTTGATACGTATAAAGTTGGGCATTTAAAGAAAGATATATAATATGAAATTATCTCAGTTTAAGTACAGTTTACCACAGGAGCTGATTGCTTTATACCCTGCTAAGAACAGGGATGAATCGAGGTTAATGGTGGTTGATAGAAAAACAGGAAAAATAGAACATAAGATATTTAAAGAAATAATTGAATTTTTTAATGAAAATGATTTGCTGGTTTTCAACAACACTAAAGTATTCCCGGCCCGGTTGTTTGGCAATAAGGAAAAAACGGGTGCAGAGATAGAGGTATTCCTTTTGCGTGAGCTGAACCGGGAACAACGCCTCTGGGACGTACTGGTTGACCCGGCCAGGAAGATAAGGATCGGAAACAAACTGTACTTTGGTGAAGATGATATTCTGGTTGCGGAAGTTATTGATAATACAACGTCTAGGGGAAGAACCTTGCGCTTTTTCTATGACGGCTCTTATGAAGAGTTTAAAAACACTCTTTACAGTCTCGGAGAAACACCGCTTCCCAAGTTTATCGAGCGACCGGTTGAACCTGAAGACAGCGAAAGGTACCAGACAATTTTCGCCAGGCATGAGGGAGCAGTGGCTGCTCCTACTGCCGGTTTGCATTTTAGCAGGGAATTGCTGAAACGCTTTGAGATCCTCGGGGTGAATTTCAGTGAAATAACATTGCATGTGGGCCTGGGTAATTTCAGAAGCGTTGATGTTGAAGACCTGACCAAGCATAAAATGGACTCGGAGCGGATAATAATTTCCGAAGAGGCGGCCCGCCAGGTTAATGAGGCAAAAAAGAGGAAGAATAAGATATGTGCTGTTGGAACAACGGTAGTACGGACGCTGGAAAGCTCTGTTTCTACGGAAGGATTCCTTAAAGCCTTTGACGGGTGGACCAATAAATTCATCTTCCCCCCTTATGAATTCAGCGTACCTGATATGATGGTAAGTAATTTCCACCTTCCATACTCTACACTGCTGATGATGGTGGCTGCCTTTGGCGGTTATCACCTTGTGTTTGATGCCTATGAAGAAGCGGTAAAAGAGAAGTACCGTTTTGGTACATATGGTGATGCAATGCTTATAATCTGAAATTGTTGATAACATTCCACTTTATTAAACATCAGTGGCTCAAATAGTGCTGATTTCGCAAAAAAATTTCTCATATCTTTAGCTGCATTGGAAATGGCATCTTTAATGCAACCTAAAGTTCAGACTTTTAGTCATTAAATATAGATTTACTGGTGTTCATACAACAAAGAGTATGCACCTGCGTATAAAACTTATAATAAAATGTATCGGCTTTCAAAAAAGAGCATTGAAGGTCGATCATATTTGTATTGGATAAAGGATTGACTGACTTAACTAAATATTGCCTATCTGTTGTCAATTTGAAGACTAAGTGGCGTGGTTCACAGGTGAAATACCTGGTCAGTGTCTTTTTGTTGTTTTTAATTCCTGTGGTTTTATCAGGGCAATGGCTTGATGGTTATTCTAACAGGATTAAAATAACTATTCCGTCAGCACAGATCTCAGGTGCCTCAAATCATATTAATTTTCCTGTTCTTGTAAATACTATCAATGCTGATCTGGCAACAACGGTTAACGGAGGCTATGTGGAGCATTCTTCCGGTTTTGATATAGTTTTTTCTGAAGACAATGTTACCACTCTGGATCACCAGGTCGAGAAATATGATGATGTAACAGGTGAACTGATCGCCTGGGTGAGAATACCTGTATTGGATCCTTCTTCCGATTATGAGTTTTATATTTATTTCGGTAACTATAATATCACAAGTGATCCGTCAATAAGTGACACCTGGAGTTCTGACTATGTTTCCGTCTACCATTTGCACGATGATTATGACGATGGCACATCCAATGTAAATCACGGGACAAATCATGGGTCTACTGATGCTACGGGTAAAATTGGAGATGGTCAGGGATTTAATGGAACCTCCGCCTATATTGATCTAGGTAACCCGGCCGAGATGAATTTTGGAACAAACGACTGGACTGTTTCGGCGTGGATAAACACTACGGATATATGGCAAAATAATATTTTCAGCAATGGGGGAGATGATAACGGGGGTGTAAGATATGTTCTGGCTTCCTCAGAAACTGTCGACGCAGGTACAGCAGTTCTTACAACAGATGATAACAGTAATAAATACCAGGCTATTTCTCCTCCGGGCTTAACAAATGATGGGCAGTGGCATTACATTGTTGGAAAAAGAGAAGGAACAAATATATATATTTATCATGATAATGGTGGACCGGAAGCTACAACCTCTATCACTGCCGGATCCGGGTATAATCTCTCAGGTACTTCTCAGGCCAATGCATATATAGGGGCAGGATACAGCTGGAGAGATAAAATTATTATTAAATTTTTTAATGGTTTAATAGATGAAGTACGTGTTCAAAATGTTGCACGTAATACCGGATGGATCCAGACAGAATACAACAATCAGAATAATCCCGGTGCTTTTATGACTTTCGGTGGCAGGGAGTTTGGTTATGATGATCCATGCAGCGCCCTGCTTATCCCTGTTACCCAATGCTATACGTCGGTTGTATACTCTAATAAGGATGCATCATCAAGTGGTATCCCTGCCACACCATGCGACAACACCTCTTCTTATGAAGATGCATGGTTCAAGGCAGTAATACCTGCTTCGGGAGAGGTAAGGGTGAGAACTTACACCGAATCAACATCACAGACAAACAGGGAATGGGCTTTCAGAATCGGCATAGCTGCTTATACAGGTACATGTACCGCTCTTAATTACGTGGATTGTGATATCGATATGCTTAATGATCCACCGGATCCTCCCGAACTGGCTTTAAGCGGCCTGACACCTGGTGATACTTTGTTTGTCAGGATGTGGGAATATTTTGATAATGACAAAGGAAAATTTTATTTATCTGTTTTTGATGATGACACCGATCCTGTAATAACCACTTGCCCCTCGGACAGAGGCATTGAACTGGATGAGAATTGTGAGCTTACCGTTCCTGATCTTACCGGTAAAGTAGTGGCAAATGATAACTGTACCGCTTCAGGTGATCTGGTGATTACCCAGAATCCGATTGCTGGCGCTGTTCTTAGTTCAGGTCATGGCATTACTCACAATGTGACAATTTTTGTAGTGGATGAGGAGGGTAATGAGGCAAGCTGCGTAGTTACCCTGACAGGGAACGATGTTACTGATCCTGTGATTAATTGCCCTGTTTCAGGAACACAATCTTTAGGAACAGATGATGGTGTATGCACCTATACCCATTCGGGGACAGGCTGGAATGCATCAGCAACAGATAACTGTACTGTGTCTTCCCTTGCGTATACGCTGACAGGTGCTACAAATGGCTCGGGGATAGATCTGGATGGTGTAGTATTTAACACGGGTATAACAACAGTGACCTGGACCGCCACTGATGCTGCAGGAAATACTGACCAATGTAGTTTTACCATTCAGGTTAGTGATGACGAAGCACCTACAGTCACAGCAGCATCTGATGTTGTTACCACCACATCAAGTGATGATACAGGAGACTGCACAGTGGATGTAGCTGTTCCGGATGCTTTGTTTGATGATAACTGCGAGAGTAATCTAAGCTGGGAAATGACAGGTGATGTTGTGGATAGTGGCTCCGGACAGGTGGGGACCTATAATTTCCCGGTAGGTGTTACTACAATTACCTATACCAATACGGATGGCGAGGGATTGCAAGCCACAGACCTAATTACTGTTACGGTTACAGATGATGAAAATCCAACTGTGACAGATTGCCCTTCAGATATCAGCCTATCCAATGATGCGGGTACATGTGGAGCTGTTGTAACGTATACGGTCCCTGTATTTGAGGATAATTGTGACGGAGCGGGCTTATCGGGGACCATGACCGCTGGTCTGGCCAGTGGATCGACCTTCCCGGTAGGGCTTACCACCGTCAGGTATGAATATACCGATGCAGCGGGTAACGGCCCCGTGGAGTGTAGCTTTACAGTTGAAGTGACAGATGATGAAAATCCTACCATAAGCTGTGCAGGAGATATTACCCAGACAGCCGATGCCGGAGTATGTGAGGCGGCAGTTACTGTTACCGGACCGACGACGGATGACAACTGTGGTGTATTGAGTGTAACGAATGACTATAATGGGACAGCAGATGCCAGTGACACCTATCCTGTAGGTACCACCACGGTGACCTGGACTGTTACCGATATCCATGGCAATATAAATACCTGTGAACAGGAAGTGACAATCACCGATGATGAGCTGCCAACGATAAGCTGTGCAGGAGATATTACCCAGACAGCCGATGCCGGAGTATGTGAGGCGGCAGTTACTGTTACCGGACCGACGACGGATGACAACTGTGGTGTATTGAGTG
>JAYEGY010000081.1:3743-12652 GCA_034659275.1 Bacteroidota bacterium | reverse complement strand
CATAATGGAAAAGTTAACAAAATCCGGCGTCGACATTACCGATTATTACGAAGTGATGAATTACTACTCATTGGAATACTAATATATTAGAGATATCAACTCTCACGAAGAGAGATATAAGACCTCTTGAGTATTTAGACTACAGTGTTATGGGAATTGTTGCCAGGTAATCATGGCCTGTCAACAATTACCCTATTGCTCGGTCAATTTAACCTCGCAAAAATAAGGCGTCGCCTGATTGGCCCTGCTTCCTAAATTTCAAAGCACCTTCTCATAAAATGTTAGCATTACCTTTCCATTTTACCTTAGCCTCCATGCGCTCGCCCTAGTCTTGCTTTACCAACCGTAGCTTTGCGGAGGTTGGGAGAAGGCGCATCCTTAGACTCAGCCTATTAAAAGTTTGATTTTTTGCATAATTACTTTAATTTTGTTAATAACATTAGATTAGATGTGGTATATTCATCCGCAAATGCCCTAACTTTATATGCAACTAAAAGAACTGCAAGCGTGTCTAAAATACGATTATGAGTTTTATCTTCAATAACGGAAAATCCAGGAAAATGAAAAAGATATTATTTCCAGTCAATTTTATAGTACCTTCATTAATTATGTTTTTTCTGTTAATGTTAGGTAATGTAATCTCAGCTCAGGATCCTGTAGTAACCTATACTAATCCCGGTGACTATACCTATACAGTACCGTCCTTCGTTACGGAAATCAAGGTGGAAGCATGGGGGGCTGGTGGCAAAGGAGCCTCAACTGTCTCACAAACATTTGGTGCCGGAGGCGGTGGTGGTGCTTATGTAATGAGTCTATTTACTGTCACACCCGGTACCGAATATGATTTGCATGTGGGTGCCGGCAGTTCAACAACAGCTCCTGGTAGTGATTCCTGGTTTGATTCAAACGTAACACTGCTCGCCAAAGGAGGCCTAAGTGCAGGAGATGACACTAACGATCAGGTTGGAGGACAAACCGGTTCTATAGGTCCCACGGGAGCAACAATCTACCAGGGAGGCATGAGTGCAATGGGGGAAAAAGCTGCTGGATTCACAGCAGCCTTTGGAGGTGGTGGTGGTTCATCAGCCGGTACTCTAACTGATGGAGAATATACAAGTCAAATCACAACACGGCTTGGAGCGTCTGATGTATATGGTGCTGGATCAGGCGGCGATGGGGGCCTTGATGAGGCAAACGGTTCACCCGGAGGCGCACCGGGTGGTGGTGGTGGCGGAGCAGCCGGGACAGGTTACACCGGCGGTTCCGGTGCAGATGGCTGGGTAAGGATTTCCTATAGTGTAATGGAAGACGGTACATGGACAGGCGATGCAGGTGATGGTGCTTGGGAAACTGCAGGTAACTGGCACGGAGGTGTAGTCCCAGACGGAAGTATGAATGTGATAATCCCTGATGGCGGGGATGCTAATATTACATTATCCGGACCCTTAAGTCCTGCAATCTGTAGTGATCTAACAATTGATCCCGGGGGAACCTTAACTGTAAATGCAGGTATGTGTCTGACAGTTAATGGCACCTTAACCAATAACGGAACACTGAACCTGAATTCTGATGATACTGGTATCGCTTCTCTTATGGTTGATACTTATGTGGGTGTAGGAACAAATAATACCCAGCTTTATCTTACTGGTAATGAATGGCACTATGTATCTTCACCTGTTCCATCTATTCCTGAAACACTTTTCTCCAACCGCACTGAAACAGCAATCAATGGATATTTTGAAAATCTTGTCACAACTGATTATAACACCGGCTGGGTTTCATCAATTGGATGGCATTATAATCCTTCAAGCGGCGAGTGGGATCCGGCGCCTGACCTGGCCTGGGACACCCTGGAAAAAGGAAAAGGATATAACTATTATTCCACTTCAACTACCAGTCCTTCGATAATCATAACAGGAACACCCAATACAGCCGGAATGAATATAAGCCTTAAATATAATTCTGCTGCCCAGGGACCTACCAGCCCTGACTACCCGGATACACAGGGAAATAATTTTCTTGGCAACCCTTTTACATGTGGCATTGACTGGAATGTCGTTTTTGCAGAAAATAATATCTGGAGCCTTGTTGAGGCTACTATTTATTTTAAAAGGAACGATATAACATACACTTACTCACCTGGCACAGGTGAGACAGTTCCTGATGATTTCGGTGAGGGAAATGAAATACCTCCGATGCATGGTTTTTTCATAAAGGCTAATAGCCAAGCAACATTGACACTCCCGGCTTCATCAAAAATTCATACTGGCCATGCCAGGTATAAAAGTAAATCAATTATTCCTCTTGTAAGACTTGAACTTGAAAATTCAGGTAATACTGACCAGACTCTCATTGCGTTTAACAATAATGCAACCTTGGCATTCGATAATATTTTTGATGCACGTAAATTATTCGCACCGACAGATATTCCAAATATCTCATCTTCACTAAAAGGTGCCGAATATGCCATAAATGCTGTTCCCTTCCCTGAGAATACTGAATCCATCCCCCTGGTAATAAATGCAGTAACGGAAGGTCAATATACGATTACAGCAAAGGAAATAAGAGGCCTCGAAAATTATGAGGTTTATCTTCTCGATAAAGAACAGAACTTCAAGATTGATTTGACTGATAATAAGACATATGCATTTGCTTCTTCGGCAGGTATGTTTACTGATAGGTTTGAACTTGTTGTTTCTGATGTCATAAAGGCAATTCCTGAAAACTTAGTCAATAAAGAGCCGTTTAATATATACTCTACGGGAAAAATAATTAATATTCAGACTCTTTCCGATGTCTGGAACGGAAAGCTTGGATATATAAGAGTATTTGATATGACAGGAAGGATAATATTAAACCAGGGGAGCATTAGATTCTCTGTGGATGAGACCAGGCAATTACCACTAGAAAGTGAAAGTGGAATTTATTTTGTCCAGATTAATTTCGGGCAAATGAAGTATGTGAACAAAATATTTATTAAATAAACATAACTTAGATATAATATATCAACATTGAACACAGGTAGGTATTAGTTTGTTTTGAGTATATAGAATTTAAACGTATTTTTGTATTACACGTAGTAGAAATTAAACAGTTGGAATTGAAGGGTACGAATAATAATACTAAGAAGGAATATATCAGTCCGGAAGTTAAGATGATCCGACTCGATAATACTATTTCCATTATTATGATGACGGTGCAGAACCCCGGCAAACCGCCACCATGGACACCCCCAGGAGGTGGGAAAGGTCAGGATCCGTTTGAAAGTCCGTTTGAGGATAAACCCTTTAATTGATGCGAAGATAATGCGAACCTAATGATGCGAAATTGATGCGAATAATATTAGAGCCCTGCTGGAAAGCGGGGCCTTCTTTTTTGATGTGTTAGTTGAATCTCAGATAGTGGCAACTATGCAACCATAATCAACACTGTTAAATCCAATTACCCTGTAACCTGCCTCGATTAATTCGTTCTTTATTTCCTCTTCAGTGAAATAATGTACAAATCCAGATTGAAGCCAGTCACCTGTTTCTCTTTTGCCTTTCTTGCTAAATATTTTTAAAAAATTCGATACCTTATTAACTATTCTGTCCTGCCTTGTTCGTTCTTCTATATATAAAAAGGAAACCATTAGTGGTGCTTCATTCCGAAGGAAAGATTTTAACTTTTCAAGAAAAGAAATACGGTTCTTTTTACCCCGGATATGTGTATATGCACCCCAGCCAACAATAACACCGTCAAACTTTTTAACCTCTGCAGGAACAGCGTCCCTTGGTAAATATTCTATCCTAGCTTTTATAACGTTTCTTTGAAGAAACTGATTGCCATATTCCACGAGTGCTTTGTTACATTCATAACTGTCGACTTCAAAACCCATCTTGCTCAGTGCATAGGTCTCCCTCCCACCTCCTGCAGCCAATAATAAAATAGCCCTAGCCTTTGAAAAATATTTTTCTATTGCAACTTTCTCCCACCTGAATAAACCTGATCTATTATAGCTGTCATCAATATATTTGCTACTTCGCTTATAGTGCAAATCATCTGCCTGGTCTAAACTTTTGTCACCCATAACCCCAAGCCAGAATCCAGTCATCACCGCATTCATAAAGTGATAAACCTTAGCCATGCATTGTAATGACAAACTTGAAATTCTGGCTATTAACCTGTGATATCCCATATAATAGAAAATTATAATATCAACCTAGCTTAATCCAAAGATAGAATAATCTTGTAATATCGGACCAATTACGCTGAGCAACGCGAATCAAATTACGCCCTGCGACTTGCCCTGAGCTTGCCTGCCCTGAGCGAAGTCGAATGGTCGAAGGGAGCAGGGCAAATTACGCCTCGCGCTAGCGAGACAAATTACCCCTTGTACCAGAATCCCCTTTTTCTTAACTTACCCCATCATTTATCAAAAGAATGAATAATCCCATATCAAACCTGAAACAAGAAGAAAATCTCCTTCTAAAACTCTGCCGACTGTTATTTAACGATGATCAGAAGAGCACAATAAATGAGCTGGTTACTGGTATAAATGACTGGGATTATTTTACAAAACTGGCAAACGAACACGGGATTGTATCACTGGTTTTTTACAACCTCGTACAACTTGATTTAACTTCCTCCATCCCTGAAAGTTCACGTAACACCTTACAAGCATTACATCTTCAAAGCCTTGCCCGGAATACTTTCCTTATTGAAAAGTACATTGAACTAAAGGAAAATCTTGATGAAATTGGAATAGAGCCGGTGGTATTAAAAGGAATGGCCCTCGAGCCTTCCATTTACGGCAATAAAGTCCTGAGACAGATGACCGATATCGACTTGTACATACCTGGTAAAGATGAATGTCTCAAAGCGTGGAATCACCTGGTTAACTACGGATGCAAGCCGAAACCTTTGAAATCGCCCATATACAAGAAGATACTGGCTGATTTCGGAAAGCATATGCCCGACCTTTACAAAGACGGTATCTCAATAGACCTTCACCATGGTCTTTTTGATAACGATTACCCCATAAATACCATAGGTATTTCAACTGATAAACTGAAGCTAAAAATCCCAACATACGACATACATTTTCTTTTTTTGGCAAAACATCTTTCCGACCATGAATTAAGGGGTGAATCCCAATTAAGACTATACATAGACCTTCTGCAGATAATAATTAAAACAGAGCTTAATTTCACCTCAACAAACATTACAAACCTGGCTGAAAAATCAGGCCTTAAAACAATCCTGATTGAAAAATTATTCCTGCTCCATAAGTTCTGGTTAGTACCCGTCAAAGAAGATATATTAAATCAACTTACTGACAAACAAAAGTCAAGGGCCACCGATATGTTTCTCTCCTTCCTGCGCAACCCCAAAGGCCGCTCCGGTACAAACAAAGGCACCAACTACCGAAAAACTCTCCGTAACATCCCAACATTGAGAAAGAAGTTTATTTTTATCATTGGCGACCTTTTCCCCTCACTCACCTTCATGCAGAATCGTTATAGCACCAAAACGCGAATTGGGGCATGTCTTTATTATCCGCTGCGCCTCGGGAAGCTCTTACTCTTATTAATACGCTGATTACGCAGATTTTCGCAGATTTCACAAACGCTCATGAGTATTGATAATTCTCTTTACCTTCAAACTACTCTGCCCAAAGTTTATCAATAACCCAAGTTTCATTCCTGTGACCCTTAAGTAGTTTAGCAATTGTCGGTAATGATCAGAATGAATATATGACACTGCTTTTAATTCCAGTATAATTTTATCATAACACACAAAATCTGCAACATAAACCTTATCCAGATCAATATAATTATACAAAACCTTGAATCTTACGTTCCTTTTAAAAGGAATTGATCTTAGTTCAAGTTCTTTCTCCAGGGATTTCTCATAAACTGCCTCAAGAAATCCATTACCTAAAGTACTATGCACTTCCAGACATGCACCGATAATCTTGTAGGTCTCCTCTTTGTATAAGTAACTTTCTTCCATACCACAGCGATCTAATAAATATACAAAAAATTTTAAACCTCATAAATTAAATCCACCACCTATCTGCGTAATCTGCATAAGACAGGTTCGCATTAAATTTGCATAATAAAACCGAAAATCCTATTTTACATTATATATGAAAAACCTCCTCAACTACCTAAAACCCCCGCCCCAATGGCGCCTGCCGGTGATAATCATCCTCGGTATATTTACGGGTTTGGCATTATTCGCATTCCACATATCACGTGCCCCTTCCTACCTCTCCGACAAACCCGAAGCATGCACCAACTGCCATATCATGGCACCCCAGTATACCACGTGGAGCCATAGCTCGCACCGGGAGTGGACACATTGCAACGACTACCACGTGCCTCATGATAACTTCGTGAATAAGTATTACTTCAAGGCAAAAGACGGATTACGTCACGCTACCATCTTCACCCTGCGCAATGAACCGCAGGTTATACAGATACACCAGGCAGGCATTGACGTGGTACAGGATAACTGTATTCGATGCCATGAGCAGATATTGATGGGATTTAAATACCTGGCAGGGGAAAGCGAGCAGTACAAAGCAGCTACAGAACGAATATGCTGGGATTGCCACATCGAAGTGCCTCATAGCAGCGTAAACAGCCTGGCCGGCACACCCTGGGCACGGGTGCCCCTGCCGGAAAACCCGGTTTGCATATACACCGCAGGTTGAACTGTCGGAGTTTGAGCCGCGTAACGAGGAGTGGGGAAAGAACTTCCCGCGTGAGTACCAGTCATACCTGAAGACCGCCGACACTTCCTTTGCCAGTAAGTATAACGGCAGTGTGTGGATCGATATGATAGAAGTTGATCCGCGGTTAGCAGTCCTCTGGGCCGGCTACTCCTTCTCAAAGGAATATAACCAGGGACGTGGTCATTACTATGCCATAACAGACATAAGAAATATACTTCGTACGGGCGGACCCACAGGACCAAACGACGGACCCATGCCTAACACCTGCTGGACATGTAAGGGACCCGATGTACCAAGGGTAATGGCTGAAGTGGGGGTTGCAGAATTTTACGAAGGTAAATGGGCATCACGCGGCGAGCAGATAGTGAACCCCATAGGCTGCGCCGATTGCCACGATCCTGAAACCATGAATCTACGAATAACAAGACCTGCACTCATTGAGGCTTTTGAACGAACAGATAAAGACATAACAAAGGCATCACACCAGGAGATGCGCTCCCTGGTATGCGCCCAGTGCCATGCCGAATACTATTTCAAGGGAGAGGGTAATTACCTTACCTTTCCATGGGATAATGGTCAGTCCGCAGAAGCAATGGAGGAATACTATGATAATGCAGTCTTCGCCGACTGGACCCATACCATGAGCCGTGCATCCATGCTCAAAGCCCAGCACCCCGACTATGAGGTGTTTATGACAGGTATACATGCCGACCGTGGAGTGGCCTGCGCCGACTGCCACATGCCTTATATAAATGAGGGAGGGATGAAGTTTGCCGATCACCATGTGAGGAGTCCGCTCGATAATGTCGCCAACTCATGCCAGGTGTGCCACCGCGAGGAAACTGAGAGGCTTATAGCCAATGTTTATGAGCGGCAGGACCAGATAATAGAAAACCGTGACCAGCTTGAGAGACTCATAGTTAGAGCCCACACCGAGGCTCAGGAAGCATGGGAGCTGGGTGCCACTGAAAGCGAGATGGAAGAGGTGCTCACAACCATCAGGCATGCCCAGTGGCGCTGGGATTATTGCGTTGCCACACACGGGGGATCTTTCCACTCACCCGTCGAGATAAGCCGCATCATAGGAACAGCCATTGATATAATACAGGAAGGACGCATTAAAATGGCCGCATCCTGCTTAACATAGGATATGAAGGCGAAGTGCCCTACCCGCCCATCTCCACCAAAGCCAAGGCACAGCAATTCATAGGCCTCGACATGGAAACCCTCAACGCCAAAAAGCAGCGCTTCCTTGAAACCCTCGTTCCCAGATGGGATTCTATAGCAGCTGAAAGACATGCAGCGTGGGGAAGCACGCGATATCAGAGATGAGCCCTTCGACTCGCCCTCCCTTCGACAAGCTCAGGGCAAGGGGATTGCTCAGGACAAGCGATGAGAAATGAATATCAGCATTTTATCTCCCGGTTTATCTCTTCCCTGCCTCTCTTTGCTCATCCTCTATCTCCTCATCCATTTCCTGCAGCATCTTCTTAAGCTCTTCTGCCTTCTCAGGCATATCATCTATCAAATTGAATTTCTCCCTGAAATCAACGTCAATATCAAAGAGAAATTCCTCATCATTTATCTTCACGTATTTATAATCACCCACCCTGATACCTGATGCCAAACCTTGAATTGAATAATACAGGAAGGGATAAGGTTCAGGTATATCGCCCGAACCGGTAAGCAATGCCCCGACATCTTGCCCGTCAATCTTATTTGCGGGCAACCGGCCTTCAATGATATTCATTATGGTGGGCAGTATATCCATATTGGTCACCTGCGATGTGATAAGGGTGCCTTCCCTGATCCGTGCAGGCCACCTTATTATGCATGGCACCCGGTGACCCCCTTCCCAGTTGGTCTGTTTACCTCCTCTGAATGCGCCGGCTGATCCTCCATGCGTTTTAAAGCTCAGCCACGGACCGTTATCCGAAGAAAAGATGACCATGGTATTCTCATCTATACCATATTCCTTCAGGGCATCCAGTATCTTGCCCGTATTATAGTCTATTTCCTCTATCACATCACCGTACAGCCCTGCCGGGCTCTTCCCTTCAAATTCCTCAGAGGCATATATGGGTATGTGAGGCATTGGATGGGGGATATAAACAAAGAAAGGCCTGTCCCTGTTTTCGGAAATAAAATCAATTGCTGCATCTGTGAACATGCTCGTGAACCGGCTCTG
>JAYEGY010000081.1:0-3643 GCA_034659275.1 Bacteroidota bacterium | reverse complement strand
ATTCCTCAGAGGCATATATGGGTATGTGAGGCATTGGATGGGGGATATAAACAAAGAAAGGCCTGTCCCTGTTTTCGGAAATAAAATCAATTGCTGCATCTGTGAACATGCTCGTGAACCGGCTCTGGTCAGGGTTCAGTTCAATGGTGTCATTACCGTTTATCAGCGGAAGCTTTAGCAAAGGCTGGCTCTCTACAATTTTTTTCAGATTGCTTTCCCTTAGCCTGAGCTTTAGCTTATTTTACATCCCCCTAACCCCCTTGAAAGGGGGAACTCATTCGCGATAATTAGCCAAAATTCGCGTTAATTCGCGTTAATTCGCATACATAAGCAATCATTTAATATCTTTGACTTAACAAGCAGAAACAAAACAACGAACAACAATAAACCAATGAACATCTGTTTCATCATCAACCCGTGGGAAAATCTTGATCCTGAAGAGGATTCAACACTGAGGCTAATACATGAATGTGTTGTCAGGGACCATAATGTTGGTATCCTTTATCCTCATAACCTCACTATACGTGAGTCGCAGACCCTGGGCTTCGTGCGGAAGATAAAAAAGCAGCAAAAGTACTCTTACAGCTTCCCGGTATTTCATAAAAAGGTGGAATTTACAGAACAGCTGCTTCCCCTTGAAGGCTTTGATGTGATATTTGCCAGGAGCAATCCTCCCATCGACCCGGTAATGCTCAACTTCCTTGATTCCGTGAAGTACGACACCTTCATAATAAATGATATCGATGGTCTCAGAAAGGCGAACAACAAACTCTACCCCGCTTCATTTAATGATAACGAGATAATACCTCTCACCTTTGTGTCAAAAAGCAAAACGGTGCTTAAAAAAGCCATACAGGAATCACCTAACGATAAAATGATACTGAAGCCACTTGCCGGCTATGGCGGGAAAGGCGTTATTGTGCTTGAAAAGTCAGCCCTGCAGAATATAAATTCACTGCTCGATTTCTATATCTCCGGTACCAGGGATGGCAATTATGTTATTCTCCAGGAATTTATCGAAGGAGCCGAACATGGTGATGTAAGAGTGCTTATGCTCAATGGCGAGCCCCTGGGGGCCTACAGGAGAATACCTGCAAAAGACGATATAAGATCAAATATCAAGGCAGGCGGCTCAGCCAGCAAACACACCCTCAGTAAACAGGAAAAAATCATTTGTAGCAGGATAGGACCCCATCTGGTGTCTGACGGCCTCTTTTTCGTGGGACTGGATATAATAAACGGTAAGCTGATAGAAATAAACGTGTTAAGCCCGGGTGGCATAACACGTATAAACAAGTTCAACCGTACAAAGCTGCAGAAGAAAATCATTGACTATATCGAAGATGTCATACGAAAGAAAGAGTCAGCAATAGAACGTAAGAAACATTATAAGCGCATCATAGATGAAGCCTGATCTCAGTGTTGATGATATCATCTCAAGAATAAAGGCAGGCCAGACATTTGAAACACTGTCAGCCTGCGGTTCCTTTTATGTTAAGATTGAAGAATACGTCCCCTATGCCTGTATGTCAATACATAACGGTCATCGGCTCCGTCCGGATCTGAAAGAGATATGCCGGCTTACCGATCATGAAAGATGGCAGGAAGAAGATCCCCATACCCTGGATATGATCTCCTCATTGCCCATTGTGATCTCGGCAATGGACTCGCGATATGAATATGATCTTAACAGGAAGGCGGAAAATGCAATTTACACTGATGCATGGGGCAAACAGATATGGAAGGAGTCGCTCAGTGACAAACAGAAAAAAGAAAGCCTGTCAAAACATGCCGCCTTCTACAGGATAATCCATAGCCTGATATCATACCTCGAAAACAAATACAGGTCACTGCTGCTCTTTGACATTCACTCTTTCAATTATCGCAGGCTACCCGGGGAAGCCCCTGTATTTAACCTCGGCACCGAACTGGTAAACACTGAATCCAACCGTAAATATATCGATCACTGGCTCGATCAGCTCAGGAAGTTCAGGCTCCCTAACATCGATGTCACGGTGAAGGAAAACGATGTTTTTAAGGGCAACGGCTACCTGCTTTCATACATCACATCTCACTTTAATAACACCCTCGTTCTTGCCACGGAGGTAAAGAAGATCTATTGCGACGAAGAAAGCGGTGAAGTGTACCCCCTGATAATGGAGAAGCTGGCAGAACATTTCAAGGAAGGGATACTCAATACCGCTGCCTTCTTCAGCCGCCATAATACCAACATGGTCTTTCATAAAAATAATAAACTGCTCTCGTCCGAACTGGAAAAAGACCTGCTGAGGATAGACAAAAGACTTTTCCGCGTGGCACGCACTTTCGAGATACTCAACTATGTAAACCCTGTCAACATTGACCAGGCAAGGAAAGATTTCTTTAAATCAAAATACAAGGGGAACCCGGTATTTAAACACAAGCAACTGTCGCTTAACCCCTTCGAGTTCAAAAGGGAACTCTACAATATCCCCGTTGAGAATATTCATGATATATCGATACGGCTGCTTTACCAGGATGTTATCGATTCATACGCCGATAAGGTGGACATCATAGCATCCATAGGTACCGAAAGGTTCCTTTATAATTCACTGCGCTATTTTGGTGAACCGGGGCTTGACGATATAGATAATGCCCGTTATATAATGCATTGCTCTGACTCGGTGGATGAGCCTGAGATACTTAATCTCGATTCAAATGCCGTGGCTGATTATTTCAGGAAGGATATAAAAAATTACGGCTTCGAATGCAGGCTGGAGATAACACGCAATATCATTGCCAAGGTGCTTGTCCTAAATACACGTAAAACTATCAGGATAAGAAAAGATGCCATGTTCTCTGATAAAACACTCTATGCCCTTGCGGAACATGAAGTGGGTGTGCATATGCTTACCACAATAAATGCAAGACTGCACCCCCTGTATATTTTCAGGCTCGGCACCCCCGTAAATACACATACCCAGGAAGGACTGGCTATTCTCAGTGAATACCTGTCGGGTAATATGAGCGTCAAAAGGCTGCAGATACTGGCACTGAGGGTGATAGTCATTGATATGATGCTCAGGGGATATGACTTCAGGCAGACCTTCCATGCTGTGATGGATATGAGTGATCTGAATGAAAGCCAGGCTTTCTATATCACTGCCAGGATATTCAGGGGCGGGGGCTTTACAAAGGATTATCTCTACCTGAAGGGATTCAGGGACGTACTCAAATATTACAAGCAGAATAATGACCTTACAAACCTGCTGGTCGGTAAGACATCCATTCAGTATAAGAACCTTATCAACGAGATGATCGACCGCAAGCTGATAGCAGCCCCCGTGTTTAAGACCAGGTCCTTTCTGAACCCCGTCCCACCCGATCCCATCATCGAATATATACTCAGCGGACTGAAATAGTGTTTTGCTATCATGTAGCAAGTCAAGCTACGTTTATCACCCTCATTCGTGATAATTCGTCAAAATTCGTGTAAATTCGTATCCACATGAAAAAATTCCTCCTCATATCAATTTTTATCCTGAGTTTAATCCCTGCAACACAGGCCCAGGAGGATGCCGAATATCTACCACCCGTTGCATTCGACATCAATTATAAATCAGAGGTGTTTGCAATGATAATAGATGCCCGCATAGCCAGACAG
>JAYEGY010000080.1:0-49642 GCA_034659275.1 Bacteroidota bacterium | reverse complement strand
ATAACAATTTAACACTAATTACGCTCATAATAAAATTTTCTGTATCTTTGCCAAAATTTCTGATTTAAAAATACCGCTATTAAAAATTTTGTCTTCACTTGTTTATTAATTCCGGCACTTTTCTAAATCCTAAATTTTAAGAAACATAATAATAGGTTTTTCTGAATCTGCAGATCATTCCCGGCTGAAATAGGATTCCGGGCAGTAGTAAAGGCTAACGTGTTATTATGTCAATAATTAATTAAATACAAAAAAACAATGAACATTTATGTAGGTAACCTTGATTTCAAGGTAAATGAAGATGAACTTCAAAAGTTATTCGAAGAGTATGGAACTGTGAGCTCTGCAAAAATTATAGTAGACAAATACAGTGGCAGGAGTAAAGGATTTGGCTTTATTGAAATGGATAATGACAGTGAAGCCAGTCAAGCAATAAAAGATCTTGACGGATCAGTAATTCAAGACAGGGAAGTAATTGTCAATGAGGCAAAGCCCAGGAAGGAAAGATATTAATATTCAATTATAAAATAATGTTTAAAGGAAAAGTTAAGTGGTATGATGAAGCCAAGGGATTTGGTTTTATTAAATCTGAAAGTGGGGAAGACATATTTGTGCACCGGACGGGTTTATTAACTTCTTATGATATGCTTGAAACAGACCAGGAGGTCGTTTTTGAGGTCAAGCAGGGAGAAAAGGGTCTGGTAGCCTATGATGTAAAAACCGCTTAGAATAATATTGTTAATGCGGCAACTGGTAATTACAAAGCAACTAACTCCGAGGAATGGGGAATCCCTAAACAGATATTTTAATGAAATCAGTAATTACCCTATGATTTCTGCGGCGGAGGAAGTTGAGTTAGCTACAAGTATCAGACAAGGAGATAACAAAGCACTGGAAAAGCTGGTTCTTGCGAACCTGAGATTTGTAATATCAGTTGCCAAACAATATCAGAACCAGGGACTGTCATTACCGGATTTGATTAATGAAGGTAATATAGGTCTTGTAAAAGCAGCCCGTTTATTTGATGCCTCCAGGGGCTTCAAATTTATTTCTTATGCTGTATGGTGGATACGTCAGTCTATAGTACAGGCTACATCAGAACAGACAAGGATTGTTCGTTTACCGATGAACAGGATAGCTGCAATCAATAAAATAAAAAAGGCAATTCCTTATCTCGAACAGGTACTTGAGAGGGAGCCTTCAGATGATGAGATTGCCAGTTTCCTGGATGTAAAAAATGAAAACGTCGAAATAGCTAACAGCATAAAAAAAAGGCAGATTTCTTTTGATATGCCTGTAACCGGAGATGATAATAGTGATTTCAGTTTGTATGATATCTTACAAAACAACAGTATATCCTCTCCTGATAGCAGTCTGATGAATGAATCACTTATAATTAATATAAGGAGAGCACTGGCTAAACTCAATCAGCGGGAGGCTGCCATATTGGACATGTCTTTCGGTCTGGGAGGTAATAAGGTATGGTCGCTCAGGAATATTGCTGATAAATACGGAATGTCCTGTGAACGGGTTAGACAAATAAGAAGCAATGGCCTTTCAAAACTTAAAAACATGTTGAAAGATAATATTGAGTTCTTAGGCGACTGATAATTAAAGAGGTAACAATCATACAATTATAAAGTAAATTCACTAAAGGATATTTATGGGACGATCACAGGAAACATTCAGAAAGAAAGGAATACGGGAGAAAAAGGCTAAAAAAAGAAAAGAAAAAGAAGAAAAGAGATTAGCCAGGAAAGAAAATCAGAAAAAAAGTGGTCTGGATGACATGATCGCTTATGTTGACGAAAAAGGTGTTATAAGCTCCACTCCACCCGATAAGGCAGAAAAAGAAAAAATAGATCCGGAAGATATAGAGATATGACCGGGCAAAAGAATTAGCAAAAAAATTAGCATCCCGGTAGCTTAATTCATTGCATTTTTTATCTTTGATAAGATAATTTCCTTTTTATAAAAGGATGAAAATATTTTATTTTATTATAATCGTCGCGACAATCTCAGCATGTTCTGTCAGTGAACCGGGGGTGCAGAAGGAGCAGTTAATGATCACCCGCAAATATGCGGGTAATTTATTGGATCACCGCCGCATTGAGGGAGAAGGAGTGCTTGATCCTGATGTGGTCTGGCTGAAGACCACGCTCGAGTCCACTTATGGCAAAATAGGCATTTATGTAAAGGGCGATCTGAAACTGAAAGCAAATGAGAGGCTATATTTAAGAAGAACGCATTCGGATAGCCCGGGTATTACCCAGTGGAATTATTTCCTTGAATCAAACACCGGTGAAGTATTTTACCGTTTACACGGCGCACGGAAAGGGGCGGAAGTACTCTTCCCCAAGGAGCTCTTCTAGCTTACCTGCCGTTATATAACTTAACCACCCAAAAGCTATTTTTCCCAGCTATAAAGAAAGCTAAGATGTGAATTTCGAATATCGAATAACGAATGACGAATTTCGAAGTGATTGAATGTCAAATTTATATTTAGTGATAAAATAGACTGTTGGACTACATAAGACTTAAATTAACATTAACAAGTACCATTACAGCCAAAATTATCCAGCAATTACTTCGTCATTCGGCGTTCGATATTGCTTCATCCCGAGTCCTCGGGATTCATCGAGCTCACAGCACTCACATGCTGACAGCATGTTTCGCGCTGTTCGGTTCGATATTGCTCGCACCCACAGGCCACAATCACAAGCCGCTCGCGAGCTCGTCTCGATTTCTCGAGACTCGGTTCGATATTCATAACCTTTGTTAAAAGCAGTTAGTAGGATAGAGAATACCATTTTAAAAATGGCTGCCTTAATTCGTCTCTCATCGCTCCATTCCTTGCTACCACCTATCGGTTCATAAATCATCATTCATAAATAATACTTTCTTTCGCCTCCCTGACGCTCCTTTCAGTCGGTCAGGGACTCCGTTTCACTCCGTCTCGCATCTCGCATCTCGCATCTCATCTCTCTTGATTACCGGCCTCGTTAAAAATTGCATCCAGCAGGCCCTTTCCATCTTTAGTATCCTGTGACTGCTCCCAGAACATTATACCTCCGAGGTTATTGTCAATTGCATAAGCTGTTTTGAGCCTTACCGAGACAGTGTCATCGTACGTAATAAATAAGCTGTCAGAAGCATTGAATATGTAAGGAGCTTTTGCCTTTTCGTCCCAGTGCCGGGTATAGGCTTCGTGGTCTTCAATACCGTCGCGCATGCCGGCATATGACACCCAGCCGATCTGGGGTCCCTGCGTAGGCTGGTAAAGGCCATTGTTTTCTGTTGTTTCCACCTTCCATGACTTACCGTAAAATGCTGCACCTATGACCATCTGTTCTTTATCAACACCCTGCTCCGAGCAGAATTTCACTATCCATTCTATCGACCTCGGCTGCCAGTCTGGCTCATCCTTGTTCAGAATGCTGTCATTGATATATTGAAGGTAGGGAGTGCCTTCAAAATCAGAAATACTCAAGTCGCCTAGATTTGTATGGTGAGCGGTGAAAGGGATATTGCCACCAACAAAATCATAGGTCATAATATTCATGTAGTTGGCGTATTTCATTACCTCGGTAGCCTCAATATGGTCAAAGAATTTTTCCCATCCTGCTGCTGCAAATGTAAGTGTCAGGTCTTTCCCTGTGGCATCCATTGCTTCCCTGAGTTCCCTCATCAGGGCTGTGAAATTCTCCTTGTCTTCGGGCCGGTAGGGGTTTCCTATACCTTTCATACCAGGGTATTCCCAGTCGATATCCAGACCGTCAAGATCATATTCATTGATAAAATCAATAACGCTTTCCACAAATGTTTTACGGCTTTCTTCACTTACAGCCATATCGGAAAAGCCGCCTGATCCGCCCCAGCCGCCGCATGCAACCATAACTTTTAGGCCTGGATTTCTTTGTTTCTGAAGAACCAGCTCCCTGAGCTTTTCGCTTGATCCAGGACTCCTGAAAGCCATCTTATTGTAGATCACCTCAGTAAAGGAAAAAATTACATGGGTAAGTTTACCAACAGGGATTTCTGATGGTTCATAGTTATTCCTTGCCATGTAATATGCCATGACGGCTACTTCAGAGCTGTCGACAGAGAAATAGTTTTCTACTTCCAGTTTTTTACCTTTCCGGTCGCCGCATGAGAAGACCAATGCCAGCAGTATCGATGTAATCAGAATAAGTAATCGGTTCATAATACAATCTTATTTGGTTTAAGTACACTAATATACATTTTTACCTTATTTTATTCAACATACAGTATTATTCATATAATTATTACCTTACAGAGTAAATTTTGAAACTTAAAATTCCAGTATTATGAAGACTATCTTTAAAACTTTTTTGATCATTGGCGGAGTGATGGTCATCCTGGCTGGCTGTGTTAACGATACCAGCATAAAAACATTGAAGGAATCGGATTACAGAAAGGCCGAAAAAATGCTCTCTTCGCATACCTCCCAGTTTGTTTACAAGGCTGATGTAAGGCCACAGTGGGTAGATGACAATCATTTCTGGTACCGGAACCAAATACCTGAGGGACATGAATTTGTTCTCGTTTATGCCGAAGCTATGGAACGGTCAGAGGCTTTTAATCATGAGATGCTTGCAAAGCTTCTTTCTGATGAATTGGAGAAAGATATCAAGGCTTATGACCTGCCGTTCAGATCGATTGCTTTTTCCGAAGATATGGCTTCTGTATCTTTCAGTATTGAAGGGCAGGATTATGATTACAACATTATTGAAAATGAGCTGAGTAAGCAAGAAAGTCAAAATTACGATGTCAGTAAGGCTGTCCTTTCACCCGATAAGTCAAAAGCAGCTTTTATCAGGGACTATAACCTGTGGATGAAGGACATGAACACGGGGAGAGAAACACAGCTCACAACCGACGGGGTGGAAGATTTTGGATATGCCACCAATAATGCAGGCTGGGCACGCAGGGAAACACCTGTGCTTTTATGGTCGCCCGATTCACGAATGATTGCTACCTTTCAGCATGATGGAAGAGGTGTGGGCGAAATGTACCTCGCCACAACCAATGTGGGGCACCCTGAACCTGAAATATGGAAGTACCCTTTGCCTGAAGACAGCGTAATATTCCGGATACACAGGGTGGTAATTCATGTTGATAACCAGAAAGTCGTAAGGTTGAAGATGGAGCCCGACCAGCACAGGTCAACAATAACCGACCATATAGCAATAAACGGAAATCAGTTTGCAGACGTTGAATGGAGTGCCGATGGATCTATGCTGGCCTTCGTTTCAACTTCCCGTGATCATAAGAATGAGATACTGAGAGTGGCCGATCCCAATACCGGTGAAGTGAGGGATGTTTTTGAAGAGACGGTGGATACTTTCTTTGAGTCGGGTCATAACATGATCAACTGGCATATATTACCCGAAACAAATGAGTTTATCTGGTATTCACAGAAAAGCAACTGGGGGCACCTTTATTTACATGATCTTGAAACAGGTGAATTAAAGAACCAGATAACTGAAGGTGAATGGAAAGTATTGGATGTGCTTCATATAGACAGGGATAATAAAACCATATATTTTACCGGCGCCGGTCGGGAACCGGGTAATCCCTATTTCCAGTATCTGTACAGTATCAAGACTGATGGATCAGAATTCAGGCTCCATACACCGGATAGTGCCTTTCACAATGTATCCCTGGGACCTGATGGTTCGTATTTTGTTGATAGCTATTCAACTCCCGTTGATCCACCGCTTACCGTTCTCAAAAATATTGCAAAGGATAGTATCCTTGATCTGGAAAAGGCAGACATCTCTGAATTACTTGCTGAAGGATGGGTGCCTCCTGTTCCTTTCAGTGTGAAAGCACGTGATGGTGAGACCGATCTTTACGGACTTATGTTTAAACCATCGAATTTTGACGAGTCTAAAAAGTACCCGATTATAAATTACATCTATCCCGGGCCACAGTCGGCCAGTGTGCGCTCAATGAATTTTTATGCTTCAAGGAGCGATAAGCAGGCAATAGCCGAACTGGGCTTTATTGTTGTGGCTATTAATGCAATGGGCACACCAATGAGATCAAAGTCCTTTCATGAAGCGTATTATGGTAATATGGGGGATAATGGTCTGCCCGACCAGATAACAGGAATGAAGCAACTGGCTGAAAGGCATAGATGGATTGATATTGACAGAGTGGGTATATACGGCAGCTCAGGCGGAGGATTTGCTTCAACAGATGCAATACTGAGATATCCTGATTTCTTTAAGGTGGCCGTGAGTTGTGCCGGTAATCATGATAACAGGAATTATGAGGATGATTGGGGTGAGAAGTGGCAGGGTCTGTTGGAAGAATACCCTGACGGAACAACGAACTATGATAACCAGGCTAACCAGCTGCTCGCCGGTAACCTGAAAGGTAAATTGCTGCTTGCCCATGGGACGATGGATACCAATGTGCCATATTATAATACCTTGCTTGTTGTCAATGAGTTGATTGCAGCAAACAAGGACTTTGATCTGATATTATTTCCCAACAGTGGTCATGGTTTCAGCAATGAGCCGTATATGATGCGCAAGCGCTGGGATTATTTTGTAAGGCACCTGATGGGAGCGGAACCACCGGAAGAATTTGAGTTTTCGGTTAATACTTCCAGGAGATGAGAAGCATTGATGGTTAGGAATGATGAATATCGAATAACGAATGACGAATTCAGAAGGACTATGTTCGATATTCGACATTCGACATTCGATATTCATAGCCTTAAATATTAAAAATAACTCAGAAAAGTTTTTACTGTTGTCAGATATTTTTCCAACTGGTCTTTCCCTTCATCGGTCAGCCGGACAATCGTATGCGGTCGTTTGCCTCTAAATGTCTTTTCTATCTCAACATATCCTGCTTCTTCCAGTTTTGCAAGGTGTGACGAGAGATTTCCCTGCGTAAGCCCGGTGCTGTTCATAAGAAAAGTAAAATCGGCTTCTTCAACTACTGATAACAGGCTTATTACTGCCATGCGTGCCGGTTCGTGTATAAGCCTGTTTATACCGGCTATGATTGAAAAGTCAGTATTAGCTTTCATTATTGACAGTTTTAGGGAATTGATTCAAGAAAGTAATTAGCATTATTATGCCTGATGCCAGAAGGAAGCTTCCTACGGTAAACACCACTGCCAACCCGAAATACCTTGTGCCAGGGTAAGGTTCCAGGTATTTGGATACGGGTCCCCCAAATCCCATGGCAAGCCCGATAATATAGAATTTGTAGTAATCGGTGAAATATGCCATCAGGAAAAAGACAGACAAGAGGAAAACAAATTCAATCAGCAGTGATAGCCAGGTATTTTTTTGTTCTGACTCAATTTTACCGCTTGCAGCAAGTATGTAAATTATTGTCGTAAGCACAAGGGCTGCCGTTGCTATTATGAAACTCATAAGTCTTTTCCTGTTCCTGCTTCTTCTGAATTTAACATATCCAATCCGTTTTTGTGTTATAAAAATCTTCACCATTGCAAGGACTAGCACTATAGGAACCAGAAGAATTCTAATAATAAATGGCGTATCAATATTATTGATATGCAGGTACATGTTTATGCTATATATAATAAGCATTGACCCCATAGCCAGATCAAATATACCATCGCGATACAGTATCCTGTAGGTTTTACTTTCAAGAGTTTTACCTGTAATATTATTTTTCATGGCAGTATTATGTAATTTGTATTAAAATATAATTTGCATCACAAACATAAATAATATTTTTTAATTGTGCAAATTTTTTTAATGGAATGATGGAATAATGGAATAATGGAATAGTGTATTATGTAGAATTTAGTACCTACTTACCCAGTACCTAGGACCCAGCACCTAGAACCCAGCACCCAGTACCCAGTACCCAGCACCCAGTTCAGCCTTAGCCTCTTAAGAGATATTCCCTGAGGTCAAAATAATTGTCTGATATCTGTACTGATGAGCCTTCCGTGTCGTAGCCTTTGAAATGGTCTGGAAGCTTAATTTTATCACGAATGTTTTCAGGCATGACATCGAGGAACTTAGCAGGGTGGGCAGTGGCTATAAAGAAGCCCTTTTGTTTTGATTTTTCAAGCGCCAGGTATCCCGTGGCGCTATGTGGGTCTAGAATATATCCTGTTTCATCATAGACTCTCTCAATGCAGTTAAGTATTTCATGGTCCCTGAATTCATATGCAGATACAAGTTCACTGATATTTTTCCAAGAACCGCCGATATATTTCATCCTTTCGAAGTTAGAAGGATTTCCTACATCCATTGCATTGGTGATAGTTTCAACAGATTCCCTGGGTTCAAACAGACCTGAACGCAGGTATACAGGAACAGTATTGTTAATGTTTGAAGCAGCAATAAAGCCGGTAAAGGGCATGCCCGATTCACATGCCAGCATACCTGCCGTGAGGTTGCCATAATTACCACTGGGTACGGCTACTGTGGGCAATATGGCGGGATTTTTCTTTACCCACTTTATCATTCCCCAGGTATAATAGAACGATTGTGGCAGCCATCTCCCGATATTTATTGAATTGGCGGATGTCAGCTTACGTTTTTTTCTCAGCTCGACATCTTTGAATGCTTCCTTCACGAGCCATTGGCAGTCATCAAAGCTGCCGTTAACAGCCAGGCATTCGATATTATCATTAAGGCTAGTAAACTGTTTTTCCTGGAAACCACTTACTTTACCTTCGGGGTAGAGGACAATCACTTTAAAATTGCTTAACCTGTGAAAGCCTGAAGCCACAGCTCCGCCGGTGTCGCCCGAGGTGGCCACAAGTACTGTTATATCTTCATTTTCAGTGTTCAGTTCATCCATTAATCTTGCCATAAATCTGGCTCCCACATCTTTAAAAGCCAGTGTGGGGCCGTGAAATAATTCAAGGGTATAGATATCTTCTTTAATTTTTCTCAGGGGAATTTTAAAATCGAAGGAGTAGGTAACTATTTCTCTTATGTTATCATCATCGATATCTTCATCGAGGTAGGGTTTGGCCAGGTTGAAGCACAGGTCTGAGAAATTGGCCTTCTCCTGGTTTTTGAGGGTTCTGAGGGAGAGGGAGGGATAATGCAGGGGCATAAAAAGTCCTCCGTCAGGTGCAAGGCCGGCGTATAGAGTTTCTTTCAGGTTGAAAAGGCGGGACTTGTTCCTGCTACTCACAAATTTCATTTATGGAGGTATTAGATTTGACAGACACCTTTTTTGCTGATGGGAGAAACGAACAACTGGCAGGCGAGGTTATTTTTTTTGAATGCTTCCACCATGGCATTGCCTGTTTCTGTTGCAGTCTTTCGGTCTACTGACAGGGCGAAGACAGCGGGCCCCGATCCTGAAATATTAAAGCCGAGTGCCCCGGCCTCCACAGCAGAATTACGAACATCATCAAATCCCGGGATCATGTTTTTACGTTTTGGTTCGGCTATCACATCAACCATTGATCTTCCGATAAGTTCCGGTTTATTCATTATGATTCCGGCTACCAGTCCTGCCGCGTTACCTGTCTGTGTTATTGTTTTATTCAGTGAATGTGATTTTTGAAGGACGGACCTCCCAACGGAAGTTTTTATTGAGATATCGGGTATTGCCACAGTGCAATAGAGATTCTCCGGGTAAGGTATTTCTATTATATCAAGCGGGCGGTATGACCTTATTATTATAAATCCCCCTAACATACACGGGGCGATATTATCAGCATGACCTGCACCACTTACCAGTCTTTCACCCTCCATGGCATATCTGATCAGTTCTTTTTTTATCAGCGGGCTGCCCAAAAGGCTGTTGAAGCCAAACGCTGCAGCTACAGCGCTGGCAGCACTTGAGCCTATTCCGCTGCAGGGTTTTATCTTTTTCAGGAATTTTATATTAAGCCCAACGTCAATACCTAGCTCTTTCTGTAGTGCTTTTATTACGGGGTAAATAACATTTTCATCAGGATCATCAGGTAATATTTCCCCTGTGTCGTTTTCGATCATGAACAAAGAATCATTTCTCAATTCCATTTCAATGGTATCGCCACTTCCTTCAATGGCAAATCCCATAATATCAAAACCACTTCCAACATTTGAAACAGTTGCGGGGGCAAAAATTTTGATTTTTTTATCGCTTAGATTATTCATTTTTCAGATATGGATCAGTTAGTTATTTTCAAATTCAGATAAGTTACAAAATTATATCCGGTTTAAGAACTGTTTCCCTGATCTCTCCATTTACTAATTCTACATAATATGCATTACTGTGCTTATCGCTCGCGATTACCTTACTTATTTTTTTATCAATAAATAAGATTCCGGCATTATTATCCACCGCATAACCGGCTTTCAGCTCACCTGCTTTAATAAGCTTATGGTACCTGGGTCTTCTCTCTTCTTCGCTGTCATAATGAGGTGAATGAGATCCTTCAAGAAATCCAAGGCATTCTATTTTTGTTAGTTCTCTTGGCCGTGAGTCGGTTGTGCCTTCTTCGAACCAGCATAATGAACCGGCACTTCCCCCTGACAGTACTATTCCTTTTTCCCATGCCTTGTAAAGAATCTTATCAACACCCTGTGCTTCCCATATGGCAAGCATGTTCAGAGTATTTCCTCCACCAACAATTATTGCATCCATTGAAAAGAGAACATCTTCAAATGATTCTTTCATATAGTAACTTGTAATGAACATGTTCTGTACATAGGGTATAACGTCAAGATCTGCACATAGTTGATACCAGTATACCGCCACCCTGGGGTCATCGGCAGCTGCTGTGGGAAGGAAACACAAACGCGGTTTTTTTTTCCTGTGAGCTTAACGAGATAGCTTAAAAAGGATTTATTTAATCCCCCGCCTGAAATTAGGATCTTCTTACGGCTGTCAGCAGGCTTATTGTCTGCACTTTCAGCAACAGCAATATCACTCAGGCTCAATCCCAGTACACCAAGACTGCCTGTTGCTATAAAATCACGTCTTTTCATTTTATGCTTTTTGGTTTATTTCCTTCTGGCTTTTTTGGTGTTTATGACGATTACACCATTGGCTCCCCTTACACCATAGATTGTTGCTGCAGCGCCTTTCAATATATCAATAGATTACATTTATCGGGTTGATATGTGATATAGAGCTTACTATTACACCATCAACAACATACAGGGGTTCTGAGCTGGAAGTAACAGAATGGATACCTCGTATGGTTATAGTATTACCACGGACAGTAACCCCCGGTACTTCACCCTGGATCATAGAAAAAATATCAGTGTAGTGTGGCTGGTTTATCTTTTCTTCTCTTACACTGCCAACGCTTGTGGTAAGCTCATCTCTCTTGACCTTACCATATCCTATATCAACATATTCCTCTTCTTCCTGTGGGAGGGATACGCTGGCATTAAATTTTCCGGTAAGGACAAAATTAATGGTATCCTGGCCTGAGTATTTTTCGCACTCACTACCCCTGGAATCTGAATACACAGAAATAGTATCAACATCTTTTTTTATTTTAATCCTGTAATTTCCTTTCCTGTTGGTTTTCTTATTTAATAATTCACCATCTGCAAAAAGAAAGGCACCTTTTACAGGATCGCCGGAGGAAGTCTTTACATTCCCGGCAACTGTTTTTTTTGCTTGTTTTTGTTTCTGTGCTGACGTTTGAAATGAAACCAGAAAGGCTGTAAGTATTATAATTATTGTTATATTCTTCATCATAATATTATATTGAAAAAAGATTTTAAAAATAACCGGCAATAACTTATCCAATGTATGGAATGTTATTTCTTTAAACCGCTCTTTAATTGTATTACGATTACACCGTTGGAGCCCCTGGAACCGTACATATTGGCTGCAGCTCCTCTCAATACTGATATCGATTCAACATTTGCAGGTATAATATGATCAACCGAGTTAACAGGTGTTCCGTTGACAACGAAGAGGGGTTCGTTGCTCATTCTCAGTGATCCGGGCCCCCGAATGGTAATACTCCTGCCCACTACCGATACACCGGGCAGCTCACCTTTAATCATTTCATATATATCATTGTAATAATTTTCTTCACCTTGTTTTGATTCAACTATACCAATGCTTGAGGTAAGCTGATCAGCTTGGCTCCTGTAGTAACCAAGATCGACAACTCTTTCAACTTGACCTTCTTTTATTATTTTATTTGTATCAACTGGTTCAGAAAGTGTCAAATAATAAAATTTTTCGTCACTCAAATCAACTTCGGCAAAACGGTTATCCAGGGTATATGCTGAGAGTTTTTTTGAATCTCCGGGTATTTTTATTTTGAACCTGCCATTTGCCCTTGTTCTCGCATCAATTATTTTATCGTCTACGAACAAAAATGCATTGTCCACAGGTTTATCATTGGCAGTTTTAACAATACCTTTAATCTTTACCGTTTCTTCTTTTTCCTGTGATGTGCTATTCTGAAAAATAAATAGCAAAAAAGGCAATATCAATAGTATTTTCCACTTCATATCTTTATAATTTATTGATTTATTCAAAGTTATCAAATTTATACATAAAAATAATTCTTTATGGCACAATTAACAATTATTAAGCCTTCATGCTTATTGATCCTGAACCATAATTGTTAAATTTACATTTAATTAAATGCAAATATTGATCCAAAGTCAAATTAAATCTAAATAAATGACCTCTATGAAAAAAATCACCCTGTTTATTGCACTAATTATTTTATTGCCAACCTGGGTTTTTTCTCAAAAAACTGCATTTACAAGCCAGGATGTCCTTAATGTAAAATCTTTCAATGCAATGGATGTCACTGATGACGGGCAGTTGGTAGCCGGTGTCATAAGGACAAGGAAAGACCGTCTTAATATCGATCACGGAAGATTTGGTGACCCTAATTATGTAGCACCTTATACAAGTGAGATTGTGATTATTGACACCGAAGAAGGTATGACTCATAAAGTTTTTGATACGGACAAAATAACAGAGGGTTTAAAATGGAATCCCGGGGGAAGTGATCTCGCGTGCCTGATATATGAAGAAGACGAAACAAAATTGTATATATATAATCATGCCAGGGGGAAGTCTAAAAGAATTAAGTTAAAGACTGACCTTGAAATAGCTTCAAACTCCCTACTCGAGTGGACGCCTGACGGTGAATATCTTATTCTTTCCCTGAGGTCTGAGAACTGGGAGAGCAAGGGCGATTCATTATTCAGGGAAGCAACTGAAGGACCCGTCACTGTATATGATTCAGAAAGACCTTTTCTTAAATGGGACAGGATACGAAACCATTCTTCACTTTCAATTCCTGTAAAGGTGGCTGTAAGTTCGGGGAATGTTCGACACCTCCTTCCCGAGAGCAGGTACTCAAATATCTCCCTGCCGGAAGAAGGTAATAAAATGGTGTTTGTAGAATATATCCTCAGGAAAACAAGCTATGACAGGCGGGGAGGCACCGATTACGGATTGTACATGGTAGACCTGGATAAGCCTTCATTGCTGGATACCCTCTGGGAAAAATCCGGAAAGAGGATCAATATCAGCTGGGATGATACTAAGACAAGATATGCATACAGTGATTCGGATCATGTATTCATCAGATCCATATTTGAAGGGGAAGCAGTGAAAATATCATCTGATACTACACAAGTGGTTAAAAAAGATACCTCTGAAGCAAAATTTTCAGTTATGAGGTGGAGCCCTGATGGTCAATATGTACTGGCGTCTACAAAAAAAGGATACTGGATGATCGACATCGATACAAAGGATATGGAACTTGTGTATGAACTGCCTGAAGATGAGGAAGAAAGCCCAAGATTAAGGATTGTGGACTGGAAGCCCGACGGAAGTTCATGGTATATGAGCTATTCAGCCAGGGATAAATGGGAGAGGGGCCTGGTGGAGTATGATCTTGCAACCAGGCAATTCAGGGACCTTGTAAAAGACTCCAACCTGTATAGGTCATGGCAGATGTCAGAGGACGGAAGCAAATTATTTTATAGTCTTTCAGATGGTGACACGCCGGAGGATTTCTTTGTTTCGGATCCTTCCTTTGAAAATACAAAGCAGCTTACAGAACTTAATCCATGGATCGAAAATAAGAAAATCACCAGGAGTGAACTCGTCAAATATCTTGATGCCGATGGCAAAGAGTTACATGGTATATTATATTATCCCGTGGATTACGATCCCGAAAAAAAGTATCCCCTGGTCTGTGAGATCTATGAAGAATTCTTTAATAACGGCTACAGCTACTCAATGAACCTGATTGCCAATGCAGGTTATTTTGGGTTCAAACCTTCGGTCAACCTTATAGAAGGCTATCCCGGTGAAGCATGGATAAAGGGTGTTACATCAGGGATAAATAAACTGATCGAGAGAGGCCTGGTAGATAAGGATAAACTGGGTGTGCACGGTACAAGCTATGGGGGTTATGCCACATCATTACTGATAACACAAACAAATCGCTTTGCAGCGGCTATCAATATATCGGGAAAAACAAACATAATAAGTTTCCTGGGTGACAGTCCCCGCATAGGTACGCGTAATTATGCAGCAGCTGAGATCGGTCAGGACAGGATAGGTGCAACTTTATGGGATGCACCATTGAAATATTTTGCCACTACGGCCGTCCTTTTTGCCGATAGAATAGAAACTCCTCACCTTTTGCTTACAGGCGAGGAAGATTGGAATGTAACTGCACTGAATACCAGGGAATTGTATTATGCCATGAGACGGCTCGGTAAGAAGGTGGTATGGGTAAATTATGTTAAGGGAGGACACGGGGCCGGCATGACCAGCAATGAGGCCGACTTCCATGACCACTGGCGACGTATGATCGACTGGTACGAGACACATTTCACTGAAGAGAATAATGAGTAAAAAATACTTTTCTCCAGATTCTTGCATTATTGCATATAAAACTGTAATTTATAAGGTATGAGAAAGATAAGATATACACACCTTATTATTATACTGTTGCTCACGGGTTGCTATTTCGCATCCCAACCCGACTATGCACAAATGAGGGAACGAATGGTAAAGAACCAGATCGTGGCAAGGGGAATAAGCGACAGCAGGGTGATAAAAGCAATGAGAAAAGTAAAAAGACACCTTTTCGTCCCTGAGAGTGTACGCAGGTATGCTTACCGTGACGGACCACTGTCAATAGGTGAGGGCCAGACAATTTCACAACCCTATATAGTGGCTTTTATGACCGAAGCCCTCTCTCTGAAACCGGATATGAAGGTCCTTGAAATAGGTACAGGGTCGGGATACCAGGCCGCCGTGCTGGCCGAGATAGTTGATAAAGTATACACTGTTGAAATAGTTGAAACACTTGGTAAGCGAGCAAAAAAAACATTATCCGACCAGGGCTATGATAACGTCCATGTAAAAATCGGCGACGGGTATAAAGGATGGGAGGAACATGCACCATACGATGCCATAATTGTAACCTGTGCACCTAACAGGATCCCGGACCCTTTAAAGGAACAGCTTGCCGAAGGAGGCCTGATGATAATACCGGTAGGGGGCCGCGGTATTCAATATCTCATCCTTAACAGAAAGAAAAACGGTAGGATAAAACAGCAAAATGTTCTGCCTGTAAGATTTGTTCCTATGGTTGATGAAAAGGGGGAGAGGTATTAAAAAGATACTGAGGTCCCGAAAAAGCTGCATGTTGGTGTTGATCTTCAGATCAACGCCAGGCGTGGGTCAGGAGACCCACACCAGCCATATATCCACATCAGTATGAAAGGTGTGGATTTTTTTCATAAATTTGATAGGAATAAATATTAACCTCTAAAACATGAAACAACTTAATCTAAAACAAATTCTGATCCTTGCAGCAATATTATTGTTTGCGGGCTGTAAACAGCAAGTAAATGAAGAATATACAATGAAAAAAGAAATCTTTGGTCAAGTAAACGGTAAACAAGTGGATTTAATCACCCTAACCAATAACGAGGGTAATACTATTAAACTCACCAATTATGGTGCAACACTCGTATGGCTTGAAGTGCCTGATAAAGAAGGGACTAAAGATAACATCACTTTTGGTTATGAGACACTGGAAGCTTACCTGAATGGTGATCCCTATTTCGGAGCGGTGGTAGGAAGGTATGCTAACCGTATTGCGGAAGGAACATTTACCCTTGACGGGGTTAAATATTATTTGCCAATAAATAATCCCCCTAACCATCTGCACGGCGGGCCCGGAGGCTGGCACAGCGTTGTATGGGACACCGAGATAATAGAAAAAGAAGGGGAGGAGCCGTCGGTAAAATTCACCTACATAAGCCCTGATATGGAAGAGGGGTATCCCGGAGAGGTAACTGCTGAGGCTACATATACGTGGACCGACCAGAACGAACTGGTGATTGAATATAAATGCAGCACAGATAAGAAAACAGTGTTGAATATTACCAACCATGCATATTATAACCTTCACGGTGCAGGTAATGGTGACATACTTGATCATGTGCTTACGATTGCAGCCAGCAAGTTCACGCCTGTTGATGAAAACCTCATACCAACGGGTGAACTACGACCGGTTGAAGGGACTTCTTTTGATTTTACCACACCTCATATAATAGGAGATCGAATAGAAGAGGATAATGAACAATTAAGACTGGCTTTAGGCTATGACCATAATTTTGTTCTCAATAATACAACAGAACCGGATGCTGTTGTTTATGAACCTGAATCGGGAAGGGTAATAGAAATGACAACTGATCAGCCCGGTGTCCAGTTCTACAGCGGTAATTTTCTCAATGGACTGGAAAAGGGACACGGGGGCAAAGTATATGTGAACCGGGGCGGATTATGCCTTGAGACCCAGCATTTCCCCGACAGCCCCAATCATCCTGAATTTCCTTCAACACTACTGGAACCGGGGAAACCGTTTAGCTCAAAAACAGTGTACCGGTTTACTATCAGAAAACCGTGATGAATATCGAATATTGAATATCGATTAACGAATGATGAATTTTGATCTCGATACTTCTTAAATCGTAATTCGATATTCGATATTCATCATTCAAAACCTTAATTATTAGCACTAAAATGAAATTAATCCTGCCTGTTTTCTTATCTGTTATCTTTTCACTGTCAGTTGTTGCACAAAAAGCATCTGAATTTCCTTTCATGGATCCGTCACTCTCCTTTGAGGAGCGGGTTAATGATCTTGTTTCAAGAATGACAATGAAGGAAAAGGCCGATCAGTTGCTCTATACCGCTCCTGCCATACCAAGGCTGGGAGTGCCTGAATATAACTGGTGGAACGAAGCATTGCACGGTGTAGCCAGGTCAGGATGGGCAACGGTCTTTCCACAATCGATAACCCTTGCCGCCTCCTGGGATGAAGATCTTATGTTCGAAGTGGCAAGCATTATATCCGATGAAGCAAGAGCCAAGTTTCACGATTACCAGCGCAGGGGCATGAGAGGGATATACCAGGGATTGACTTTCTGGTCACCTAATATAAATATTTTCAGGGATCCCAGGTGGGGAAGAGGTCATGAAACATACGGCGAAGATCCATACCTCACGGGCAGAATGGGACTTCAGTTTGTCCTGGGGATGCAGGGAGATCACCCGTGTTACCTGAAAACCATTGCAACAGCCAAACATTATGCAGTACATTCAGGACCTGAACCCATAAGGCATGAATTTAATGCTGAGGTTAGCGAAGTTGACCTTCGTGAGACATACCTGCCAGCATTCAAAACGTTGGTTGTGGACGGGAATGTGCAGTCTGTCATGGGAGCGTATAATATGTTCAGGGGACATCCATGTTGTGCAAATGAGGAATTATACGGAATATTACGTGATGAATGGGGATTTGACGGCTACATTGTATCGGACTGCTGGGCTATTTCTGATTTTCATACTTTCCAGGATTATACACCTACGCCTGTTGAATCAGCGGCGATTGCCGTTAAAAGGGGTACTGACCTCAACTGCGGTGTAACCTTCAATCATCTCACCCAGGCTGTCAAAGAAGGACTAATTACTGAAGATGACCTTGATGTTGCGGTAAAGAGGGTCATGCTGGCCAGATTTAAACTGGGTTTATTTGATCCTGATTCATTGGTGCCTTATGCAGGCATCCCACTCAGTGTCAATTGTTCTGATTACCATAATACAATGGCAAGGGAAGCCGCCAGAAAATCAATTGTCCTGCTTAAGAACGACGGCATATTGCCATTGGAAAGGCACTTAAAAAAGATTGCCGTGATTGGACCGAATGCAGATAATTTTGAAGCCCTGATCGGTAATTACAACGGTATACCTGTAAATCCGGTAACCATACTTGATGGTATTGAAAATAAAACCGGGGAAACAAGTGAAGTGCTTTATTCCGAAGGAAGCCCGCTGGCCGAGGGCTTACATAACCTGGTACCCGTCCCCTCGGAATTTCTTTATACCGCCGCAGGCAGGCAGGGAGTGTATGCAGAATATTATGATAATATAGATTGCGAAGGTGAACCTGTATTTACACGTATTGATGATAATATAAATTTTTACTGGGAAACATACAGTCCCCATCCCGATATACCGCATGATAACTGGTCGGTAAGATGGACCGCCTGGCTTAAACCGCCGGAGACAGGTGAATATTTCCTCGGCAGCTGGGGTTCGTCAAACTACGAGATATCTATTGATGGAGAGGAATTTATCAGATACAGTGGTAGTCATCATGCCTTTCACCGAGAGAAAGCGATACAATTGGAAAAAGAGACGAAGTATAAAATTGAAGTGATATACAGGAATCTGGGCGGTGATGCCGATATTAAATTCCTCTGGTCTCCACCAAAGCCTGATATGCTTGAAAAAGCCGCAACTGTTGCACAATCATCCGATATAGTATTGCTTGTTCTGGGCCTCTCTCAAAGGCTTGAAGGTGAAGAGATGTCCATCGATATTGATGGCTTCAGGGGGGGCGACCGTACACACCTGAAGCTGCCTGCTGTTCAACGGGAATTGTTTGACAGGATAATACAGACAGGTAAACCTGTGATTGTAATACTAATGAACGGCAGCGCCCTTTCTGTTAACTATATAGACAAAAAGGCAAATGCCGTCCTGCTTGCCGGTTACCCGGGGCAGGAGGGAGGTAATGCGGTGGCTGATGTACTGTTCGGAGAATATAACCCTGCAGGCCGGCTTCCGGTTACATGGTACAGATCGGTTGAACAGTTACCACCCTTTGACAATTATGATATGGAAGGACGCACTTACAGGTATTTTAAAGGAGAACCCCTGTATCCGTTCGGTTATGGATTAAGCTACACATCATTTGAATACAGCAATCTTGAAATACCCGGGAAGGTAAAGGCAGGAAGTCCGGTTGAGATAAGTGTGGAAATGAAAAATACCGGTGAGCAGAAAGGAGAAGAAGTGGTTCAGTTGTATCTCACTGATGAAAAGGGATCTACACCAAGACCTGTCAGGGAGTTAAAACGATTTGAACGAATAGAGCTCGAACCGGGAGAAATAAAAACCCTCAAGTTTATTTTGTCGCCGCAGGACCTGTCAATGATCGATAAGAACAACGAAAGGATTACGGAACCAGGGTGGTTCACAGTAAGTGTGGGAGGTAAACAGCCGGGATTTACAGGAAGGCTCAATCCGGCTTTCACCCAGGTAAGATCTGCTAGAATCAGTTATCAATAAAGAATTACGCGAACGCAGTGAGCAAATTACTGCAGCAAACCACCCCTCTTGAACAATTAAACACAGTTGCTGTTTTTATTATACAAAAGCAAAAAACTCACTAATATGAAAAGGATACTATCTATAATAATAATTGCAGCATCGGTAAGCTGGTTGTATGGCCAACAAACTTCAATATATGATTTTACGGTTAAGGATATAAATGGACAGGATTTCAGTTTTTCACAGCTGAAAGGCAAGAAGGTAATGATAGTGAATACAGCTTCAAAATGTGGCTTTACACCACAGTATGAAAAACTGCAGGAACTATGGGAAGATTACGGGGGCGATGATTTTATAATCATTGGTTTTCCTGCCAATAACTTTATGAACCAGGAACCGGGAACTAATAACGAAATAATGGAGTTCTGCAAGAAAAATTATGGCGTCACCTTCCCGATGATGTCCAAGATATCAGTTAAGGGCAAGGACATACATCCTGTTTATGAGTGGTTAACCACCAAAGAATTGAACGGAGTTGAAGATTCAAATGTTCAGTGGAATTTCCAGAAATATTTGGTTGACGAAGAAGGTGAATTATTTAAAGTGATAAAGCCAAGAATTAAACCTACCGATCCCGAAATACTTAACTGGCTTAATGAATAAAAGGGGAAAGCAATATTATGTATGAAACCTTAATATCACATAGTCGACTTTAGTTTTATTTTATCTCACTATTTTAAATCCTGTTTTTTTGAACTGTAACGCTATCAAAAGAATAGCATAATAAAATATATTTGTCTTATTTAGAATATTTCTAAATAACTTTTTCTTCACTAATTTTTTTAAAAAAATATTTACAAGAACGAAAATATTTCATAAATTAGCTAATTAAAATAAGTGTAAGTTGTACAATTAAAACCTAAGTTAAAAATCAATAATTTTCTTGTGTATATAGCATTGTAATAATAAGTGTAAAATATACAATAATACTCCGAAAATTGGTTGAACAGGCAGAAAATAAATTATTGAAAGATTACCTCTGGTACACCTCTGAATGTCTGGCTATCAATTTAAGGCGTTTAAAAACATTTTGAAGACAGGGATTTTATCTAGCAAAAACAGACAAATAACTAATTTAAACCTATTAAGTATGAAACCTGGATTATATGGGAAACTAAAATTACTGGTATTATTGATATTACTGGTACCGGCTTATTTATCAGCCCAGGTCAGGACGATCAGTGGTACTGTTACCAATGAAGAAGGGGAGACTCTTCCGGGTGTGTCAGTAGTTGTGGTTGGCACCACCCAGGGAGTGTCCACCGATATGGATGGTAAATACTCAATCGAAGCCTCTTCCGATGATCAGTTGCGGTTCTCTTTTGTTGGGATGGAACCTCAGACTATCACTGTTGGCGATCAATCTGTAATAGATGTGGTCCTGAGCCCTTCCGTAGCTGAACTGGAGGAAGTATTGGTTGTGGGATATGGCATACAGAAGAAGGAAACGATGGCCGGTGCCGTGTCACAGGTCAGTGGAGAAAGACTCAGGGATGTCAAAATGGGAGGAAGTCTCGAGAACACACTGCAGGGCAACCTGCCGGGCCTGATCGTGGTGATGCAGGACCCGACACCCGGTGAGGAAGCCCGGTCCATTACCATGCAGATCAGGGGTGGTGCTTCCATGGGGAACAACACTCCCCTGATACTCGTAGATGGTGTGGAACGGTCATTCTCAAACCTTGACCCCAATGAGATTGCCTCCATATCCATTCTGAAAGATGCCTCGGCAACAGCGGTATATGGAGTGAAGGGTGCAAATGGTGTTATCATTGTTAATACGAAAAGGGGACGGAAAGGTGCTGTCCAGCTCGAAGTATCTGCAATGACATCGGTTAAAAGTCCGACACGATTGCCTGAGTACATGAATGCTTATGAGACTCTCAAGTTAAGAAACGAAGCTTATAAGAATGACGGGGAATGGGATAAGCTGATCAGCGATGAGGCGCTTGAACATTACAGGCTCCAGGATGCTCCTTATCTATACCCGGATTTCGACTGGATGGATTTTTATTTTACTTCAGCGGTTGACCAGAATTATAACATCAATGCGAGGGGAGGTAATGATTTTGTCCAATACTTCGTATCAGTTGGCTACCTAAACGAGGGAGATGTATACAATGTAGGAGATGTTTTTCCTTATGATTATGATAAGAAAAACGCTCACTACTGGCACAACAGGTACACTTTCAGGAATAACCTTGATTTCAACCTGACTAAGACCACCGATCTTGCCATTAATCTCGGTGGTTACCTGAAAGTCTGGAATAAGCCTGAGGATTATTATACACAGGAAACCTGGTTTGAATCAGTTACCACAATGCCATATTATCCCGAAGAGGCTGAGGATAAGTATCCTGACGAGATGATACCTTATAACCAGGACGGGATAAGGCCATATATCAATCCTGACCAGGGTCAGATTCGACTTATGTGGACCGGTGGCCGTGGTTTTCACAGGCATAAGAGTAATGAAATAACCTCCGATATCGAGCTGACACAGCAGCTTGACTTTATAACTGAAGGATTGTCAGCTTCAGCATCATATTCATTTACGGGTAATGTTGAATACCGGCAGAGATTTTTCCTTAATGATTATATGGGTTATTACCTTAATCCTGCTGATACCACATGGACCCGTTATGATTTCAACGGTAATATAAACTATGATGAGCCACAGCCGAAACTTGATGTTTCCAGGCCTGAATACCTGCGCGGAGCTTTCAGGAGTCATTATTACAGGGGACAGCTTAATTATGAGCATTCGTTTGGCAGCCATAATATTGCTGCGGTGGGAGTATTCAGCAGAAGGCAGAGTCAATACGGTGCATCATTTCCCAGGTACGAGGAGAACTGGGTTGGCCGTGCAACATATAACTATAATGAGAAATATCTTTTTGAAACAAGTATAGCCCATACCGGGTCAGAAAAATTTGCCCCGGGCTTGCGTTTCGGTACCTTCCCCGCATTTTCAGTGGGATGGATTATTTCCGAAGAAGATTTCTTCAGGCAGGCCCTGCCATGGTTCGAGTATTTAAAAATAAGGGGATCATGGGGTAAGGTCGGTAGTGATGCCGGCATTGCCAGGTGGCTTTATATATCTGAATATACCAATGTAGGCGGATCAGCAGGTTTCGGCTACCCCATGAATGATTATCCATGGATAAGTGAGGGTGCCATCCCCGTAACCGATGCAACCTGGGAAGAAGCCATAAAAAGAAACGTGGGTATCGAGACAGGATTCTTCAAGAACCAATTAACCCTTAACGTGGATCTTTACAATGAATCGCGTGTTGGAATACTGCAATCGCGGCGCTCTGTCCCGTCATGGGTTGGCGTAAGTTCAATCCAGGGTAATCTCGGCGAGACAAAGGCTCATGGTATTGAGGTTGACCTGGGCATAAACAAGACCTTCATGAACGGTATGTTTTTCAGGATACGGGGTATACTCAATGCCAATGAGAGCAGGGTTGTATTTTATGACGAATCACCCACCATTCCTGAAAACCTCAAGGCAGAAGGTAAGCCTGTTGGACTGGCACAGAGGATGAATTATTACACACCCACCAGTGGTATTCAGTGTATAGGCTTCTACCAGGATTTTGATGAACTCTTTATGTATCCCCTGGCAAGTGGTCCTGCACCGATAGTTGGTGATTTCAGGTACATGGATTATAATGGTGACGGTACCGTTAACAGCCAGGACAGGGTAGTATCAACACATCCATATGTTCCTGAGCTGACATGGAGCAGTAGTCTGGAAGTCGGGTACAAGAGCCTTTCACTCAGGGCTGATTTCTACGGGATCAGCTCAGCACAATTCCCGATGCGCCAGGGAGGTATGTTCTACCTCTATCCATTCACGCAGAATAAGGATAACGCTTATGAACTTCATGAGGATCACTGGACACCGGATAACACGGATCCACTTTATCCGGCAGTTCATTCATTTGCAACAAACCAGTACAACTACCAGATCAACAGCTTCAATGTCATGGAAGCAAGGTATACAAGGCTCCGGAATTTATCACTTAACTACAGGCTGAGCGATAGCAGGATACTGGATGCTATGGGTGCTGAATCTGCCACCTTCACAGTTACGGGAACCAACCTGTTTACATGGACTCCCTTCTGGCTGGGAGGCGATCCTGAAGGATTCAACATGGGTGTGGACTTCGGTGCTTACCCGATGATGAAGCGTTTCAATTTTGAGATAAGAGTTATCTTCTAATCTGAAAAATATATTACAATGAAAAAGATAATATACCTATTAATAGCAGTAAGCTTTCTGTTTCATGGATGTGAAGAATATCTCGACAAGGTAGAGGAGTCTGCAGGTATGACCGAAGAGGATATCTTTACCAACTACCTGAATTTCAGAAAGTTTGAAGACAGGATGTACAAAGACATGGTTGATCCTATTAATCAGTTTGATTATACACAGATTTGCGCCTTGTGTGAAGAAGGCTATAACACCTGTGAATGGGAAACCCTGCCTATTGCACAAACAGGTGACTGGCTGCGTGCATATAATACCGGTCAGGCTCTCCAGTTTTATGGAGTCTGGAATGCCTGGGAGAGTATCAGGATTGCCAATCTCTCTCTTGAGAATATTAATATGCTTGAGGGGAATGCAAGCCAGCAGCAGATCAACCAGATCAAAGGACAGGCTCATTTTATGAGAGCATGGTATTATTATGAATTCCTTATGCGCCAGGGGGGTATGCCATATCTTACAAGGGCGTTAAAGGGCTCAGATAATTTTGCCCTGCCAAGGCTTTCATATCACGAGACAGCATTGAAGATTGTTGCCGATTGTGATACGGCAGCTTCTCTCTTACCCCTGGAATGGGATATGGCTAACATAGGGCGTCCGACCAGGGGTGCAGCAATGGCGCTCAAAGCATCAACACTTCTTTTTGATGCCAGCCCGACAAATAATCCCGGCAACGAAACCGCAAGGTGGACAATTGCTGCAGAAGCTGCCTGGGATGTTATTGAACTGGCAAATTCCACCGGTGTTTACGAACTGATTGAATCAAAGGGAACAGATGAGATATCGTATATGACCCCGGGAGGAGTGGAAACAATTGAATACCCCAGCGGGTATGACAGCATATTTATGTACACCCCATATAATAATGAAATAATCTGGGAGTTTTATGAAAGGGTTAACAACGGCGGAACACATAATCCGTTTACCGTTGCCAGCCTTTCATCACCCAGTATTATCCAGGGATTCAGTCCTTCCCAGAATATTGTAGAAATGTATGAAACAAGCAATGGCCTTGCCATTGAAGATGACCCGGCCTACGACCCTCAAAACCCATGGGTTGACAGGGATCCAAGATTCTATCATTCCATTCTTTTTAACCAGGAAAGGTGGACAAGCAAAAGCGACCTTTATCTTGAACTGTGGGAAGGTGGCCGTGACAGGATACAAACTAAACTTTACTACAGTAAAACAGGATATCTTGCACGCAAATTCTGGGGTAAGAATGTGGATTCATGGTCAGGGGCTCCTGCTCCGTACACTCACAGTATCTACTTCAGGCTTGCAGAGATGTACCTAATATACGCGGAGGCTGCCAATGAAGCAGGTGGCCCGAACCATACTGTCGGCGGCGCTACCATGTCAGCCGTGGATGCTGTCAATGTGGTGAGAGCAAGGGTGAATATGCCCGGTGTGGATGCTTCTTACCTTGGGAGCAAGGAAAGCTTCAGGGAGAGAATAAAGAACGAACGCGCCATTGAGCTATATCTTGAGGGTAAGAGATTATTCGATCTTTCGCGCTGGGGCGATGCACATAAAATGGAACATAAAGCCGTTTATGGAATCACATTAACAGAGGATGCTACCAAACCAACGGGTTACGAGATCAGTCGAACAGTCGACCCCATATTTGTTTACACTTTCGAGCAGAAACATTACAGGTGGCCAATCCCAATAGAAGATGCACTTATGTTTGAAGAATTTGAACAGAATCCTGGCTGGTAAGCCTGATTTAGTAAGTAAGCATAAATATCGTGCTAACATCTGAAAAAAATAGAATTATGAATAAAATATTAAAACATCTGTTAATATTTATCGCACTTCTGTCACTTCAGGGTCTTATGACACTTGCCGCACAGGAAGTGCAAACGACAACAGTCACAGGTCAGGTGGTTGACGAGTCAGGTAATCCTATGCCGGGAGTTACTGTTAAATCATTTAACCTCAAAAACAGTGAACTGACCGATTCTAACGGTGAATTCTCAATTGCTGTTACAGCCTCTGAAGAAGACCAGATTGTTGTCTCTGAGCCCGGATATAATCTTTATATTATTGCCATTGAGCCAGGACAGTCATCTGCCGGGGAGATATCAATGGTGAAGACCAGGCTGATCGATCCGGAAAATGAAATCTCACTTCCTTACGGATCTTTGAGCAGTCTCCGCACTGTTGGTGCTGTAAGTGTAATTACAGGCAGTGAACTTGAGTCGTATCCTTCTGACAACCTATTGGAAGCCTTGGCAGGAAGGGTTCCAGGGTTGGTTATAAACCAGTATGATTTTATGCCTGGACAGGAATCAGTTGGTGCCTCGGTAAGAGGTGCAGGAGCTGCTATATATATTGATGGTATCCCAAGGGATATTACCGGTTTGAATGCTTCTGAGGTTGAAAAGATTGAAGTATTGAAGGACCTGTCAGGAAGGGCCGCTCTTGGATTATCGGGTGCAGGTCCTGTTATCTGGATAACTACCAAGAAAGGGCAGAGTTTTAACCGCAGGATATCGGTATCCGCTGAAACAGGATTTCGTAATCCTGTTACTATGCCTGATTACCTTGATGCTTATAATTATGCCACTCTTTATAACGAGGCACTTGAAAATGACGGTCTCGATCCTCTTTATTCACAGCAGGCCCTGAATGCATACCGCACCCAGAGCAATCCCGACAGGTATCCTGATATAGATTACTATGATGAATATGTCAGGAACACCGCACCATTTATAAGAGGGAATATCAATTTTCAGGGTGGTGATGACAGGGTGAACTACTTCTCATCCTTTAATTACATAAGAACTGAAGGACTTGAGTCGATGGGAGAAGTTATTAAAAACAATCGTTATAAACTGCATGGTAATGTTGATATCAGGCTCACAGATTTCATTAAGCTTGGTGTTAATATTTCCGGTTCATATAATACTCAGCGTTATCCTAATTCAGGCGACGGCTCAGGAGTATTTAATATGTTTGACTTATTTTCAAGATACCCGGCCAATGCTCATACAATCTACTTCGATGATAAACTCATAATAAGTGATGATTATCCCACTAATGTTACCAACGAACTTATGTATGCAGGTTTTGCTGAGGGAAAGGTGCTGAATGCACAGAACACGGCAAATCTGTCGATTGACCTGGGTGGCATTACTGAGGGATTGAGCTTGGATGCCAGGGCATCATTTGATATAATGAACAGCATTATTCAGCGTAAGGGAGGCACGGCAGCTCTTTACAGGCTTGAAACCAGTCCTGCCGGGGCTGATACGGCTGTTTTGATTGTTCCCGAGGAGAATGTTGTTTCAATGAGTGTTGGCAGTAATTATGTAACAAGGCGCACTGAGGGAATGGCATCTCTCAACTATGAGATGGAGTCAAACCAGCACTCCCTATTACTGAACGGAGTCTTTTACATGGCACTTGATGAAATGAGGGTTTTATCTGACGAATATCAACCCGGTAAGCTACAGGATTATTCATTGAGAGCCAATTATAATTATGCCAATAAGTACATAGTTCAGGCTGACCTCTCTTATACAGGCAGTATGAGGATGCCTCAGGATGAACGATTCTCCCTCTTCCCAACGGTAGGACTTGCATGGATTGCCAGCAATGAGGGGTTCCTGAGTGATAATAACATGGTGGATTACCTGAAATTACATGCATCCTTCGGAATAATGGGAGTAGGTAATTACAGTCTTGCAGGATATAATCCTTATTATTTGTATGAGACCCTCTGGAATTATGAAGGTACCTGGAGGCCCGGTGTTCCCGGAAGCTATGGTGACGCTGCAAATATCTATACCATTCTGCAGAATGAATCAACCGACTTCAAGCTGCCGAAAAAACGTTATTTTGATATAGGCGTTCAGGGACAATTGCTTGATAAGGCCCTTACATTTGAACTGGACTACTTTAATGAGTTTAATTACGACAAGATATCGAACCGTGCTTATTCAACGCCATCCATCATTGGCACCGAATTCCTTCCGGCCACCAATTATGGTGAAGATGTACGGTGGGGCTTTGACGGAGCATTAACATATTCCGGGGAAAGCGGTGATTTTAAATATTCTGCCGGAATCAACCTCCTGTACATGAGAGGTAAATACCTTGTGGTTGATGAATTACCCTATCCTGACGAATATCGTCAGCGTGAGGGAAAAGATATAGATCTCTTCTGGATATATAATGCAGAAGGTTTATATCAGAGCGAGCAGGAGATTACAGGAAGGAATGTAATCCAGTCATGGGGTGATGTTCAGCCGGGTGATATCAGGTATGAAGATAAGAACGATGATAATTTGGTGGATGAAAGGGATGTATATGCTCCCGGTGCTCACTCACCAAGGTTCTTTTACGGATTGAATCTAAGTTTTTCATATAAAAATTTGAGATTGTTTATAGCAAGCCTTGGACAGGCTGACGGAGATATAATGTTATATTCCGACAGGTACTTCAGGATTATCGGTACAAACCAGGCTTATTCTGAACTGATGCTTGACCGCTGGCCTGAAACAAATGATTATCCGAGACTTACTACAACGTCACGCAATAATATCCAGAATTCAACTTTCTGGGTAAGGAATGCAGCTTATTTCAAGATCAGGAACGTTGAACTGAGTTACAGGTTACCCGCCAATGTTTCAAGACAACTCTTTATGACTGATTCCAGGATCTTTGTACGCGGAACCAACCTACTTTCTATTTCAGGCCTCAATAAATATGGTGTTGATCCTGAAAATATAGATGCAGGAATAACAGGATACCCTGTTTTCAGGACCTTTACTGCAGGTGTGTCGTTTAGTTTTTAATTATTTAAACCAGTATTATGTAGCGAATAGTATTAATATTTTTGGCAACGGTAATGGTCACAGCAGCCTGTGAATATCTTGAACCAAGACCAATCGAGGATCTCAGCACCGATGAATTGCTGAGTGCCGCTGATTATGGGGAGGGACTACTCACTACAGCTTACAGGAACCTTTATCCGTCATATGACATATATTCTGAATTCTATACTGACAATGCAGTACCATCAACTGCCGGAGAAAATTTACTGGCACTGGGAGGATGGACTCTGGAAACTAATCCCATCGGTAACTGGGATCTGTGGTACAGCTCCATAGAATACTGCAATCACTATCTCGAGCTTGGGAGAGACCTCCTTTACAGTGTGTCTGACCCCACCCTCAATGAAACTCTTCAGGCAAACCGCAGGGCTGAGGCATACTTTCTCAGGGCATGGTATCACTGGAAACTTCTGCAAACCTATGGAGGTTACGCAGATGGTGTTTCAGAAGCGCTCGGAGTTCCTATAGTCACGGAGGTACTTACTACAGAAGATAACCTGGATATGCCGAGAGACAGCTATGAAGATGTTGTAACACAGATAGTTCAAGATCTGGACTCTGCTATTACAGTGCTTCCGATGACCTATAGTGGTTCTTCGGTTACAAATAATATTACCAACAGGGGAAGAGCTTCTGTTCTGGCTGCAATGGCCCTGAAAGCACGTGTATATCTTTATGCTGCAAGCCCGGCTTACGGCCCCTCATCGCAGGCTTTATGGGAGAGAGCTGCCGCAGCTGCATTTGAAGCTATTGATGCTTCAGGCGGACTGACGGATCTTGAACCTTACGGAAATTTCAATGATTTCAGCAGCTTTGACTATATATGGATACAGCCGCCTTATAGTTCAAATAACTGGGAATATAGCTATTATCCCCCTTCCCTTTATGGAAATGGATCCTGTAATCCTTCCCAGAACCTGGTGGATGCCTTCCCCGCTGCTGATGGTTACCCTATAGATGAGAGCACGGCATACAATGAGAATACCCCGTATTCAAGTCGGGACCCGAGGCTTGAGAGATTTATTTTTCATAACGAGGATAATTACAACGGGACATATATCCGTACATATGAAGGTGGTCCTGATGCGCCTGGTGGTCTGAGCCAGAAAGGAACAAGGACCGGTTATTACATGAAAAAACTTCTCAGTAAGAACGTTAGGCTTACCCCTGGTGATGTTACCAGCGATAATAAATTCTATGCCTATTTAACAAGGACCGAATTATACCTGAACTTTGCTGAAGCAGCTAACGAAGCGTTCGGTCCCACCGATGCCACCTATGGTTTTTCAGCAGCAGATGCCGTGGCAAAAATACGGGAGCGTGCCGGCATTGATTCTGACAATGCCTCAGGAGGATACCAGGACCAGTACCTTGATGAGCAGGCAGCAGCAGGGCAGGATGTCTTCAGGGAATTAATACATAACGAGAGAAGAATAGAACTTTGCTTTGAAGGATTTCGATTCTGGGATATCCGCAGGTTAAACAAGCCACTGAACCATACTGTCAGAGGTGTCGAAATTGTCGAATCTGCAAGCCCGGGAACACCGGAACCTTCTAATATTGCATTGGTGTCCGATGCATCATCCGACTATGTATCTCCCTACTCAAGACTTTCATATGTAAATAATGGAACAATATCATTACCGGCATTCCATAACTGGTGGAGTGCAGGTCAGTGGAGATATGTTCAGTATAATTTCCCAACATATATGCAGATACCGGGTAGTAGTAATGTATACGCTATTGACAGCATAGTTGTTCACTGGTGGCAGGATTGTCCCACGTGCGGTGTCCAGTACCCTGACAGTGTCTATCTTGAAGTCTGGGATTTAGATCTGAACGATTGGGTTGAAGTGTGGAGTGATTATGACGGGGTAGTTGAAGATTATTGGCCAGTATTGTTTGACCCCGCAATTAGCACAAACAGCATAAGGTTGCACTTCAGGGGTGTTGAATCATGCGGTATAAGGGAATGGTTGGTCTGGGGTATCCCGGCTGAAGCTGCTTTCTTTGACTATGAATATGGAAATGTTGAAAATCATACCTTCCAGGAGTACATGAGATATGTACCCTTACCGTATTCACAGACATTGATAATGAATAACCTGAAACAAAACAGTGGATGGTAGAGAGAGTTCATAAAATGATAATTATTAAATACTGAAATATGAAAAATATAGTTATTATCGTACTAATACTCGGCTTGATAACTGCCGGTTGCTACGAAGAATTCAGAAATGATTATCCGTATACTACCGTTGCTTTTTCAAACGCCACGGGAGGGTTGAATACCCAGGGTGAACTGGGAAGAACTGTGGTAATGGGTGAAGGCCTTGAACTGGACTTTGGGGTTTATATAGCCGGCTTACTTGAAAATGACAGGGAATGGTGGGCTGATTTCATTATCGATCCATCACTGCTCAACGGTACCCCTTATGTGATAATGCCTGAAAGCTATTATACGCTGAGTGATAATAGCCGGATAACCATCCCGGCAGGTGAATTTGTGGGCAAACTACATATTACCATGGATTCTGCCAGCTTTGTTTCAGATCCACTTTCTGTTGGGTATAATTATGCTATACCTATAAGACTCACCGATACAAATGCTGATTCCCTGCATACCACACAGAGTACCAAGATACTGGTTATTAAATATATTAATCACTATGAAGGTTATTATGACCAGGCGGGCACGTATCAGACGTTTGATGCATTAAATGCAATTTTAAACGAGGGCTCTATAAATAATGTTATTAAGGCAAGCACCCATGCCCTTGATTCAATAATTGCTAATGGCATGATCTATATCGGCGCCGAGTACGAGGTGAAATATGTTGTACATAGCGATAATTCAGTATACATGGAGAAATTACCGGTTAAACCACCGGAGCCGTTTAACCTGGCAGGTGCTGCAACCAGCATTACAACCGATTATATAAGCCCGTGGGAGGATATCGAGGCAATACGTGATGGTTATGAACCTTCAAGCTCGATGGATAAGGGCCCCGGAGCTTTCGGCAACTGGTGGAGCGGCGGAGAATGGGGCTGGGTACAATATAACTGGGACAACCTCTACTACATTACCAAGTCCGAGGTATACTGGTGGACCGATGGCGGTGGTATTCAGATACCCGAGGAAGGCTATACCGAGTATTGGGATGTCAATACTGAATCATGGCAGCCTGTACCGAATTCCAGCGGTTTCGGGGTTCAAGCCGACCAGTATAATGTCGAAACCTTCGACCAGATTATGACCGACAAGATAAGGATTAATTTCAGGGATGACGTAGAATCATGTGGTATACTTGAATGGAAAGTATGGGGTGTTATGGCTGCAGTAACTCCCGAACAGGCAATAATTTCATCCGTTACATCTGAAGGCGACTGTACATATAACAGTGATACGGATGCCTTCAGCCTGGTATACCGCATTGACTATGAAGGGATGGATTATTATACAATAGTGAATACTGAGCTCACCTGGAGAAACAGAATCAGGGATGGAGTAAACGAATGGAGAAGATAGATTAGTTTTTGGTTTAATTTTGGTGAGAGGCTGTCTAAAAAGCCTGTTGGTGGGGTGGCGTTGATCTGGAGATCAACACCATCCTGAAGGATCTAATTAGCTAATAATCAACAATAAGATTCTTCGCTAACGCAGATCCTTCGCGTTGCTCAGGATGACAGTTTTGAGGCAATCTTTTTTACTTATAATATCTAGACATCATTTTTAGTGACGTTTACTTTGGCAGTAAATTTGTACCTTCCTTTATTGTTAATAAGATAAGATAAAATTTATTGCGGCCTTAGATTTGCAGACAGAAAAAATAAATAAGCCATGAAAAATATGTTATTAAAATTTTCGATCGCATCCCAAAAAACATTCATACTGCCGATATTCCTGTTAATTACATTTTTATCAGGACATACCCTTGTAAATGCCCAGATAACTGTCTCTGATAATATCCCGCAATACCTCTTTAACCGTTTTGCCGAAGGTGTTGTGGTAAAGAAGGGAGGCGATAAGATTGTTACCCCGCTTAATTATAATATTGTAACTGAGGAAATGATCTTTATCGATGATGGACGATACCTTGCACTTGGTAATCTTCCCTCTATTGATACGGTCTATCTGAACAATATGATTTTTCTTCCTTCACAGGATGCCTTTTATGAACTTGCTGTGGCAGGGAAAATAAAACTCCTGGTTCAGTTCTCCGGAACGGTGAGGGTTGAGGGTGAAGATGTTGGTTATGGGATAACCTCAAAAACCAGCAGGGTTACGACCTTGTCTGCCCTTACGAGCAGTGGAGTGATATATGATATGGACCTTCCTGATAATTTAGAGATTTCAAGGAAAATAACCTATTATATTGAAAGGGATGGTGAAAGGGAAAGATTTGTTAATGAAAGAGCCTTTTTGCGTATCTTCAGAGACAGGAAGAAGGAACTGAAAAAGTATATAGACGAACAAGGCATTGACTTCGATAATTATAATGATGTGGTCAGTCTGGTAAAATACATGAACAGTAACATGTAATGGCGTGATCTACACCATACCTATCTTCATAATATTATGAAAAAAAGCTGGCATTTTTTTATTCTCCGGATTTTAATTTTGCCTACGCTGCTGTTTATAGGAACATCAATGCAGGCCCAATTACTGATGTATGACAGCATTCCCGTGACACTGGAGATCAGAGAATCCGGGAAGGCCAGCATACGTGTAACGGTTCAAGCCGGTAACATAAAAAGTGAAATACCTGGTACACCGGTCCTGTCAGATAAAAAGTATCCCGAACCAGCAATACTTGTTACCGAGATTCAGGAGTCGCTTAAGGCCGGGGTGGGAATGTTTGATGTAAATGTTTATACTGAACCACTTAAAGTGGCAATCTATAATAATGGCAGATTAATACAGGAACTCAGCTTCCGGGAGGATGGAAGTGTGTCTTTCATGCTTGATGATAAGCCTGTGCTGGGGATGGGGGAAGGAGGTCCAAGGATGGGCAGGAGATGGCGAAATGATACGATTGAATTTGACCGTAAGGGCCGGCTGCATAAGATGGAACCACGGTGGCAGGATAATGCATATGGATCACGTAATCCGGTGGCTATGCTGATTGGTACAGGAGGATGGGGATTATTTGTTGCGTCACCATGGGTGCAGGTAGACCTTACAGATAAGACAGAGGGTGTCTTTATTCTCCGCAACCTGCCTGGGCTTGAAAAAGGTGTGCAAAACAGGGAGAACCAGCAACAGAATGCCGGTAAGGGGATTCCTCCGCCCGGTAGCAAGCCCAGGGGTCAATTTGACATTTTTGTGTTTGAAACAGGGGAGCCGGAAATATTCTTTAATGACCTTGCTGAAATTACCGGCCGTGCGGTTATGCCCCCAAAATGGGCTCTGGGCTATATGCAGTCGCACAGGACACTTGAGGATGATAAGCAGATGATAGAGATAGTTGAGACATTCAGAGAAAAACAAATACCTGTTGATGCAGTGATATACCTGGGTACCGGATTTTGCCCACGGGGATGGAATACCGAACAGCCTTCATTTGATTTTAATCCTGAAGTATTTAAAAGGGAGCCATCTGAAGTGATAGCCGACCTTCATGATTTAAATGTGAAGATGGTTGTTCACATGGTCCCCTGGGACCGAGACAGGTTGCCAACACTGCACGGAACGATACCTCCCTGGCCCGGTGAAAAACTTGACGAGTCACATATATTCAATTACTGGAAGCAACATATTGCCCTGGTTGAAAGCGGTATTGACGGATGGTGGCCGGATGAAGGTGATTGGTTTGATCTTTTTGAACGTCTTAAAAGACACCAGATGTATTATCAGGGTCCATTGTATACCACTCCTGATGTACGCCCCTGGAGCCTGCACAGGAATGGCCATCTTGGAATAGCTAAGTGGGGAGGATGGATGTGGTCGGGTGACACCCAATCATCATGGAAAACCCTTGAAGGACAAATAGCGGTTGGAATAAATCATTCCCTCAGCCTCTCTCCATTCTGGGGTTCTGATATCGGGGGTTTTTATCCCAATGAAGAGCTCGATGGCGAATTATATGCCCGGTGGTTCCAGTTTGGAGCTTTCTGTCCTTCATTTCGCTCGCATGGAAGAACATGGTGGACCAGGCTACCATGGGGCTGGGGGCTAAGTGAAATGGGGCCGAAAGAAAACAGGAATAACCCACTGGAATCTGAATTGAAAAACCCTGCAATTGAACCTGTATGCAGGAAATATGCGGAATTAAGATACCGGTTATTATCTTATAATTACACACTTGCATGGGAAGCACGGACAAAGGGCTTGCCTTTGATGAGGGCTATGTGGGTACACTATCCGGATGATAAAGAAGCTTCCGGGAAGGGTGACCAGTACCTGTGGGGTAAAAACCTGCTTATAGCACCGGTATATAAAAAAGATGCTTCAAATCGTATAGTTTATTTGCCCGAAGGTATATGGTATGATTGGTGGGATAATCAAAAATACAGGGGCGGAACAGATATAGAACGCAGGGTAGATCTGAGTACAATGCCAATATTTGCCCGGGCCGGTGCAATTATACCATTCGATCCCGTACGGCAGTATACATCACAGCCTGTAGATGAGCTCCTTGAGTTGCGAATATATACAGGTGCGGATGGGTCATTTACACTTTATGAAGACGATGGTATTAGCCTGGATTATCTTAAAGGGGAAGCTTGTACCCTTAATGAAATTTCATGGGACGACACTGAGAAAATACTTACAATTAAACCATCTGATGGTGAGACTGTGGACTCGCTTAATGGTTCGAGGAAATTCAGACTTAAATTATTGCCTACCGGGCTTCAGAAAATCATTAAATATGATGGCAGGCTACTTAAAACAGAATTCAAAACTCTATTGAGAGATTTTTGAAAAAAAGATTGTTTTATCCCAACCGATTTCGGATAATCTTCCATTCTGAGTATATTTATTAAATTGAATGATAAAATGAATATACTCGGTCTTGATATTGGAAGCTCCTTTGTTAAAGCATCGGTAATTGATGCTGAAAGGGGAGAGTTAATAAGTTCTGCCTCTGCACCGGAGCAGGAAATGAAAATGACCGCTGAACGCCCCGGATGGGCTGAACAGGAGCCGGAAATTTGGTGGCAGGCACTCGTTAATGCCGTAAGGGCGTGCCTTGCAGAAAATAAATCCCTGAAAGAGAATATTAAAACAATTGGCATCTCTTACCAGATGCACGGGCTGGTATGTGTTGACAGTAAACTGGATGTTATCAGACCTTCTATAATATGGTGTGACAGTCGTGCAGTGACCTATGGTAACACTGCATACAAGAAATTGGGGCATAAATACTGTATGGGCAATCTGTTAAATCACCCCGGTAATTTCACTGCAGCCAAACTGGCCTGGCTAAAAGAAAATGAACCGGGAAATTTCGATAAGATTTACAGAATAATGCTACCCGGTGATTATATAGCAATGAGGTTAACAGGTGAAATCTGTACCACAATAACAGGTCTGTCGGAAGGTGTTTTCTGGGATTTCAAGGAGAATAAAATCAGTGAGCGCATTCTTGATTGTTTCGGCTTTGAAAAAGATATCTTCCCGATGGTCGTCAAGGTATTCTCGGAGCAGGGACAATTATGCTCTGATGCTGCCGACAGGCTGGGCCTGAAAAAAGGTATTCCGGTGAGTTATAGGGCTGGCGATCAGCCAAATAATGCATTTTCACTGAATGTTATGTCGCCCGGTGAAGTGGCAGCCACCGCAGGGACATCCGGAGTTCTTTACGGGGTGACAGATAAGGTGCAGACAGATGAAAAATCACGGGTAAATTTATTTGCCCATGTTAACCATAGCATTGATAAAATGCGTCTTGGCATGCTGGCTTGTATAAACGGAACAGGAATAATGAATGCCTGGGTACGCAGGCTTACAGGTCATACTGTGGGATATGATGAAATGAACAGGATGGCGGGAACAGTGACTCCCGGGAGTGAGGGACTGCAGGTTTTCCCATTTGGGAATGGTGCAGAAAGATTACTTGAGAATGTAGATATCGGGGCTTCATTCAGGAACCTTAATCTTAACGTTCATACTTCAGCTCACCTTTTCAGGGCTGTACAGGAGGGGATAGCTTACTCATTTAAATATGCTTCTGAAATACTTGGTGATTCAGGTATTGATATTTCTGTAATCAGGGCCGGAAAGGCAAATATGTTCCTGAGTGAAATTTTCGTACAGTTGATAGCTGATTTAACAGGAGCTTCTGTAGTGCTTTATAATACCGATGGTGCTATGGGGGCGGCAAGGGGAGCAGGATTAGGTGCAGGCATTTACCGGGATGAAAAGGATGCCTTTACAGGAATGGATAAAGTGGGTGAGATATTGCCCGACAGTAGTGGAACGGACACTTATTCCACCTTATATAAAGAATGGAAAAATTCTTTACTAAAGGAACTTGGAGAGAAAAACATTTAAAATCAAATAATTATGTTCAGTAAAATAGGTAAAATAAAATTTGAGGGTAGGGATTCAAAGAATCCGCTGGCATTTAAATGGTATAACGAAGATGAAATGGTGGGGGGCGAATCGATGAAGGATCATTTACGTTTTGCCGTCGCATACTGGCACTCGTTCTGCGGTAACGGCACCGACCAGTTTGGTGATTCCACACGATCCTTTCCATGGGATGATGTCAAAGATCCCCTTGATAAAGCAAAATATAAGCTGGATGCTGCTTTTGATTTCATAAGTAAGATAGGCACCCCTTTTTATTGCTTCCATGATGTAGACCTGGTTGGTGGGGATACCGTTTTTGAGATTGAAAGGAGGCTTGAGAAAATGATCCCTCTTGTCAAAAGCATGCAGGAGTCTACAGGCATTAAGTTGTTATGGGGTACGGCTAACCTTTTTTCCCATCCCAGATATATGAACGGCGCGGCAACGAACCCTGACTTTACAGTGCTGACACATGTGGCCACACAGCTTAAAAACGCCATTGATGCCACCATTGAGTTGGGCGGAGAGAATTACGTTTTCTGGGGCGGACGCGAAGGTTATATGAGTCTTCATAATACTGATATGAAAAAGGAGCTGGATCATCTTGCAATGATACTTACCATTGCCAGGGATTATGGAAGAAAAAATGGCTTTAAAGGCACTTTTCTTATCGAACCCAAACCTATGGAACCTACAAAACACCAGTATGATTATGATGCTGACACTGTAATTGGATTCTTAAGGCATTATGGTTTGCAGGATGATTTTAAGATCAATATTGAAGTGAATCATGCTATCCTGGCAGGTCATACCTTCCAGCATGAATTGCAGGTTGCTGCCAATGCCGGGTTGCTGGGAAGCATCGATGCAAATAAGGGTGATTACCAGAATGGCTGGGATACCGATGAATTCCCAACAAATATTTACGAGGTGACTGAAGCGATGTTGGTCATTCTTGCTGCGGGGGGATTTGAAACGGGAGGAATAAACTTTGATGCCAAGCTGAGAAGGAACTCAACTGATCCTGAAGATCTTTTCTACGCTCATATATCAGGCATGGATACCTTTGCCAGAGCACTGATTATAGCTGATAAAATACTGAAAGAGAGTAATTATAATGATATGAGAAGGAAACGTTATGTGTCGTTTGAAAGCCCGGAAGGCCTGGCCTTTGAAAATGGAAAACTGGAACTGGAGAAAATGCACGAGCTGGCGTCAAAATTTGGTGAGCCAGAACAAATAAGCGGGCACCAGGAACTTTTTGAGATGCTAATATCAAATTATATTTAAACGGCCAGGAAAAAGTACTGACTAACGTATTGAACCAGGAGGCTTTATAGTTTGTTACTGATTATGTCCCTCCCGGAGATCAGTCGCCCGGGAATCCTTAAATACATACGTGTACTACCCAGGTAGGAAATAATGACCCCGTTACTGTCATTGGCCAGGATCCTGTCAACCAGGTATTCAGCTACCGGTTCAACTTCATCGGCAAGCAGGTTGTATACCTTTTTCAGTTTGCGTGCATTATCACCACCCTCCCGTATGGGATCAAGAAGCATATCGGTCAGGACCATCCCCGGAAGTAAAAGGCCAACTTTAACTTTCCCCTTATTTGGGATTTCTTTTGCAAAGGCCCTGGTGAAATATTGAACTGCTCTTTTGGAAGTGCCGTAAGGAGTCATGCCCTTTATTATTCTGCCGTCACTGCCCAGGCCTCCCATATTATAAATAAATCCCTTACCCTGCTTCAGCATGTTATTATATGCAAGGTGCGTTGCATACATAAGTCCTTTGATATTGATATCAAGAATCTTACTTATTATATCAGGATCAAGCTTATTAAAAGGAGCCTGTAAGGTATTTACACCCGCATTATTAATCCATATATCAATATTCCCGAATACCTTTGCGCTGAAATCCCATAGGTTAATAAGGTCCTCTTTTTTTGTTACATCGCATACTACACCCTTATACTTCTTTGATGACCATTGCTCTGCCAGGGATGATAACGCAGTCATCACAGATCTGTCTGTCGTACCACAGAATGTAACATTGTATCCACGTGACAGAAACTCCCTGGTCATGCCAAAACCTATCCCCCTGGTTCCTCCGGTAATTACTACGTGTCTCATTGCATCTTATTATAATATTTTTCCTAAATTAATGTTTTTAAATAACTTTGAGTAAATGAGTCATAATATTCAGAGCTATCTTAATGATTAAAGAACTTAGCTGTTTTTCTACTAAAATAATAAACCAATAAACAATATATTTATGAAATCAGACATTGAAATTGCCCAGGCCAATAAGATGAAGCACATAAAAGAGATCGCCCGGCAACTCGGGATTGATGAAAATGATCTTGAGCTTTACGGTAATTATAAAGCCAAGCTTCCTCTAAAACTTATTAACGAAGAAAAAGTAAAGAAGTCGAAATTAATACTGGTAACCGCATTAACACCAACTCCTGCAGGAGAAGGTAAGACCACCACTTCGATCGGCCTGGCCCAGGCTATGAACATGATTAACAAGAAAACAACTGTAGTGCTCAGAGAGCCTTCACTGGGGCCTGTTTTTGGTATAAAAGGTGGTGCTGCCGGTGGCGGATATGCCCAGGTTGTGCCGATGGAAGATATTAATCTTCATTTTACTGGTGACATTGCATCAGTTGAAAAAGCTCATAACCTTCTCACAGCTTTGATAGATAATAACCTGCAGCAGAAAAGTGTAAGTCTGGATATTGACCCCCGGACTATAGAGTGGAAAAGGGTGATGGATATGAATGAGAGAGCATTGAGAAACATAGTTGTGGGGCTCGGAGGCACTACACAGGGTGTTCCGAGGGAGACAGGTTTTTATATCACTGCTGCCTCTGAGGTTATGGCGATATTATGTATGGCCACCGATATGGAGGACCTGAAGGGAAGGCTCGGGAATATTTTTATCGGATATACATATGATAAAAAACCGGTATTTGCACGCGACCTGAAAGCACAGGGAGCTATGGCCGTTCTTTTAAAAGACGCTATTAAACCTAACCTGGTACAGACACTCGAAGGCACACCCGCTATTATTCATGGAGGGCCGTTTGGTAATATTGCACAGGGCACCAACAGTATACTGGGAACAAAGATGGGATTATCATTCAGTGATTATGTTATCACTGAAGCAGGCTTTGCCAGTGATCTTGGTGCTGAAAAATTTTTTGATATCAAATGCAGGATGAGTGGACTTGTTCCTGATGCCGTAGTAATAGTGGCTACTATCAGGGCACTGAAGTATCACGGTGGCGCAGGAAGTAAAGAGCTAGCCGAAAAAAACCTGAAAGCACTTGAAGATGGTCTTGAAAACCTTGAAAAACATATTGAAAATATGAAAATGTTCGGTCTGAAACCTGTAGTATCAATCAATAAATTTGATACTGATACGGAAGACGAAATAAAGGTTGTGACTGAATATTGCCGTAAGCAGGATGTGGTTGTGGCACTCAACGAAGGATGGGCAAAAGGTGGAGAAGGAGCTGTTGACCTCGCAGAAAAAGTGGTAAAAGCAGTTGATGATCCTGATCGAAAGTTTAAAACTCTATATGATCTTTCTTCAAGCTATGAAGACAAAATAGAAAATATTGCAACAAAAATGTACGGCGCCGATGGTGTGGAATATACTGCCAGGGCAAAGAAACAGTTGAGAGCTATTGAAAACCTCGGCCTTGATGACCTCCCCGTGTGTATTGCAAAAACCCAAAAATCACTTTCAGATGATGCAAAGCTTAGGGGAAGACCCAGGGGATATAAGATTTCTGTGAGAGAGGTTGAAGTGTCAGCAGGAGCAGGTTTTATTGTACCTATAGCAGGTGCAATAATGAGAATGCCCGGATTACCTTCAAAGCCGGCAGCAGAGAATATTGATATCGATCCTGATGGCAATATAACCGGCTTGTTCTAATTGGATCCCCCTTTGAAGGGGGTGCGAGAATTTGGGATGGGGGATGTCAGGCCGGTTGTTGCCAACGAACGACTAGAGATCAAAGACTCGAGGCCCGGTTCCATTATTTTGTATATTGAGGCATGAATTCATTCTCCGGGTATTATATGGAGCAGCCAATAAAACAATATGACATTACCGCGGCCATTCTTGCCGGGGGCAAAAACACAAGATTTTCTGGTAGGACAAAAGCAAAAATAATTATTGATGGACAACCAATGATTGAGCGAATAATTAAAGTCCTGGAAAGAGTTTTTAATGATATAGTCATAATAGCCAATAATGAAAATGAATTCAGTGATTACGGGCATATCAGGATAACTGGTGATATATATCCTGATATCGGACCACTGGGTGGTTTACATTCTGCTCTGACAAATACCAACTCGAAGGCAGTTTTCCTGGTAGCAAGTGATATGCCTGAGCTGAATGCTGAAGTTATCAGGCATGTAGTAGACAATTTCAATCACCAGAAGTGCGAGGCTTTAATACCTGATTATAAGGGATATATAGAACCTTTACACGCAATATATAAAAGAGATGTTCTTGAAAGGCTGGAGAGTTTTATCAGGACTGCTGATAATTATTCAATAAGGGAATTTCTTAAATTAGTAGATTATAAATACCTGGTAATTGATAATATTGAGGGGGTCAGTAATCCTTTTGTTAACATTAACAGCCCCGAAGATTTGCAGAAATGGTATTAGACAGATATCTTGATACATTACTTCACTATAAAATTAATACCTGACAATTATGGGCAAGCAGCTTATAGAAATATTTTCTTCTTTTTCAGGTAGTGCTGATGAATTAATACCGGTATTGCAGGCAGTGCAGAATGAATTTGGTTATCTCTCTGAGGAGTCAATGTCTGAGATTGCACGATTTATAAGGGTTCCAAAAAGTAAAGTATATGGTGTTGCAACTTTCTATGCCCAGTTCAGATTTACGCCAATAGGTAAAACCCATATTACAGTGTGCAGGGGCACAGCATGTCATGTAAGGGGCTCAGGCAGAATTCTCGAGAATATTGAAAACTTACTGGGGATTCATAGTGGAGAAGTCACCGAGGATTTGAGGTATTCAGTCGAAACAGTGGCTTGTATAGGTGCTTGTGGCATAGCTCCATGCGTGATGGTTAATAATAAGGTAAATGCAAAAATGACACCCAATAAGGTCAGGGATATTATTTATAAGGATAAAGAAAAATCTACATGAAGACTGGATTCGAAAAACTCAGGGAGAATTCTTTGAAGAAATGGGAAATGCTAAGAAGTGGCAGCAGAACTGTTGTTTATATTGGAATGGCTACATGTGGAAGATCAGCAGGTGCCACCGAAGTAAGAGATATGTTTAAAGAAGTCTTGAGCCAGGGGGATACGGAAGCAGATATAGAAGAGGTTGGTTGTATAGGGATGTGTTATGCAGAACCTATAGTTATGGTACAGTCACCAGGCAATGCCCTGGTTTGTTATGCCGACGTACAACCATCAGATGTCACTGAGATAGTAGATAAGCATATAAAGAATAATAAAATTGTTGATGATCTGGCAATAGGTATAGTAGGAGATAAAGGCAAAGATGGTATACCTCCGTTGTCTGATATCCAGGTCATGAAAGGTCAGGTTAGAAGGGTATTATCAAATTGTGGGATTATCAACCCGGAGATCATTGAGCATTATATAGCCAGGGGAGGATATACAGGATTGAAGAAGGCTCTTTTTATTAAACCCTCAGATATCATCGAACTAATAAAAGAATCGGGCCTCAGAGGAAGAGGAGGAGCTGGTTTTCCTGTCTGGAAGAAATGGACTTTCTGCTATAATCAGGATGCTGATAAGAAATATCTTATATGCAATGCTGACGAAGGTGACCCAGGAGCTTTTATGAATCGTTCACTCATTGAGGGAGACCCACATTCCCTTATTGAAGGTATGATAATAGCGGGACATGCTATTGGCGCTGAAGATGCCTATATCTATTGCAGAGCGGAGTACCCTCTTGCACTTGAAAGATTACGTCTGGCAATAAAACAGGCTGAAGAGCATGGTATTCTTGGAGCGGATATTTTCAATTCAGGTTTTTCTTTTAACATAAAGATAAAAGAAGGAGCAGGTGCCTTTGTGTGCGGAGAGGAAACAGCTCTCATCGCATCCATAGAAGGCGAAAGGGGAATGCCAGTTCCCCGACCTCCTTTCCCCGCCGTGTCAGGATTATGGAATAAGCCCACCGTAATCAATAATGTCGAAACCCTTGCTTCGGTTGCACTTATATTAAGAAACGGAGCTGAATGGTATTCCGAATTGGGTACGGATAAAAGTAAGGGAAGCAAAACATTTGCTCTTGTAGGTAAAGTAAAACATACAGGATTAATAGAGGTTCCTCTCGGAACAACAATAAGGGAGATGGTTTTTGAAATAGGCGGAGGAATAATAGGTAACCGGAAATTCAAAGCTGTACAAACAGGTGGCCCTTCTGGCGGGTGCATACCTGAAAACCTTATAGATGTTCCTGTTGATTATGATGATCTGGCTAAGGTTGGTACTATAATGGGATCAGGTGGGATCGTGGTAATGGATGAAAAAACATGCATGGTTGATTTTGCCAGATATTTCCTGGAATTTGCTAACAGGGAATCCTGCGGTAAGTGTGCACCATGCAGACTGGGGACCAGGCAGATGCTTGATATATTCGATGACATAGTCAGGGGTAAAGGAAAGATTGAAGATATTGACCTGCTGCTCGAACTTGCCGAAGGGGTAAAAGCTGGCTCACTCTGTGGTTTAGGTCAAACGGCACCTAACCCGGTAATTACTACCATAAAATATTTCAGGCATGAGTATGAAGAACATATTATACAAAAAAAATGTCGTGCATCGGTATGTAAAAAACTGGTGTCCTCACCATGTCAGCATACATGTCCAATAGGTACGGAAGTTCCCGTATATATTGGATATATAGCCAGAAAAGAATACAGGAAAGCTTTCGAAATAATTCTCAAAGACAATCCCCTGATGTCAGTGTGTGGACGGGTATGTCACCACCCATGCGAAGAGTTTTGCCAGACTGGCAACTGGGATGATCCCATAGCTATTCGTGCTCTAAAAAGATTTGCTGCCGATTGGGCAATTGAAAATGGTCTTTATCCAACTCAAAAAAAGTATGAAATATTCAGGGAAAAGATAGGTATTATCGGAGCGGGACCCGGGGGCTTAATGGCAGGATATAATCTGGTAAAAAAAGGTTATGATGTTACCATTTTTGAAGCTGAACCAATGCCGGGCGGTGCCCTTTCTATGGCTATACCGGAATACCGATTACCTCTGGATATTCTGAACCTGGATATACAGAATATCATGACGGCAGGTGTTAAGATAAAAACCGGAATAATGGTGGGCAGAGATATTTCATTTAAAGAACTAAAGGATAATTATAATGCCCTTCTCATAGCAACAGGCGCACATAAATCAAAAATGCTGGGCATTGAGAATGAAAAGGCAGAAGGTGTACTGGATGCCCTTACATTTTTGAAGGCAGTAAAAATGAATGAAGATACAGGAATAGGCGAGACTGTTGGTGTTGTAGGTGGAGGTAATGCTGCAATTGATGCTGCCCGTTCAGCTATAAGGCTTAAAACCTGCAGGGAGGTTACCATTATATATAGGAGAACAGAAAAGGAAATCCCTGCTTTCCCTGAAGAGATTGAAGCAGGCCTGGAAGAAGGAGTTGAAATAATGTACCTGGTGGCCCCGGTAAAGGTTCTGACAGATAATAATAAAGTAGTGGGATTGAAATGTATTAAGATGGTGCCGGGTGATTATGATAGCAGTGGAAGAAGGAGACCTGTACCTGTTGAGGGCTCAGAATTTGATATAAACCTCTCCACTGTGATAGTTGCCATTGGTGAAGATCCCCATTTTGATTTTAAGGAACAGGTACCTGAACTTGAAACGAACAGGAATGGCTCGATAAAAACTAATCCGGAGTCATACGGTACAAATATAAAAGGTGTATTCGCAGTGGGTGATGTGGTTACCGGACCCGATACCATAATTAAAGCAATGGGAGCAGGCATGGTGGCTGCAGATATGATTGATAAGTATCTTCAGGGGGAAGATATTAAACCTGAATATGAACTCACAAGGCCTTCAGTGTATGTCGAGCCTCATGAATTTGACCCTGAAACAGATATAGAATTAATGCGGCCGCCTGTATCAAGAACACCTGTAGAAAGCCGCAGGAAAAACTTCAGTGAAGTTGACCGGAAGCTTGACGAACATAGTGCTGTTTTGGAGGCATTCAGATGCCTCAGGTGTGACCTGGAGACAGAGGAAGGTAAAGCTGCTTTAAAAATGCGTGAACGATGAAAAAAATAAGCTGTTATATAGACGGTATCAGATTGGAAACAACTGAAGGAGTAACAATACTCGAGCTTGCCCGTGCAAATGGTATTTATATACCAACATTATGTTATCATCCTGATATCAGTCCATCAGGTAATTGCCGGCTCTGTCTGGTAGAAATAGAAGGGCGTCGAGGACAACATATCTCATGTATGACAAAAGTGGAGGATGGGATGAAAATAAGGACAGAGAGCCAGGAAATAAATGCTATCAGAAGAACTACACTGGAACTCATACATGCCAATCATATTCAGGACTGTACAAACTGCTCAAGTAATGATAATTGTGAACTTCAGAAAGTTACAGCTTATATAGGAGTAAACGAGGAAAGACTTAAAAAACTGAGAAGAACAAGGCCCCTTTTAAAAATTGATGATTCCAATCCGTTTTTTAACCTCGATCATAATAAATGTATTATGTGTGGGATCTGTATCCGTACATGCGATGAAGTAGCGGGGGTGAATGCTCTGGACTATGGATTCAGGGGCTTTGATACAGCTGTTAGTACTTTCGGGGATAAACCAATTAAGGATTCAGTATGTGAATCATGCGGTGAATGTGTTGTAAGGTGCCCGGTAGGAGCATTATATGTTAAGGAAAGCAGGTTGCCGGCACGTGAAGTTAAGACTGTTTGTGCTTATTGCGGTGTAGGATGTAATATCTACCTGGGTGTCAGAGGTAATAAGATAGTAAGTGCACGAGGTGACAGGGAGAGTATAGTGAACAAGGGGCGATTATGTGTAAAAGGACGCTTCGGCTATCCCTTTGTCAACCACCCGGAAAGACTAACTTCCCCACTTATTAAGAGCAATGGTTCATTTAGGGAAATATCATGGGATGAAGCCCTGGATATTATAGCTGAAAAATTCTCAAAAAAAAGGAAGGAAAAATTTGCTGCACTCACTTCAGCCAAAGTAACAAATGAGGATAATTACATTATTCAAAAATTCACCCGAACAGTAATGGGTACAAATAATATTGATCATTGTGCAAGGCTGTGTCATGCTCCTACAGTATCGGGTTTGTTACAGAGCTTTGGATCCGGGGCAATGACAAACTCTATAGATGAGTTTAAATATGCAAGTACAATATTTTCAATAGGATCTAATACGACAGCTGCACATCCTATAATAGGACTGCATATTAAGGAAGCTAAACGGAACGGTGCTAAAATAATAGTGGCAAATCCCAAGGAGATCGACCTTTGCCGTTTTGCAGATGTATTCATGCAACACTACCTGGGTACAGATGTTGTGCTGCTAATGGGTATGATGAAAGTAATTGTAGATGAAGGATTACAGGATACTGATTTTATCAAGAAAAGATGTGAAGGTTTCGATGAGTTACTGAACTCACTGAAGAACTATGACCTGGAAACAGTAACAGGCATTACAGGCGTGCCGGCAGATAAATTAAGAAAAGCTGCAAGGCTGTATGCTACAAATACCCCTTCGTCAATAGTCTATGCCATGGGGATAACACAGCATAGCCATGGAACTGATAATGTCCTTGCTGTTAGTAACATTGCTTTGCTGACAGGGAATGTTGGGAGGGAATCTTCGGGTGTAAATCCCCTGAGGGGGCAGAACAATGTTCAGGGTGCATGTGATATGGGAGGTCTACCCGATGTATTTCCCGGATACCAGAGCGTTACTGATCCAGAAATTATCGATAAGTTTGAAAAAGCATGGTCTGCCCGCTTAGATAGAAATAATGGGCTCACACATACCGAGTATTTCACAGCAATAGAAAAGGGGAATATCAAAGCATTATACCAGGTTGGAGAAAATCCGGTATTGAGCGAAGCCGATGCCAACCATGTAAAAAAAGCATTGGAAAAACTTGATTTCTTTGTCGTGCAGGATATTTTCCTTACTGAAACAGCAAAATATGCTGATATAGTCTTACCTGCCTGCTCCTTCGCTGAAAAAGACGGCACCTTTACAAATACTGAGAGAAGGGTGCAGAGAGTGCGAAAAGCAGTTATTCCACCCGGCGAAGCAAAAGATGACTGGTGGATAACATGTGAAATTGCCAAAAGAATGGGAGCTAAAGGATTTAATTACGATGCAGTAAACGAAATAGTTGATGAAATAAACTCACTTACCCCAAGCTATGCTGGAATTACATATGACAGGATAGAACATGAAGGCCTGCAATGGCCCTGCCCCGATAGAGATCATCCAGGGACAAAATTCCTGCACAGTGAAAGATTTGCCACGAGTTCAGGCAAAGGAAGGTTGTTCCCTCTTCTTTATAAAGCATCGGTAGAATTACCCGATAAGGATTATCCCCTCTTGCTAACTACTGACCGTAGCCTCTATCATTATCATACAAGCACAATGACAGGAAGAGTTGAAGGACTCAGGGATATTGAAGGATCGGAATACCTGAGGTTAAATATTGAAGATGCAAAAGGAATGGGATTAAACGAGGGTGATAAGGTAATAGTTAAATCGAGACGGGGTGTTGTAAGGGTGAAAGTAAATATCAGTCAGATCTGCCCTGTTGGTGTAGCGTCTTTAACGTTCCATTTTGCTGAAACACCAACAAATGAACTGACAATATGTGCTGTTGACCCGGTTTCTAAGATACCCGAAACGAAAGTATGTGCTATTAAACTGGAAAAGACTTAAATTGTAATAAGTATTAAATGAAAGTATCTGAAATCCTGAAAAAATATAGCCCGGACCATGAAAAAAAATTACATGTCCCTGATTGCAGTGTTAGTGTTAATAAATGCATGTACTAACTATAGCAAATATGAGAACGTAGAATTTGAGGAAAAAAGTCCCCGAGACTGGGAAAATCCTGCAATGTTTAACCAGAACAGGGAACAACCTCATGCTACCATGATAAGTTATCCTGATGAGGAGTCAGCATTATCCGGTGACCAGGATGAAAATCCCAGGTATATTGAGCTTGACGGAAAATGGAAATTTAACTGGGTCAAAAAACCCGGGGAAAGGCCTTACTGGTTCTTTAAAGATAATTATGATACTAGGGACTGGGATGAGATTACCGTACCTTCCAACTGGGAAAGGAAGGGATATGGAATACCATTTTATGTTAATATTGGATATGGCTTTGAAATTGATCCACCGCATATCGATCATGACTGGAACCCTGTGGGCTCCTATAAAAAAACTTTTAAAATACCTAAAGAATGGAAAGGACAGGATATATATATTCAATTCGGTGCTGTGAGTTCGGCGTTTTATGTCTGGATTAATGAACAACTGGTTGGTTACAGCCAGGGAAGTAAAACTCCTGCCGAGTTCAATATTACTGAATATGTAAAAAATGGTAATAACAGTGTAGCCGTTGAAGTTTATCGATGGTGTGATGGCAGCTATCTTGAAGACCAGGACTTCTGGCGCCTGAGTGGCATACAAAGACCGGTATTTCTGTATGCCAGGCCCACAATTAAGATCCTCGATTATTTTGCCAGGGCCGGACTGGATGAAAACTATGAAGATGGTATTTTGGATCTTGATATTAATGTCAGCAGCAATGGTGAAAACGATATATCAGGATGCAAACTCGAATATAAGTTGATATGGGGTGATAATGTCATAGTTAATGAGGATACTGAATTATTAGCAGATGACGGGAGTGAAGAGATAAATTTCACCACTTCGATCAGTGATGTGAATAAGTGGAGTGCGGAGACACCCCATCTGTATACTCTTGTGCTTAATCTGCGCGACAGCAACGGAGAAACACTGGAGAGCACAAGTTCCCGTATTGGTTTCAGGACAGTGGGAATAAAGGATGCAAACCTGTATATCAATGGTAAATATATTTACCTGAAAGGAGTTAACCTGCATGAACATCATGATGTGAAGGGACATGTTACAGATAAGGAGACCATGCTTAATGATATCATGATGATGAAAAGTCATAATATTAATGCTGTCAGGACCTCTCACTATCCCCA
>JAYEGY010000079.1:0-12778 GCA_034659275.1 Bacteroidota bacterium | reverse complement strand
AGCGTATAGGAAATTCGTTCCCATATACCTCCTGGCAATCACCCAGGACACTGCTCGGCTCCTGCATCATCAGGAGATCAAAAGAAAATTCAAGCATCAGTTCACCGCTCTCTAGTATCAAGCCATTCTCCGGACTTATGAGCTCAAATGACCATGCATAATTACAGACGTCTTTATTCAGGCCATGTATCCTATCCTTCATCCATGTACCACCCCAGGGTCCCGGTTCGAACCAGGGACGAACCCTGAAAGCATTGTGTGACATACCCCTGATAGTTTTACGGAGATCATTCCCCTTGATAAACGTTATTTCGCCGGGTCTTTGACCATCAACAAAGAGATCTATTTCAGACAGTATGTCTTCCTTATGTTTTTTAAGCACAAACCAGTCAACGAAATAATTCCTCTTATAATCATATTTAGGATTAACAGGCTGTGTTCCGATATTTGTTTTCAATCCTGCCCTCGAGCGGAATTGCACTTCATTCTTTGGAAGGTCAATATAGACCAGGAATGCTTTGCTGTCGACAAGAGAAGCGCCGGTACCGTATATCACCCTGTAACTTTCATCCTCATTGAGTTGATCAATTTTTGCGGTATCAAAAAAATCGCGCAGAACAAGGTCTGTCCTTCTTCCAAAAAGGGGATCATCGCCTCCTGTAAATGCCGAAACAGCATTTCCAATCTCTTCATCACTCAGCAATGCCTCCTCTACATTTATAAATTGAGGTAAATACCTCTTTTCTTCTACCAGGTATCTTTTTATTTCTTCAATAAACTCCTCGAAACAGATACCGGCAAAACCATCAATAACAATCGTCCCGCTGTCAGGCAACATTGCAGCCAAAGATCGTAAAGAGCTGAAAATCTTCCCTTCTCCAATAGCATATACCGGATAAAGGTCATAATTCCCGGGTGGACCCTGATTCTTTTGCAGAGGTAAAATATATTGTGAAGTATTTCTTAGAGCACCTTTCATTCAGCCCGCCTCTGATGAAATCTTATAGAATACACTGCTACTGACAGAAGGAAGAACATGCAAACCAGAAGGATTGACATTCCAAATAGATAAGAGCTTATATCCGTAATCCAACCTATTAAGAGTGGTATTACCGCTCCGCCGGATATTGCCATCATCATAAGACCTGAAATCTCGTTTTTCCTGCTGGGATATTCCTCAACAGCTATTGAAAAGACGAGGGGGAAGATATTTGCAACAGTAAGACCGATAAAAAAGGTTAATATCCAGGCAGCTGCTTCTGTACGTAAAATCAGTATTGCCACAAAACATAAAATGCCCAGTATTGTTGTCCATATGTAGAATTTGCGCGAGGCCACCCTTGTAAGAAGCAATGCACCACCGAAAGTACCCAGCATTTTCCCAAAGAAATATACACTCCGTGCCGACTCCCCGGCTGTTTGTTCCAGTCCGAAACTATTTATGAAAAACTGGCCTGAATTGGAATTAAATCCTACATCAACACCAACAACCACAAAGATTGCCAACACCATCAATAAAACGAATTTATTACCAAGCAGTTTGAAAGCAGATCCAAAAGATGCTTTGATTTCACCTTCTCTGGTTTCATCAATATTCACAGATCCTAACCATACAACTGTTATAACGGATACAATGCCAAAAACGAGGAACAATACTTTCCAGTCACCAAACCAGGATGCAAATACAGCGGCAAGCGGAGCTCCTATCATTGAACCTATTGACTTGATGAACTGTGAAAAGCTCAAAAAACTTGATGCCCTGTTTCCGGGTACAACATCAACCAGTAAGGGGTTTGCTGATACCTGTACAATAGTGTTACCTATTCCCAGAAGTGCAAAGCCTATCAGCACCATGGCAAAAGAATAGAAAAAGAAAGGTACAAGTAATCCTAATGCAGTCACAAGCATTCCTATATTAAGCATAAATCTTTTACCCAGCCTTGACTGCAATACACCGAAAGGCACTGAAAGAAGAAAAAACCACAGGAATGCGGCTGAGGGTATAAGCTGAGCCACTGTAGGGCTGAGGTCCATATCGAGGCTAACCCTGTCGACACCTATGCCCACAAGGTCGACAAAACTCATCACGAAAAAGGACATCAAAACAGGAACTACCCTGTATAAGTTGATTTTTGAACTCATGTTATTTATTTTTTCTGTTACATATATTGAAGTGATCCCCGTACAGAGCTCCAGAACGAATCATCAAGAAGATATGCACTGCCTAACAGAGCTGCATCTTCCTTTAGCTCAGACAGTAAGGGTATGGTATTGCATTGTTGCCTTTTCAATTCATCTTCCAGGGCAGGGCCAAATAAATCATAGGCACGGGAAATATTACCACCCATGACCAACACTTCTGCCCCGAACTTTTTCAGGTAAGGAGAAAGGAAGGCAGCAAGGGATATCCCAAATTCAACAAAGATATTTTTAATACGATCATCAGATTGAGCGGCTTCAGCTATATCCTTCACCCCCCTGCTTTCCTTACCTGTTATCTCCTTATATTCTTTCGTGAACCACCGGGTGCTGAAATAATCATCGGCTATGCCGTCACGATAACTAATATGATAAACGCAGCCCAGTTCGGGCACCTTATTGCCGGTCACTACCGGCACTTTGTCAGCTACGAAAGCGGACCCCAGTCCTGTTCCCAGTGTTATGGCCATTGATCTCCGGCTATCCGCAGCCTTGCCTGCCCATGCCTCACCCACTGCAAAAGAAGAAGCATCATTCATAAATCTTACTGGAATGTCAGGTGTTAAATCAAGAGCCTCTGAAATGGCATCACCCACATTGGTACCATAAAGCTTCTCGTACTTGGGCACCCCCTTGATAAGACATATGCCATTTACATAATCGAAAGGTCCGGGCATTGCAAAACCAATACCCTTAATCTTTTCCATCCCACCTCTTTGAATTGTTTCAGAAAGTGCTTCCGACCACATGTCAATTATTTTACGGGCGGTGCCTTTGTTATCAACAGCTTTTTCAGCAATGGTCTCCCTTATTATTTCTTTTTTCTCAAGGTCAATGGCAGCACAGGTTATATGACTGCCTCCTATATCAACACCAATTGAGTAATGTTTTTCCATTAATTTCAATATGCTTTTTCAAAATAATCAAGCATGAAAATATCCAAATAAATTATCATCACCAAATATAAGGAGGCTACGGTGGACACGGTAAGGCTAAGGTTTCAAAATTCTTATTCTTTGCTTTTATTTTTTAATAAAACTTGGTCTATTGCCTGCACGAAGATCTCCTTTGTAGCTTCTTCTGTCTGCCCTATACCGCTGAATGCCTGTGGCCTTTCATTCATGGGAATGAGCAGGAATGTAGGTATGCTTCTTATGCCGAATGCAGCAGCCAGCTCATCAAGAATAGGGCTGGCTATTTTACATGGCTGACACCAATCAGCATAGAAATCAATTATTGCAGGCTTATCTCCTTCATAAACCCATGATTCGGTGTTCTTCTCGTAATTATATACCTTTTCAAGGAATTCTTCCTTTGTAAGGTTAATTGAACCTTCCTGTACTTTTGAAGCTACGGCCTCGTTCTTTTTTTTATCCCCTTCCTCTTTTTCAGCTGCCATACTTGTTGAACATGCAGTGACCGAAACCGCAATGAAGAATGCCATAATGGAGTAACTGAGTTTTTTCATATCACTAATTTTAAATTATTATCCAATTTCCAGTAAACTGTCTATTCTCTTTTTATCGAAGCCAACAACAACATGGCTATCAATATCTGTTTATGGAACACCCTGCTGACCACTTTTGTTTACCATCTACTCTGCATCTCTGTGATCAACAGATTTCTTGCTGCTATCTGTTCCATTTTATCCGGAGGCTGGGTCCCCGCCTTCGCTGAAGCTTCAGACTTCGCCCTACGGGCTTCGTCTGACACAGTCGGCAGGCGGTGCTGTGAATTCCATAAGAAAAACATGTTATCTGACATAAGATCATTTGCTGGAATTGTTTCATAGTATTTATTTATGTTGTATTTTAGTATCAGTAACAGGATATTTATATTCTGATATTAAATCCTTGTTTATTAACTACCAATGAAGTTCATTAAAAGAGTATTATACCAGATCTTTGGTAAAAGGGTTTATTTCAGGATAATAAGTATTTGCTTTTTCATCCTGTATTATTCAGGGCTTCTTAAGATCTCGAAGAAATTCAAAATACACTATTTTGTTTCGAACCTGATCAGGAAAGGAGACACGATCATTGACATTGGAGCTAACCTTGGTTATTATACGAAGATCTTTTCCGGGGCAACAGGAAGCGAAGGAATTGTATGGGCTGTAGAACCGGTACCCTTATACCGTGAAATACTGAAGAAGAACATCACCGGGACCTCGAACATAATAATAATCCCATACGCACTTGGTGATAAGGAATCAATGGCAGATATGGGCATCCCGGGCAATCAGCCATACAGGCACGGACTAACACGTATCATTAAGCATAAGGAAACAGAAGAGGATGATGCAGGTTTGAGTGTTGAAGTAAAAACACCCTCGGCACTTTTCGGTAATCTTGATAAGGTTGATTATATTAAGTGTGATATAGAAGGGTACGAAAACCATGTTATTCCCGGCTTTATGGAAATTATTAAACGTGACAGGCCCATCATACAAATTGAAGTGGAACCCCGTAATCGTAATTTTATCAATGATATATTAACAGAAGAAGGTTACATGGCATACATGCCTGTAAAAAAAAGACTCGAAAGAATCAGTACACTGGAAAACTACAACAATGATATTATATATATGCACAAAGACAGGTAAGATCACATAATAGAATTCATAAATAATCATAGTATATAACCTAATAAATACAAGCTATGCCAAAAGTCACAAAAGAACATGCCCTTAAGTACCACGGTACAGAACGAAAAGGAAAAGTGGAAGTCATTCCTACAAAACCTTTCAATACCCAGTTTGACCTGAGTCTGGCTTATACCCCGGGAGTGGCCTTCCCATGTAAAGAAATCGAAAATAATCCTCTTGATGCTTACCAGTATACGGCCAGGGCTAACCTGGTTGGAGTCATATCAAATGGTACAGCTGTTCTTGGCCTGGGTGATATAGGTGCCCTGGCCGGTAAACCTGTTATGGAAGGTAAAGGATTACTCTTCAAAGTCTTTGGTGATGTCGACGTTTTTGATATTGAGGTTGATGAGAAGGATGTTGATAAAATGGTCGAGTTTTGTACAAAGATAGCACCTACATTTGGTGGTATTAACCTTGAAGATATCAAGGCACCGGAATGTTTTGAGATTGAAGAAAGGCTTAAAAGAGACCTTGACATCCCTGTTTTCCATGATGATCAGCATGGTACTGCAATTATATCCGGAGCAGGCCTTCTGAATGCCCTGGAAATCACCGGCAGAAAGATAGAAGATGTCAAAATGGTTGTCTGCGGAGCAGGAGCCGGTGCGATATCATGTACAAAGCTGTACGTCGCCCTGGGGATCAAGAAAGAAAACATTGTAATGGTCGATTCCAAAGGAATTATCAGTAAAAAGAGGACTGATATTAATAAGTATAAGGCTGAATTTGCAACTGACAGGGATATAACCTCACTCGCTGAAGCCTGTGTGGATGCAGATCTATTCCTGGGCCTCTCGGTTGCAGATATGATGAAAAAGGAAATGCTTGCAAGTATGGCTCCCAATCCTATTGTTTTTGCGATGGCCAACCCCAACCCTGAGATTACTTACGAAGATGCAATGGCAACCAGGGATGACCTTATTTTTGCCACCGGCAGGTCCGACTATCCGAACCAGATCAATAATGTTCTCGGTTTCCCCTTTATTTTCAGGGGTGCGCTTGATGTTATGGCAAAAGACATAAATGAAGATATGAAGCTTGCAGCTGCATATGCACTGGCCGACCTGGCGAAAGAACCGGTTCCGGATGAGGTTGCAAAGGCATATAATGTTGAGAAACTTGAATTCGGAAAGGATTATATTATTCCCAAACCACTTGATATGAGACTTATATCATGGGTAGCTTCAGCTGTTGCCAAAGCAGCCATGGACTCAGGAGTGGCAAGAGAAAAGATTTCCGACTGGGATGCTTACAAGAAAGCACTCGACAACAAGGTAAGAAAACATATCCAGTATATTGCCACGAACTTTATAAAACCAATTGAATACTAAACAAAACTTTCATAAAAAAGAGTGTGTCCGAAAAGTGTCATTCTTCGCTGACGCTCAGAATGACACTTTTCGGACAGCCTTTTTTTTTATCCGTAGGCATCCATCAAAGGGCCTCCCCTTGATTTAAATCCACCGGACTAAACAGCTTCAATTTTCTTGTCATACATCAAGCAAAGGGTTTGAGCAATCTGGTCCACCGTAAATGAACTCCTGTTTATAGTAATATCAAAAAGGTAATCAAGAGTCACCGGTTTCTTATCAAGGAAATTACATATAAGGTCATGCCTCTTTTCATCTGTTTCAACAACAAACTCCTCAGCGGACTCTATATCGAGATTCTTTTTTTTAATAACATTTTCAACCCGCCAGTAAAAGGGAGCAACAAGTCGCGCATGGAGAGCTCTCTTTACGGAACCGGTCAGGGCTACTCCGCCCCTGCCTACCAGGACAACATACCCTTCCTTGGATATTGTAAGCATAACATCCTTAATGGTCTTTTTCACTTTGGCATCACTGATGTATTTACCCGATATGGCCATAAGCATTTCCGAGAAACCGGAGAGTTGATGCCTTTTGGTAAAACTTTCAACATTATGCTTCCCTGTATCCAGCTCACGTGCTGTGTTCTGCAGTATTTCCTTATCAATCCACCTCCATTTAGTTGTTTTTTGCTTTTTATTCAGACATTTGACCAGGCTTTTCGCAACAGCCACAGCATCACAACCCGTGAGCCTTGATATAGTAATAATAGGACCAAAACTTTCCGAGGAGTCTCTGAGAACATTTCCCCGGTACCTTTCATCGAAATATTTAAAAAATTTCTCTGCCATAATTAGTGTGTGATAATCAGAAACTTACGAAATATCATAACTTATATCCTGTAACTTCAGGATGATACAAGGTATAAGTTACGAAAAAAATAATAACTGGGAAAATATATAAAGGCTCCCTTCGCTGGCGCAGATCTCCAGATCCGTGCCTAGCTACGGCGTGCACGGCAAGTCTAATGAAGCTCTTTAGCGCGTTCTGCCTCTACGTCCTCAATAGATTTAGGCTTGGGCTTACCAAGTATCTCATAGCCCGACTCCGTGATAAGAACATCTTCCTCATTCCTGATACCACTGAAATTCCTGAATTCGTTTACCCTGTCAAAATTGATGAATTCCTTGTTGTTACCTGTCTCTTGCCACTGGTCAATCAGTTCGGGAATAAAGTAAATGCCCGGCTCAATGGTAAGTACAAATCCGGGTTCGAGCTTACACCCCAGGCGTAATGATTTAATGCCAAACTGTGTAGGCTTAGGTTGTCCAGCCCACCCAACATAAACCTCACCGAGGTCTTCCATATCATGAACATCCATGCCCATCATATGACCCAGGCCACAGGGAAAAAACAGGGCATGTGCTCCATTGCTCACTGCGTCGTCAACATTACCTTTCGTAAGGCCCATGTCTTTCAAACCTCTCATGATGACCCTGGCTGATTCAAGGTATACCTCCTTGAACGGGATGCCGGGTTTAAGCATGCTTATTGCTGTATTATGGCTATCAAGGCTTATATTGAATATTTGCTTCTGCAGCTCTGTGAAATGGGGGTCAACAGGTATTGTACTCGACAAATCGCCGGCATAACCTGATTCTACTTCTGCTCCTGCATCCAGGAGGAACATCTGACCACTCTTCAAGGTGTTGCCATGATAATGGTTATGCAAGGTTTGCCCGTTGATAGTGGCTATTATAGGAAAGGCGATCCTGGCACCTACTGATTCCGCGACATGGTTTACCGCTGCTGCAATTTGTGCTTCAGTCACACCGGGAGCAACCATACGCATCGCCGTACGGTGCATGTCGACGGATATATCAACAGCTTTCTTTATTTCTTCTATTTCTTCTGGCTTTTTATAGTTGCGTTGATCAATAACAGCCTTGATGAGCTCAATTGACGATTCGGAATGCGACTCGGCAGGCAGTATCCCCAGCCATTCGAATAGCTTGATCTTATTTTCCGGCCTGTAGGGAGGTAAAAAATGTATAATACGCCCTTTTGATGACTCTTTTTGAAGATTTTCAACAAGTTTTTTTACCGGCGCAGACTTCGTAATGCCAAAACGTTCCGACCTCTCTGCAATGGTAGGCTGAGGACCCATCCATACAAAATCTTCCACGGTGAGATCATCACCATATATTACATCTTCACCGGTGTCACAATCCAGGGTGCCGGCCAGTCCGGGAAAATTAAGTCCGAAAAAGTACCTGAAAGTACTATCCTGATGAAAATGATAAGGATTGTCGGCATAATTCATCGGGCTCTCGTCATTGCCCAATAATAAAATCAGGCCTGAGCCAACGGTTTTTCTTAGTTGTTCTCTTCGCTGTATGTAAACTTCTTTTTTAAACATAATTAAAATTATTAATTTATAATGATCCGTGTTCTGTTCTTCTTATTATCTCATTTTGCAGGTCCTCGCCCAAATCATTGAAATAGTCGCTGTAACCTGCTACCCTGACAATCAGGTCTCTGTAAAGTTCAGGATGTTTTTGTGCATCCCTCAGGGTGTCAGCATCAACAACATTGAATTGCACATGATGACCATCCAGTTTAAAATAGCTTCTTATAAGTGCGGTAAGTTTTGCATAACTTTCTTCATCTTCAAAGAAACTCGGGCTGAACTTTTGATTTAGCAGGGTACCCCCTGTTTTAAGGTGGTCAATTTTTGAAGCCGATTTAATGACTGCTGTGGGACCAAGCCTGTCAACACCCTGGAAGGGTGATATGCCTTCGGATAAAGGCATGTAGGCTTTCCGCCCATCAGGCGTTGCACCTATAACTGAACCAAAATAAACGTGGGACGTCGTTGGCAACATATTAATCCTGTGTATTGCACCCCTGGCCGATGGACGACCATTAACTGCATCGAAGAAGGTATCAAAAACCATAACAGCATGCTGATCGGCATATTCATCATCATTACCATATTTTGGTGAATTGTAAATCATATCGTATTGCAATTCGTCATAGCCTTCGAAATTGTTATCCATAGCTTCCAGTAATTGCGCCCATGCATATTTTTTCTTGTCATAAATATTATACCTTATTGAACTGAACATATCCGTTATGGTGCCCAGACCAACGCCCTGTATGTAACTGGTATTATAACGGGCCCCACCGTCATTGTAATCCTTCCCGTTTGCTATACAGTCTTCAATCAACAATGAAAGATAAGGTACGGGAAGGTTCCTGGCAAAAATCCTTTCGATGATATTATTGCCACGTATTTTTGTGGAGGCAAAATATTCAAGCTGTGTTTTAAAAGCTTCGAAGAGGTCATCAAATATTTTAAATCTTGTTACCTCTCCTGTTGGTAAGCCTATCATTTCACCACTGCGTACGTCTTTACCATTATATATTGTTACTTCAAGTATTTTGGCCAGGTTAAAATATCCTGTGAGCCAATATGATTCAGTACCAAAAGCTCCGGTTTCAACACATCCCGAAGCGCCTCCGTTACGGGCATCAACAATCGATTTACCCTGCCTGAGCAGTTCCTGTATAATAGCATCTGTATTGAAACAGGAAGGCTGGCCAAAACCTGTTTTTACTATATCAAGGGTTTTGTGAATAAATCTGTCCGGGTTTTTCTTTGATATTTGTACCATGGAACTTGGCTGTAATATCCTCATTTCCTTTACTGTATCAAGCAGCATATAAGTCATTTCATTGACAGCATCTGTACCGTCTGGCTTAACTCCACCCAGGTTTATCAGGCAAAAATCTGTATAGGTATTACTCTCCTGGGCAGTAACTCCTATTTTTGGCGGAGCCGGGTGATTACTAAATTTTACCCAGAAGCAGCCAAGTAATTCCTCGGCCTTATCCTTTGTTAATATGCCCTTATCGATATCATCCCTGTATACAGGATAGAGATGCTGATCCAACCTGCCCGGATTGAAGGAGTCCCAGGGATTGAGCTCGGTCACCACACCGAGATGGATAAACCAGTAATGCTGTAAGATCTCGTGGAAAGTCTCCGGTGCATTAGCTGGCACCTTGCGGCATATTCTGACCATCTCCAGCAATTCTTTCTTTCTGTCCGGATCACTTGTTTTTCTGGCTATTTGCTCCAGCTCATCGGCATTCCTGTTAGCATACATAATTATTGCATCACAGGCGATATCCATAGCCTTCAACTCCTCATTCTTATCATAGGCATACCGGTCATTAAAATAATCCAGAGCCTGCATGCTTTCACTTATCTCTTCTTTCAGATCAAGGAAACCCTTGCTAAACATTTTATATCCCAATACAGTGTGACCCGGAGCTCTTTGTTCCTGGAATTCAGTGAAGATACCCGCATTATATGCTTTTTTCCAGGCCGGAGTCATAGCCTCCATTATCTTATCCCTGTTACTTTTGCCCCTCCAGTATGGTATAATATCTTTTTCATATATATCCCTTACCTCTTTGCTGACTTTAAATGATACTTTTTCCCTTGAATCAAGTATATCGAGGTCTTCCAGGGAATGGAGAGTAACTTCAGGGTAAGTTGGGGTGGCCTTGGGAGCAGGCCCCCGTTCACCAACAATAAGTTCACCCTCATTGATGCATAACTTTTTATTTTTCAATATATATTCGAAGACCCTGGCCCTTCGCACAGGCACCGACACTTCCCTTGCCTGGTCACCTTGATAAAATTCCGTAACCAGCATGGCCCTTTCTGCCGAAATTGTTTCAACGGCATTAAGACTCTGTTCCCTTAGTTTTTTTACACGATCTGTGAGTATCATATTTTATAATTTATTTATTATCCACTAATTTTTACATGTATTCCACTCTCAGCGAAGTAATCTTTCAATTCATTCATACGCTTTGTTGAAGGTTGTTGAACACCCTTCATTTTGTCTTCCATACCTAGCTTCCTGTATTTTGTAATGCCGGAGCGATGAAAGGGTAAGAGGTCAAGTCGTTCAATATTAACACCTTGCTTGCCAAGAACAAAATCCCTTACAGCCTTCAAATGATCACTATCATCATTAATGCCGGGTATTACCGGGATTCTGATAATCACCTTTTTTCCTTTTGCAAGAATATAATCAAAATTTTTCAGAATCAATTTATTTGACACCCCGGTATATTTTTCATGCTTAGAAGGATCAAGGTGCTTAATATCAAAGAGGAATAGGTCGGTATAAGGAATAACAGCATCAATGGCTGAAACCGGAACATGACCGCAGGTATCAACAGCAGTATGTATTCCCTCTGATTTGAAACGTTTAAGTGCCTCTGAAAGAAAATCAGCCTGTAAAAGAGGCTCACCACCTGAAAAGGTGACTCCCCCACCTGACTCTTCAATGAAAACATAATCCTTCATGGCTATGTCAAACAACTGCTCTACATCATAATATTTACCAACTGTTTCCTTAACCCTGAATTCCTTATCCCCTATTTTATCTACTCGCTCAACCTCCTCTATATCCTGACTTATACCCTCGGGATTATGACACCACCAGCAGGATAGCGGACAGCCCTTCATAAAAAATGTGACCCTGATACCCGGACCATCATTAACCGCATACCTTATGATATTAAATATCAAACCTTTCATATCAGCAAATTGGAATTATTAAAATGAGAATTAAATAGAAAATAATGATAAGACTATAAGATTACAGTCCCTTATAGAACATGCGGCATTCATATAAGCGTCTACCGAGGCGGTTAAACATGAAACTATGCAATAGTCTTTGAATCATCACTTTTTGTTTCTATGTGTAAGTTACAAAATTATTATGTTTTAGCCATATGCAAGAGAACATTTAACAGGCATCCAGATAAAACATCCATCACCGGATCATCTTTTTCATCAATAAATGAATCTGTCCTCTGCCATTAACATAGCATTAACACAAATACTTGCAACGTCCATTTGAATTGTGCGTCTATAATATGAATGATTCACAGTTTCCGGACAGAATAAACTGTGACAATATAATAACCAATACATTGCAGCCATGAAAAAATTCTTGTTTTTATTCACCATTGCTTTAATCCTGGGACCTGCAGGATTTACCAAAGCCCCGGTCGCAGAGGGAAAAACCCACTCCTGCCTGGGCAATTATGTTGTAGACAACGCCCTTGATCCCATATATGTTGATGGGAAAGCCCTTAAAACTTTCATAGTATCTTATGAAAACTCAGACCTTAATGTCAGGATTGGAATAGACAAGTCTGACAGGAAATGTACCAGGTTCATAGTATTATCCGATGAACTGGAAATCCAATACCAGTGCAAAGGGAATTATTTTGGAGTAAGACGCCTTGGCAAGGAATACTTAAAAGATGGTTTATCTACCTCAGACCTTTCACTGGACGTTTCAGAGTATTTTCACCAGAAATTAATAAGCCAGCAGCCCAAGAGCGAAATAGACTATGTTAAACTTATATCAGTCTACTTCCCCAGGCTTGTTAAGGACTATGATAAAGTATTTGCATTCAGATAAATCAAAAGAATAGCGGGATAGTTTCTTCTACGATCAAGTTTCAGGTTTTGTTGTTAAGGATGGGCTTGCTTCCCCGAGCCCATCCTTTTTATATTTTTTTT
>JAYEGY010000078.1:0-50016 GCA_034659275.1 Bacteroidota bacterium | reverse complement strand
CAATATCTGACAAAGAGACGATGACCAGAGGCATCGAGATGGGAGTGATTGAGTACCTGACCAAGCCCCTTGACATCGAAAAGGTATTACTATTAACAAAGAACATATTGGATAAATAAGCCACTTGCCGTATCCTTTCTTTATCTACAATCAATTCTTACTTAACAATTTCTTAATATTAAATTAATTATTATATAAAAATAGCTGGATACATTTGCGCATATTCCAAATTACCTAATGGAAAACTATTACATATTCATTGTGGGCCTCCTTTTTGTTCTGGCTATCTCAGATTTAATAGTCGGAGTAAGCAATGATGCTGTAAATTTTCTTAACTCGGCAATCGGATCCAAAGTTGCTTCATTGCGGGTTATTTTGATCATAGCCACCCTGGGCATAATTGCGGGGGCAACATTTTCCAGCGGTATGATGGAAGTTGCCAGGAAAGGTATCTTCAATCCGGGTGAGTTTTTCTTCCGTGATCTGATGATCATATTCATGGCGGTCATGCTTACCGATATTATTTTACTTGATCTTTTCAATACTTTTGGTCTTCCCACCTCCACCACGGTTTCTATTGTATTTGAACTACTGGGAGCTGCTGTGGGGATTTCCATAATAAAGCTTACCGGAGATCCTGAAGGAGCTACCACATTGGGTACATATATTAATTCCAGCAAAGCGCTTGCAATTATTTCCGGGATCCTTCTTTCCATTGTTATTGCTTTCACGGCAGGGGCCCTGATTATGTATCTCACAAGAGTACTTTTCAGCTTTAATTACCAGCGTAATATGAAACATTTCGGATCTCTATGGGGTGGAATTGCCATAACAGCCATTACGTATTTCATGCTGATAAAAGGAGCTAAGGGAGCATCATTTATGAGCGACAGTTTAACTGAATGGATAATGTCCAATACATGGATGTTACTTTTATACAGTTTTATAGGATGGACTATTCTGCTTCAGTTACTAATATGGTTATTTAAAATTAATATCCCGAAAATAATCGTTCTTGTTGGTACTTTCTCACTTGCAATGGCTTTTGCAGGGAATGATCTCATAAATTTTATAGGAGTACCTCTTGCAGGTTTTGAGTCATTCAAAGCATGGATGTCCAGTGGAATATCACCGGATGCCTTACCAATGACAGCCCTGGCCGCACAGATCAAAACGCCAACTTATTTTCTTCTCATTGCCGGAATAATCATGGCACTTGCCCTGTGGTTTTCAAAAAAGTCACGCTCGGTTACCCAGACCGAGATCAATCTTGCACGGCAGGATGAAGGCACAGAATCGTTTAAGTCGCTTGGTCTTGCACGGTCTCTGGTCAGATTAAGCACCAGTATGTCAGAAGGTTTTAGAAAGCTTTTTACCACAAAATCCAGGAAATGGATAGACAAACGATTTGATTGCTCTGTCAAGAGCCAATCAGGTAAAGAAATTGATGCATCATTCGACCAGCTAAGGGCATCCATAAATATGGTGGTAGCCAGTATATTAATAGCATTTGCCACCTCACTTAAACTTCCACTGTCCACAACCTATGTCACCTTTATGGTTGCCATGGGTACTTCTTTGGCCGACAGGGCATGGGGCAGGGAAAGTGCGGTTTACCGTATATCCGGGGTGATGATAGTAATCACAGGCTGGTTTTTCACAGCAATGGCAGCCTTTACAGTTTCATTTCTTGTAGCTCTCTTTATAAACTGGGCGGGGTTAGCGGGAATATTAATTATTCTTGGCCTGATCCTGGTTATACTTATCAGCACTCACCGCACACACAAGAACAGAGTTAAAAAAGCACAGGATGAGGAAGCTGAGGCTAAGGCAACTGAGGACGAGGCCACAATAACTGATACTACAAGGGATATGCTAATCAAACAACTACTATTAATATCTTCTTTATATGACAGAACCATAATAGCTTTCCTGAAAGAAAAACGCAAGTCCCTGAAAAACCTTAATAAGGAAGTTAAACAATTTGATATATCAGCCAAGCTAAAGAAAGATAATGTACATAAATTTATCAGGAAACTGGATGACTCGAGAATAGATGCAGGCCCGTTTTATGTACAGATTCATGACTACTTAAGGGAAAGCGCCCACTCCTTATCATATGTATTTACCCCCGCATACAGGCATGTTGACAATAACCATAAGCCGCTTAATCCTGATCAGCAGGATGACCTGAAAAATCTCAGCCGTGAACTGAGCGAATATCTTAATTTCATAGTTGCCATACTGAGGTCTAATAATTTTGATCATATCAAGGAATCAGTTGAGAAACAGTCTAAACTTGTTGATTCAATAGATTCAATACGAAAAAAACAGGTAAAGCGAATCAAGAAAGGAGCATCAGGTACAAAGGCAACCATACTTTACCTCGACCTCCTTACCGAAACAAAGAACCTTGTCTTTCAGGCAGGTAACATCCTTAAAGCATACCGTGACTTTTGCAATGTCATGAAAGCATAAACACCGGTCTTATAATTGCCGCTGTTAATCATATCCTGCAACGATAATTGCTTATCATTTGTTATTTTTGCTGAAAAGCATATCATGTTATCAAACAAACCTCTTGCAGAAAGAATGAGACCGCTCAGCCTTTCAAAGTTTATCGGGCAGGATCATATTACCGGTGTTAATTCCACACTGAGAAAGACGCTTGAGTCAGGAGGGATTCCGTCTTTTATATTATGGGGTCCCCCGGGAGTAGGCAAAACAACACTTGCAGGTATTATTGCAGCCATGCATAAAAGGCCTTTTTACCAGTTAAGTGCGGTGCATTCGGGAGTGAAGGATGTAAGAGAAACAATAGAGAAAGCTAAGAAACAGCAATTTTTTGATAATCCCAGCCCCATACTCTTCATTGACGAAATCCATCGCTTTTCCAAATCACAGCAGGATTCACTCCTGGGAGCCATTGAGAAAGGGATAATTATCCTTATAGGAGCTACCACTGAGAACCCGTCTTTCGAAATTATTTCTCCACTTCTTTCCAGGTGCCAGGTTTATGTTCTGAAACCCCTGGAAGAAGAGGACCTAAAAATACTGGCAGATAGGGCATTAAAAGAAGACAGCTATCTGAAGGAACTAAATATTGAAATAGCGGAATACAATGCACTGATAAAAAGTTCAGGAGGTGATGCACGTAAGCTGTACAATGCCCTGGAACTGGTTGTTTCCTCCGAGATTCAGGCAATGACTGACAAAAAAGGCAAGATTGTTATTATTGATGATAAAGTACTGGAGCACATACAGAGAAATATGGCCCTTTATGACAAAGGAGGGGAACAGCATTACGACATTATTTCAGCTTTCATTAAATCAGTAAGGGGCAGCGATCCTAATGCTGCCGTATACTGGCTTGCCAGGATGGTCGAAGGTGGTGAGGATGTCAAATTCATAGCCCGCAGGCTGCTCATCCTGGCTGCCGAAGATATAGGCCTGGCAAACCCAAATGCTTTATTAATAGCACAATCATGCTTTGATGCCGTCCATCTCACGGGCTGGCCCGAATCACGCATTATACTATCGGAAGCTGCGATATACCTGGCCTGTTCTCCAAAAAGCAACACGGCATATACAGCTATAGACAAAGCTATTGCGGAAGTGAGAAGATCAGGTGATAAACCGGTACCGCTACATCTTCGCAATGCCCCTACGGGTCTTATGAAAGATCTTGATTACGGAAAAGATTACCGGTATCCTCATTCATATGAAGATAGTTTTACAGAAGAAAATTACCTGCCGGAGGGATTGAAAGGCACTGTTTTTTATACACCGGGAGATAACCACAGGGAAAAGGAATTCAGGAACAGGCTGAGAATCCTCTGGAAAAAATATTACGATTATAATACCTGATGAATTTTTATTTCTTAATATTACCCTTCTAAACAAAAAACCGATGATACCGGATATACATAACATAAAATTCGCCAACAGTCATAATTTTTTTCTTATTGCAGGCCCCTGTGTTGTGGAAAACAGGCAGGTACTGCATGAGGTTGCAGCCAGAACAAATGAGGTGTCAGATAAATATAAAATACCTCTGGTGTTCAAATCCTCATATCGCAAAGCTAACCGGACACGCCTTGATTCATTCAGTGGCATAGGCGACATTGAAGCTCTTGAACTTCTGGCAGAGGTAAGAGAAGAATTTGATCTCCCCATAATCACTGACATTCATAATCCGGAGGAAGCAGCAATAGCTGCAAAATATGTGGATATACTCCAGATACCTGCATTTCTGTGCAGGCAGACTGATCTTCTTCTGGCTGCTGCCGCCACGGGAAAATGGATAAATATCAAGAAAGGGCAATTTTTGTCAGGCGAATCAATGATATTTGCTGTTAATAAAGTAAGGCAGTCCGGAAATGATAACATCATGCTCACTGAAAGGGGAAACATGTTTGGCTATACTGACCTGGTTGTTGACATGAGGAATATACCGGAAATGAAGAAACATGGTGTCCCGGTGGTGGTAGACATAACACACTCTGTTCAGAGGCCCAACCAGGCCAGCGGTGTATCAGGCGGTGATCCTGAAAATATTGCCACCATTGGACGAGCAGCCATTGCGGCCGGTGCAGATGGTATTTTCATAGAAACACATCCGAGGCCCGCTGAGGCACTTTCTGACGGTGCCAACATGCTTAACCTTGACCTGTTTGAAAATTTAATGTTTAGTTTATCTGAGATACGTAATACTATTATTAAACTGGGAAAAGAATAAAATGAAGAAATTAATTATCCTTATGTTATGCCTGCTGTATATGGGAGTGGCAGGTGCGCAAAGCCTGGAACAGGTTATCCAGAAACATTTAAAAGCAATAAATGCGGATAAACTTTCCGGATTCAAAACTCTTGTCCTGAAAGGCCATATGAATATGCAGGGAATGCAGCTTGATATACAGATGTACGAAAAAGCTCCGGATAAAATCAAATCGGTGAGTAATATCAATGGTATGGAAATGGTACAGGTAGTGAACGGTGATCGGGGCTACATGATAAATCCCATGATGGGTTCAAACGAAGCTGTTCCCCTTACCCCTGAACAGATAGCTTCGGTAAAAAGTAGCAGCATGCTCAATACCAATATTTTAGAAGAATACAAAGCAGGTAATATGATTATGGAGGGAGAGGAAACAGTGGCCGGCAACCCTGCTTACAAAATTAAGATATCGGCCCCCGAAGGCACACGTTATATCTTTATTGACAAGAAATCACATTATATGACCCAGATGAGGATGAGTGTCAACCAGATGGGCAATGAAACGATGGTAGAAATCAGGATGAGTGACTTTACGGATACTGATGGAGTCATAATGGCAAGGACCATTGATACCTTTATGAACGGACAGCCTGCTGGTACAGCAGTATACGAGCGTATTGAATTCAACAGCGAGATTGACGATTCTGTGTTTGAAATAAAATAATGCAGCAAACCTGTAAGCCGGATTCTGTTACCTGAGCTCTTATCTCAGAGAGCTAATCGGTCAGGTTTTCTGTCATTTCTCTACGCTGCCCATTGCTGAACAGCTTTAACGACCTACCCCCCGGCATCGGACGAGCAGCCCTCAGGCGCCGGTATACATGGTCTTTCAACCCATAAGGCGTACGGCACTCCATGTCACCATGGAGCCCGGTAAGCTCTTACCTCACCTTTTCACCCTTATCCCGAGTATCCTTCGACGCTTCGACCGCGCTCAGCGCAGGCAAGCTCAGGACAGGCATCGGGACGGTTATTTTCTGCTACGCTACTATACCCTCACGGGTATCTTCCAGTTAGGAAGTATGGTGCTCTGCGTTGTCCGGACTTTCCTCCCCATACACTATAGCATGGAGCGACAGAACGGTTTGCTGCATTGCAAAATTAACAAAATATTATCAAATATTATCAATTAGAATATAGTAACAGTTTTTACATTAACAAATTCCATAATCCCGTATTCTGAAAGCTCGCGTCCGTATCCGGAGTCCTTTACCCCTCCAAAAGGAAGCCCGGGATCAGATTTTGTATAACTGTTAAAGACTACTGTTCCTGTATCAATATCAGCGGACAAGCGTTCCATACGCTTTCTGTCGGCAGTAAACAACGAGCAGCCCAGTCCGAACCTCGAATCATTAACCCTGGCCAGTAATTCATCATAATCCCTGAAGCTAAACACAGGCAATACAGGGCCGAAAACTTCTTCGGTAGCCAGAGGACTATCGTATGATACATTAACAACTATCGTAGGCTCAAAGAAACAATCACCCGGTAATCCGGATTTGCCTCCTATTATTATCTCGGCACCCATTTCCACACTCATCCTGACCTGTCGGTCCAGATCCATTACTGCAGATTTGTTAACCAGGGGCCCGATAAATGTATCATGTAGCGAAGGGTTGCCAATCTGAAGATTCTTAACGCGTCCGGTCACCAGGCTCAGGAATTCGGGATACACCTGTTCGTGCACGAACAGGCGCTTTGAAGCAATGCAACTTTGACCGCTGTTTTGGAAGCGCCCGTAAATAAGGGCTTCTGCAGCTTTCTCCAGATCAGCATCACTGAATACTATAAATGCATCACTCCCTCCCAGCTCCAGTACCAGTTTCTTAATATTGCTACCTGCCTGTGAAGCAACTTTTTCACCGGCCGTATTACTGCCCGTCAGGTTTACCGATCTAACGTATTTTGATTCAAGAACCGTTTTAACCTGACCATAGTCAATAAAAAGATTCCGAAAGACATCAACAGGAAAGTTAGCCTTTATTACGGCATTCTCAATATTTTCAGCACATTGTGGCACATTGGAAGCATGCTTGAGCAGAACAGTATTTCCGGCAGCCAGCGCAGGCGCCATGCACCTTATCACCTGCCAGTACGGGAAATTCCAGGGCATTATAGCAAAAACTATTCCCTGCGGATCAAATCTTATCATGGATGACCCGGCTGAGGAAGAATGCTTTCTGGGCTTCAGAAATTCATCAGCACGTTCAGCATAATACCTGCAGGCCAGGGCACACTTTTCTATCTCGGCAACAGATTGATCTATCGGTTTACCCATTTCAGAAGTAATGGTTGCCGCATGAAAATCCTTTTCTATCTCCAGCAAATCAGCCAAACGAAGCAAGAGATCCTGCCTTTTTTCAATACTCACATCCCTCCATTTCCTGAAGGCCCTTGAAGATGAGAATATTATACGTTCCAGCTCATCGTCACTGATATGATCATATGTCTTATTTTCTTCTCCCGTGTATGGGTTAATGCTCTTATACGCCATTCTGTATTATTTGATTAGTTATTACCTACTCTTACTAGCAAATTTAGTTATTTTTGTGCACCTTATAGACGTTTATACCAACTATTTAAATACGGCCTGAATAAATCATTAAGGTGAAAGAGGATCCAAGAAATATTAAAATAAAAGACTACACCTACTTATTACCTGACGATAAGATTGCCAGGTATCCCCTTAATGACAGGGATTCTTCTAAACTTCTAATCTATCGTTCAGGTAAGGTGAGCCATGATATTTTTCGTAATCTAAGCAATTATATAAATAAGAATGATATACTTGTATATAACCATACAAGGGTAATAAGGGCAAGGCTTATATTCAGGAAACAAACAGGTGCCAATATTGAAATATTCTGCCTTGAACCGGTTAAGCCGTCTGATTATGAAAGGAATTTCTCAGCCAGGGAAATGGTAGAATGGAGGTGCCTTGTAGGTAATCAGAAAAAATGGAAGAAAGGCAGCCTTGAAATTATTCTGGGGCATGGAGGTAAAAAAGTCAAGCTTTACGCTGAGCAAATAAAAAAAATGGGGAAAGACACGCTGATAAGGTTTAACTGGGATGATGACCGCTTAAGCTTTAGCGAGATACTGGATTTGGCAGGGCATGTTCCCGTACCTCCCTACCTTAAAAGGGCTGATGAAGAAATTGACAAATCACGTTATCAAACAGTTTATTCGAAAGAAGACGGGTCGGTAGCAGCCCCAACTGCCGGCCTGCACTTCACAAATAAGGTTTTGTCGGATCTTAGAAAAAAGGGTATAAAAACAGGGAAATTAACACTGCATGTAGGTGCAGGTACTTTTGTCCCGGTAAAGACAGAGACAACAGGCGGTCACACCATGCATATTGAACATTTCAAGGTAGAACGGGATTTATTGGAGGATATCATCGACAGGAGGGTAATCGCGGTAGGTACAACCTCTTTACGCACACTGGAAAGCCTCTACTGGATTGGCCATAAGCTGAGTAAAGGCCGTATAGAATCGCCAGGGAACATCTTTGTCGAGCAGTGGTACCCTTACGATAACAGTTCTGATAGCAGCTATAAGAAGTACATTGAGATTATACTTGCTTTCATGGATGAGAACAAGCTTAACCATCTTGAAGCACAAACCGGTATCATTATAGTCCCCGGCTATAAGGTAAGAATAGCTAAAGGCCTCATCACTAATTATCACTTACCGGGGAGTACACTTCTCTTACTGGTAGCTGCTTTCATCGGCAATGATTGGAAGAAGGTCTATGAATACTCCCTGAAAAATGATTTCAGGTTTCTCAGTTATGGCGACAGTTCCCTACTCTTACCCTAAACTCAGCTAAGGAATTCTTTCATTTTCTTTTCCAGCAGATCAGCAAATCCTTCAATATCTTTTTCAGTTGTATCCCAGCTGGTCATCAGCCTGTACTCGGATAATTCCTCATTCCAGGGGTAGAAAAAATAACTTGCTCTCACGTCATCGGCAACATCCTGAGGCAGAATGACAAAAACCCCGTTAGATTGCACATCCTGCGTTATTCTTATGCCTTCTATCTTACTTATACGTTCGGCCAATTTTCTTCCCATCTTATTGGCATGCCTTGCATTATTAAGCCAAAGATCATTCTTAAAATAGGCAATAAACTGGGCAGAGATAAAACGCATTTTAGAAGCCAATTGCATACCTTGCTTCCTTATATATTTGAAATTATCCGACAATCCCTCTTTCAGGAAACATACTGCTTCACCGAATATCATTCCATTTTTTGTCCCACCAAATGAAAGTAAATCCACCCCTGCTTCGGTGGTAAAATCCCTGAAGGGAAGATCAAGTGAAGCAGCTGCATTGGCTATCCTGGCACCATCCATATGAAGCAACATAGCATAGCTATGAACAAAATCAGCCAGATCCCGTATTTCTTCCGGATTGTATATGGTACCCATTTCCGTGGCCTGGGTTATTGAAACAACCTTTGGCTGGGCATGGTGTTCAAAATCAAATCCGTGCAGGTGCTTGGTCAATAATTCTTTTCTTAGTTTTCCATCAGGAGTATTCACTGTAAGCACCTTACAGCCCGTGTATTTTTCAGGCGCTCCGCATTCATCCTGCTCAATATGTGCAGTAAATGCTGTTATAACGGAATTCCATGATCTTGTTATTCCCGTAAGTCCCAGAACATTGGCAGCTGTTCCTGTAAAAACAAAATATACCTCTGCTGAAGGTCCGAATATTATCCTGAAAAGCTCCTGAGCCTCCCTTGTATAATGATCATCACCGTAACCAATAACATGTCCTTTGTTGACCTTTTCAAGCTCTTTCAGTATCTGAGGGTGTACCCCCGCATTGTTGTCACTTGCAAAACCTCTTCGGGTAATATTATTTTGTTCCATACACTGAAAATTAAGTAAAAAAGAATCTACAGGTCACTGTAAACCTTTTATGATCAGCATAAATACTTACTTCTCTTCCTCTTTCTCTTTTTCCTCTTCCTCTTCCAGTTCCAGTATCAGTTTCTCTTTCTTGCCCTTTGCTTTTCTTAAGGCAAAGAACAGCATCACGCCCCCGAATACAAGCATTAGTAAGCCCATAATCAGGTTCACGTTGATGCCGAGTGATTTTTCATACATACTGGCATCTGATGAAGTAAAAATGCCAAATATAGTAATCAGCACTCCTACTATTGAAAACATTAAACCTATCGGAATTCTAATATCTACCATTTTAATTTCCTCCTACCAGAATATTATACTTAATACTACAAGCAATGCTATAACAAAAATTGCGAGGCTCATAGGCCGTTTATGCCATGGCATGCCTGTATCCACCTCGTGGGGTGTGAGTGAGTATACCAGTCCGCGCAATTGCTGATCAGTCTTTATTTTATTAGTCATAAAAGTGAGCCCCACGGTTATTATTGTACTGGCCGAAAATGCAATTATTGCGGTCCAGAAGTTTTGTGCCATTTCAACGGGATATGTGTGTACGATAGCAATCCATCCTCCCTTAACCAGTGTTGTTGATCCTTCGGGAGAGGTCAGACCATGATGCAGCAGGGCAAACACAAATCCTAACAACAGGCCCCAGAACGCACCATGACCGGTTGCTCGTTTCCAGAACATCCCCAGGAATATTACGGCAAACAACGGGGCATTTATCATGGCGAATATTGTCTGGAGGAAATCCATTATATTACCGAATTTACTGGCAATATATGCTGCAGCTATACTTAACAATACGGCACAGATTGTGGTTATACGACCCACTATAAGATAATGTTTTTCATCAGCCTGTACATCATCTGTTGTGCCCCTGATATAACTCTGGTATATATCGTATGTCCATACGGTATTAAAGGCTGATACATTACCTGCCATACCTGACATAAATGAAGCAAGCAGGGCTGTAATACCTAGCCCCAGTACACCTGCAGGCAGGTACTGCTTCAATAACATTATGATTGTATAGTCATAAATAGGGGCACCTGATTCATCGAGCGGCAGTACAAAATCCTTAGCGGGATCATTTAACAGGACAATGGCAATCACACCGGGCACTATTATCAGGAAAGGAATTAACATTTTGGGTACTGCGCCTATCAAAGGCACTTTCCGGGCTGCCACTTTTGATTCAGCAGCAAAAGCCCTCTGCACTATTAGAAAATTGGTACACCAGTATCCAAATGATAGCACAAAGCCCAGTCCGAACAATATACCATACCATTGCACCCCGAGGGGGTTATCCGTGGCATCGCCTGTATATTTCCATGTAGACAGCATTGCATCAGGTGCATAGCCCTTTGATTCTGAAATGGGGGCCAGGCTCTCTTTCAAGCCTGACCATCCTCCCACATCCTGGAGGCCCAGGAAAACAAGCGGCAGCAATCCGATCACAATAATGAAGAACTGGAGTACTTCATTGTATATTGCGGATGAGAGACCACCGAGGTAGGTATATCCTAATACTATTAAAGCCGATATCCAAAGACTCACGTGATAATCCCAACCCAGGATTTTTTCCAGGAGAATGGCAAGGGCATACATGGAGATACCTGAAGCAAGAATTGTCATGACTGCAAAAAGAATAGCGTTAAGTCCCCTTGTCTTTTCGTCGTACCGTAGTTTGAGAAATTCCGGCACTGACCTTGCCTTCGAGCCGTAATAAAAGGGCATCATAAAAAGAGCCAGGAACAACATGGCAGGTATTGCCCCTATCCAATAAAAATGGGTCGTTAGCATTCCGTATTTTAAACCGGAACCTGACATACCCATCACTTCCAGTGCTCCCAAATTTGTTGAAATAAAAGCGAGGCCGGCAACCCAGGCCGGTATTGACCTCCCAGCCTCCAGGAAGGCATTGGCATTTATCATATATTTGCGCAAAAACCAACCTATGCCCAGGACAAAAGCAAAGTAGATTATCATTATCAGATAATCTATCCAGCTTAACGCAACTTCCATAATCTTAGATTTTAGGTAAGAATTTTAAAAATATGAATCCGTAAAATCCGATTCGGGTAAAAAGAACAAAAATACTTATTACAATGAATTATCAAATAAATCTATAATATATTTTCCTTCTTCTCAGGCAGGACGTATTAATTTTTCAGCTTTTTCAGGTTCACAAAGTATGAGGATAAGTGTAAATGGTATAAAATATTATATTTGTTAAAAATGGCTTTGAGAAAACGATTCTTCATATTCATTTCATACGATGGCACCTTCTATCACGGGTGGCAGGTACAACCGGGAAAGACAACCATACAAAGTAAACTTGAGGATGCCCTTTCGCTTATACTCCGTGAAACCATCAAGACAACCGGTGCAGGCAGAACAGACACAGGAGTACATGCACGGTCCTTTGTTGCGCATTTTGATAGCTCATGGGAAGACCCCGGGAAAAATAAAAATATTTGCTTCCGTTTGAATACTTACCTCCCGCCTGACATTTTAGTAAATGATATACGGGAAATATCTAAGCAGGCTCATGCACGATATGATGCAATATCCAGGACTTACAGGTATTACATTACCCTGCAAAAAGATCCTTTCAGGGAGAAATATACATGGTACAGGTACGGCAATATGGATATTGATGCAATGAACCAGGCAGGTAAATACCTTCTTGAATATGAAGACTTTACAAGTTTCAGCAAGCTACATACACAGGTTAAAAACAATATATGTAAAATATATGAATCATCCTGGGTCAAAGAAGGTAATATGCTGGTGTTCACCATAAGAGCCAACAGGTTCCTCAGGAATATGGTAAGGGCAATAGTTGGCACAATGGTCGAGGTAGGCACAGGGAAAATACCTCCCGGAGAAATAGAAAACATAATCCAGGCAAAAGACAGATCAGCTGCGGGGATTTCAGCACCGGCAAAAGGGCTTATATTAGAAGATATAGAATATGATCCCGGAATTTTTGTTTGAAAACCTCAGGCCTTCCATATTTCCCAGGCCTTATCAGCCTGAATGAGTAACATTTCCTTTCCATTCTTTATCCTGCATCCCCTCTCCTGCCCGAGTTTCAGGAAAAGCGACTTTTCAGGCTTGTAAACGAGGTCATAGAGGATACAATCGGGGGTAAGTGAACCATAAGGAATATCAGGAGCATTTTCCGTATCGGGAAACATACCAAGTGGTGTGGCATTGATTATCAGCTGGCAGTTGCTTATTACTTCATCTGTTAATTCCGCATAGGTTAAATCGGCCCTGGGCTTGTAGCGTGAAACGACAGAATATGTTATACCCATGTCATCAAGTCCTGCCCGGACAGCCCGTGATGCTCCCCCGGTCCCAAGTACAAGGGCTCTCTGAATTTTCCTGAGAAGCATAGGTTTTAATGACAGCATAAAACCATCTATGTCGGTATTATAACCCTTTAATATTTTCCTATTGCCTTCACTGACCACACTGATAACATTTACTGCTCCTGCGTGCAATGCTTTCTTATCAACATCATCCAGGTATTTCATAACTGCTGACTTATAAGGCATTGTAACATTAAGTCCGGCAAGATCAGGATATTGTTCAATCAGACCAGGAAACTCATCTATCGTTTTGAGAGGGAAATTATCATATCTTGCATCTATTGCTTCCCTCCTGAATTTACTGGTGAAATAATCCTTTGAAAATGAATGTTCCAGCGGATATCCAATTAGTCCATATCTTCTCATATTCAGCGTCGGTTTACGTTATCAAGTATTATCACAATAATGAAAGCTGCTATCATTAAAATAATTGCAGGGGCCAGGAGTGGTTCCATACCGGTTATATCTCTGTACACTCCCGGCAAAATATTACGTTGAACCACAGGTATTACTTCACCGTGTGAGCTTACTGTTGAGGTAACCGTTTGCTTCCATGGCCATATCTTGTTAAGTGATCCTATAATAAAGCCTGCAAGCACTGAAATGGTCAGGTCATGATAATTACGGAAAAGCCAGGCAAGAAGGTTTGCAAAGCTTAGCAAGCCCGTTATTATTCCCAGTCCGAACACTACTAAGACCACAACATTAAAATCACTAACAGCTCCCAGTATAAACTGGTATTTACCAAGCAGGAGAAGGATAAAGGCCCCTGATATACCGGGCAATACCATTGCACAAATAGCAATGGCACCTGCAATAAATACATACCAGTAAGCATCAGTTGTCTGGGCAGGTGCAAAACGGGTAATAAAGAACATTAATACCGCTCCGGCTATCAATCCTGATACCCTGGCTACGTTCCATGACTTAATTTTCCTGGTAACAACTATAGCCGATGCCAGTATTAGTCCGAAGAAGAATGCCCAAATTAAGATAGGATGATTGGCCATCAGCCATTTCAATAACCTGGCAAGGGAAAAGACACTTACAAGTACACCTCCGAAGACGGCAAGAAGGAAATTACCGTTGATTTTTTTCCAGAAACTTCCGAATTTAAACCTCAGAAGCAGTTTCAGGGCATCAAGGTCGACTGACTTGATAGATCTTATAAGTTCCTCGTATATACCTGTAATAAATGCTATTGTGCCGCCTGATACCCCTGGAACAACATCAGCTGCACCCATGCCCATTCCCTTGATGAACAGCAGGCCATAATCTGAAAATCTACGCATATTATATTATTAATCCTTGAGATACTGGAAAAAGGTATCTCCCCTCAATCCATTCCTCAGCGATTCAAGAGCTATTATTTCATTGGGAGCAATATTACCCAGGTTAACATTGGCTCCGAATTGTTTTATAAACCATGCCTGCTGTGATTTAAGTGGTGCCTCCCATATTATACGGTCGAAGCCTACCTCTATCGAAAGTTTATCAATCAGTGCAGCGTTAATTGACCCGTCGTCATTGTATATGCCTGTGGTGCCACTTTCCCGGGCTTCAGCAATAACCTTGGCTGATCCCGCTTCCAGTTCTGAAGCCATCATTTTCACCCATTCTTCCGGGCTGTATACCACATCTTTCTTCTTTGAGCCCACTTCGGAAAGGACATAATAACTTTCTGCCAGTCGTTTTATATAATCTGTTTTTATTTTCTGTTCCATTTCATATGAGCCATCTGATACTTCTACGGCTTTTATGCCCAATTCATCCATCAAATCCACATATTCATCAAACATGTTACGTACCACATAAGCTTCAAAAAGGGTTCCTCCCAGGTATGTTTTCACACCGGCTGATTCATAAACTTTTATTTTATCCTTCACACCGACAGTAAAAACCGAAGTTCCGAATCCAAGCTTAAGGTAGTCAATATAATCACTGGCAACACTCATGAGGTCTTCAGCTTCCCTCACACTCAAGCCTTTATCCATTACCATTGTGAGGCCTCTATTCCTGGGTTTTTCGGTCCTGTCAGGCATATCCGGTAAATTAACTATCATAATGCTATTCTTTTATTTTCTTTTTGATTAATTTCTGTATTCTCTTGTCTATCAATCGATCAGGGAAAAGTGTATTGAAGAATCCATAATAGGATGGTGATTCATCCAGGGCCTTTTCAAGATGGTTAACATACATATCTTTATTTCCTGAAAAAAGGTACGTTGAGGCCAGCACATATCTTATGCCATGAACATCGCCTATTACCTTCATACCTTTTTCCAGCAATCCGCTGGCATGACGATAATAGCCGCCTGTAATAATTATCATACCCATTTTCAGCCAGGCACTGTCGTAATAAGGATTGAGAGTAACCGCTTCAATAAGTGATCTGAAAGACTCTTTTAATTTACGGCAAAAATAATAAGCCTCAGAAAGGTAATACCAGTATTCAGGCTCATCCTGTTTAAGATTCACAGCTGTCCTGAAGTACTTTATACTTTCCTGGGGCTTTTCATGAAGCAATAAAAGTCCTATACCATACCATGGTTCAGAAAAATCGGGATCAATTTCAATGGCTTCATTGTACATTTTGAGCGCTTTGTTCCAGTCTCCCGTTTTTTCATAACATTCAGCGGCATAAGTCAATGCCTCCGAGCTTTCGGCTTCATATTCAAGGTAATGCAGGTAGGCTTCAAGAGCTTCTTCATACCTTCCCTCTTTGCTCAGAATATTAGCCATGTTAAAAATGGCAAAGAAATTTTCAGGATTTATGGCAAGAGCATATTCATAGGCATTCAGTGCCTTTTTGCTCATGCCTTCCCTGGTATAAATAAGACCCAGGTTATACCAGGCATTATCTGAAAACGGTTCCTCATCAATATATTGCTTATAGTATTTAATACTGCTTTTCAGCTCCCCGATTTTCTCATAGGTATATGCCAGGTCATAAAGATGGGTGCTATAATCCGGTTCCAGTGCAACAAGGCGTTCAAGATACATGGTTAATAACTTGTAATGATTCAGGTTACTCAGTATATCGGTAATATTCAGAAGAATATTAACCTCTTCAGACTCATCAACAGAAAGGGCCAGATCAAAATACTTTTTGGTACCGTTCAAATCACCCAGCATTCCCAGGGCTGCTCCCTTAACCAAAAACACATCAGAATTGCTGGGTTCAATTTTCTCAATGACCCTGATTATTTTGAGGACATCAACCGGCCTGCCCTTATCGATAAGTACTTTTGCTTTCCTAATTTGTATAGAAGATGAAGTGGGATGTTGTTCAGATGCCGATTCCGCTGCTTCAAATGCATCGTTAACATCGTTTAGTTCAAGATAATAATCTATTATTGTCTCGAACTCAGCAACATCAAAGAAATGATTCTGCTTATTTCTACGCATGCGTTCGTAGCGCCTTACTATTTCATGCGTCTCTTCTTCGATATGTCCAAAGCCCTGGTCTTCCATCAGGATAAATTATTTCATGCAAAAATAAAATATTTTATCAGACTGTTCACTACATATAATTTGATTTATAAACATGTCCAATTTTTTTTTAAACACCTGTAATACAGGCAGGAACATTTTTTTGAAAAAATAATCAATAAAGAAAGAAAGAAAACGCAACCTTTTATGCCCTCTGTTCATCATAAGAATGTAATTAAAGGAATACTCAACGATTACCCTCATACCCTTAATTACCCTAAAATTAACCTAAATTCTACCTTCAAAGAGCCGGGTTTCTGCCCGGTTTTTTTTGATTGTTTTTTTTACATACTTTTGATATCCAATAATTATAAATGATGAAGAAATGAAAAGAACATTAAGCATATACATTACCATTTTAACAATAATGATAATAACGGGCGGTAGTAACTGTTCTAAAGACAACGACAACCAGATTAATTATGAAGCAGGTACTTTCCCTTCTGAAATAATTAACCTCGAAGGCATCAATTCATCCTATGACGATTTCAATGTAAGCCTTCCCCAGATAGCGGGTGAGCTTCCGATACTTTTTTCGAGTAACAGAGACAGCCAGGGTTCCCAGTTTGATATAGAGAGCGGATACATATTTTTTGCATTCAGCCAGGTTGACGCAGAATTTATTATTGAGAGCAACATGATCACCAATTCTTTTTATTCTGACCTTGCAGACATAGTAAATACAGACCATAATGAACTGGGTCCCTATATGCTATTCAATGGCAATAATGGTATGGAATATTTCTTTTATGCCGAGGAAGATCAAGCAGGTAACCTCAATCTTAAGTACCTTACTTATTCACCTTCGGATCCTTACAGTTCACTTCTCCAGCAGGAACCTGCTCTGATAACATCACTGAACAGCAGCTTAAATGATGCGTATATCTGTTTTGACAATGATTTAACAACTGCATATTTCATTAATGACAGCAATGGTAATTTTAATATAGTGGAGTCAGCCATAGATGAGGAATTATTCTTTGACGATTGGCTGGAGGGCGATCCTGCAAGCATAAGTGTTACGGACAGTATCAACAGTGATTATGACGACAAATGCCCGTTAATCCGTGATAATATTATGATTTTCACATCAAACCGCCCCGGAGGAATGGGAGGCTTCGACCTGTATTGCTCTGTTTACAGCAATGGTAAATGGAGCAGTCCCTTTAACATGGGCCCGGATATAAACACTGAACATAATGAGTACAGGCCACTTATTGGCAGTTGTCCGGATTTCACTAATAATTTCCTCTTATTTTCATCGGACCGTCCTTCAGGTGCAGGCGGCTATGATCTTTACTTTACAGGTATAGATCTTACTCTTCTTGCCGAGTAGCATTAAGATTTCTCTTTACAGGCTTTAAGGGTATTCTGGAGCAATGATATAATAGTCATGGGACCCACTCCACCAGGGACAGGGGTGATATAGGAACATTTGGGGGCTACGTTTTCAAAATCCACATCTCCTTTAAGTTTCCATCCTGATTTTGTTTTATCCGATTTGACCCTTGTTGTACCAACATCTATTATTACAGCTCCTTCGGATACCATATCTGCTGTTACAAAGCCGGGTACACCTATAGCAGCAATTATTATATCAGACCTTTTCACTATTTCTTTCACGTTCTTAGTCCTGCTGTGGATAAGCGTAACGGTTGCATCAACCCCTTTCCTGGACAATAAAATGCTCACCGGCCTTCCCACAATGTTACTCCTTCCAATAACAACACAATTTTTACCAGACGTTTCAATATCATATCTCTTAATCAGCTCCATAATACCAGAAGGTGTGGCGGAAACGAATGAAGGTAAACCAATGGTCATCTTCCCCATATTAACAGGGTGAAAGCCATCCACGTCCTTTGAGGGGTCTACGGCTTCAATAACCTTACTTTCTGATATATGATCGGGCAAAGGCAATTGCACAATAAATCCATCAACATCATCATCAGCATTAAGTTCATTCACCTTATCCAGCAATTCCTGTTCGCTCACATTACTTTCTATGCGCAGGTTGGTAGACTTAAAACCCACCTGTTCACAGGCTTTCACCTTATGTGATACATAGGTTTCACTGGCAGGGTCATTACCAACAAGAACTGTTACAAGATGAGGCACTTTACCTCTCTCCTCTTTTAACTTTTTAACTTCTTCGGCAATTTCGAGTTTGATATCGGAGGATACCTTCTTTCCATCAATTATTTTATACATATCAATTTATTTTGTTTTCAACATATTAGCTAGCTGGGCCCTTCCACCCTTCCCCGATACGGCTTTCATCATTTTCCTGGTTTCGTTAAACTGTTTAAGCAACTGGTTAACCTCCTGCACGCTTGTTCCTGAGCCATCAGCTATCCTTTTCCGCCTGCTTCCGTTGATAAGTATGGGGTTTGACCGTTCCTCGGGTGTCATACTTTGTATTATGGCCTCGATACCTTTGAAAGCATCATCGTCAATATCTAAGTTCTTCATTGCTTTTCCCGCTCCCGGTATCATAGCCATCAGGTCTTTAACATTTCCCATCTTCTTTATCTGACGTATTTGTGAAATGAAGTCATCAAAATCGAACTGGTTCCTGGCTATTTTCTTTTTCACCCGGACAGCTTCCCGCTCATCATACTGTTCCTGCGCTTTTTCAACAAGTGAAACTATATCACCCATGCCAAGTATCCTGTCGGCCATCCTGTCCGGATGAAAAACATCAATGGCATCCAGCTTTTCGCCTGATCCGATGAACTTAATGGGCTTATTCACCACTCCCCTTATTGATAATGCGGCTCCTCCTCTCGTATCACCATCCAGTTTGGTAAGCACAACACCGTCAAAATCGAGCCTGTCGTTAAATTCTTTTGCGGTATTAACAGCATCCTGTCCTGTCATGGCATCCACGACAAACAATATTTCATGGGGATTGATTGCTTCTTTTATTGATGCTATCTCATTCATCATGTGCTGGTCAATTGCCAGACGTCCCGCAGTATCGATAATAAGCAGATCATGTCCCGAATTTTTAGCTTCTTTCACTGCTCTCTTTACAATCTTCACAGGATCCTTATTATCTTCTTCCGTATATACGGGAACCCCAATTTGTTCGCCCAGCACTTTTAACTGCTCTATTGCAGCAGGGCGGTATACATCACCTGCCACCAGCATCGGATTTTTACCATTCTTGCTTTTCAGCATCCTTGCCAGTTTACCGCTAAAAGTTGTCTTACCTGACCCCTGCAAGCCTGCCACCAGCACAATACAAGGATTCCCTGTCAGGTTTATTTCAGCTTTCTCACCACCCATTAAGCTCGACAGCTCATCATGTACAATCTTGACCATCATCTGTGACGGCTTGACAGCATTCAGCACATTCTGCCCAAGGGCCTTTTCTTTTACTATATCAGTAAATGACTTGGCTATCTTATAGTTAACATCTGCATCCAGTAAGGCACGTCGAACATCTTTTAAGGTTTCAGCAATATTTATCTCTGTTATCCTGCCCTGCCCCTTCAGCATCTTAAACGAACTCTCCAGTCTGTCAGTTAAATTTTCAAACATTACTCTTTCCCTTTATTACTTTATCAAATATATTAAATAATATTACATTCTCTCCGGCATATCTATGCCCAGCAAACCCATTGATTCCTGTATAATTTGGCCTGTATATTCTGATAAAGCTATTCTGAAAGTTCTCACTGCAGTTTCTTTTTCACCGAGAATGGAATAATCATGGTAAAACTGGTTAAATTCCTTTGCCAGATTATAAGTATAATTTGCTATAAGCGATGGGTTAAGTGTTTCTGCTGCCTCAACAACCACCCCTTCGAACCTTCTGAGGAGCTTTATCAGGTCTGATTCTTTATCATTCAATTCAATGTCACCACTTTTTATGTCTCCTGAATAATCATAAGTCTCTGCTTTTCTCAACACTGACCTTATCCTGGCATATGTATATTGAATAAATGGACCGGTATTTCCGTTGAAATCAATCGACTCCCTGGGATTGAAAAGCATATTCTTACGCGGATCAACTTTAAGAATAAAGTATTTCAGTGCACCCAGTGCGATTTTATAATAAATATTTTCTTTTTCCCCGGCAGAGTACTCATCCAGTTTACCAAGTTCCTCAGACATTTCCCTGGCCGTAACAAGCATGGTATCGATAAGGTCGTCAGCATCCACCACTTTACCCTCCCTTGATTTCATTTTACCTTCAGGCAGGTTCACCATGCCATATGAAAAATGATGTATTCCATTGGCCCATTCATATCCCAGCTTTTTCAATATTAATTTAAGTACCTGAAAATGATAATTTTGCTCATTTCCAACCACGTAGTAGTGCCGATCAAATTTATAATCATTATATCTTTCCACTGCAGTACCGAGGTCTTGAGTCATGTATACAGCCGTACCGTCGGCTCTCAGTAATAGTTTTTCATCCAGCTTGTCCGATGAAAGATTAACCCATACCGAACCATCATCTTTCCTGTAAAAAATACCTTTTTCAAGGCCCTCTATCACTATATTCCGCCCAAGTTTATAAGTATTAGATTCATAATATATTTTATCAAAATCAACGCCCAGCATTTCGTAAGTTTTATTGAAGCCCTCATAGACCCAGCTGTTCATTCTCTTCCACAGATCAAGTGTTTCTTTATCACCTGCCTCCCATTTTCTCAGGAGTTCCCTGGAACCTGCCATCAGTTTGGATCTCTCTGCGGCCTCTTCTTCGGTCATGCCTTTTGAGGTGAGTTCCCTGATCTCATTTTTGTATGCATTTTCAAACTCAATATAATATTTACCTACAAAGTGATCACCTTTTATACCGCTGTCGGATGGTGTCTCCCCTTGCGCAAAAAGCTTCCATGCCAACATTGATTTACATATATGTATACCCCGGTCATTTACAATATTTGTCTTGTAAACCCTGTGTCCACATGCAGTCAAAATCTTAAAGAGGGAATAACCCAGGAGGTTATTCCTTATATGACCCAGGTGCAATGGCTTATTAGTATTAGGCGATGAGTATTCTATGAGTGTTGTTTGGCCTTTGCCTTTTTCCGAAAATGAGTGAGCAGGAGCTGCTGACCGAAGCTTCAGAAATACGTCAAGCCATGCACTGTTACTTATCTCGATGTTCAGGAAGCCTTTTACAACGTTAAAAAACCTGACACCTGGATTTACTTCCACTATGTAATTGCCGATATCTTCAGCCGTTTGTTCAGGCGATTTACGGGAATGTTTAAGCAATGGAAAGACCACAACCGTAATATCACCCTCAAATTCCCTCCTTGTTGCCTGTATCTGAATATCGGCAACATCAATATCCGAATCATAAAGGTTTTTGACAGCATCAATAATATTTCTTTCTATTGTCCTTTCCATCATTTGATATCCTTATCAGCCTGCAAAGATAATATAAATTACATTCTGGATTTTGACCTTGAAAACTTACATTTTTTATTGCATTTGTACAAAACGCATAACTTTGTTGATGGACAGCATGTATTTTTTGACGAACAGTAAAACTTGTGTCAAAAAAAAGATATATTTTTGAAACAAACCACTAACATATACGTTGAGACACATAATGAAGATTTCAAAGTTACACATTCCAGAATCAAAAAACACACCCGAAATTGATTTTAATCCGGATAATGGGATGCTTGTCTTCAAGGGTAAATCCACTCCTGAAAATGCAACAAAAATCTACGAACCTGTATTAGACTGGTTAAGACTATATGCCAAGCAACCGGCAGAAAAAACTTACTTGCATTTCAACCTTAGTTATTTCAACACCGCATCATCGATCTGGATGGCACGGATGGTCAAAGTTCTCTCAAAGATAGATGATCCTGAGAAACTTCTGACAATCAATCTTTATTTCCATGTAGAAGAATATGATGAAATGGATGATGAAGATATACAGGAAGCAATAGCCATGGCACTGAAAGTAATAAATGATTCTACTGTAAGCCTGGGTGTTAAAGTCTTCGCTACAGATGATGACGGTTCCATTCTGAAAGAAAGACTTATACTTCTCTGATAATTACCCCCAAGATTTTTCTTTTCTGCATCTGTTTGCTTAATTTTATTATTCGTAATCATTTTTTTTTAAGAACCTATGAGAACCATTTGTGGATTTCTTATAATGATATTTATGACTATGAGTATATCAGGCCAGCAGAAAGAACGTGACAGGGATCCCGTTGTTGCAGGATCATTTTATCCCGCGAGGAAATCAGAGTTGAACAAATTACTGGATCAGCTTTTCAGCGAAGCGTCGGAGCTGAAATCAATAAGCATAAATCCCGAAGAAAGAGTAAGGGCTATAATTGCACCTCATGCAGGATATGTTTTTTCCGGCACTGTGGCTGCCTCGGCAGTTGAGTGCATTCCTCCTGCTGCTAAGTATGATAATATCTTTCTTATTGGATCCAGTCACAGGGTATCTTTCCCGGGTGCCTCTATTTATGCAGAGGGCGATTACAGAACACCGCTGGGTACCGCTGAGGTGAACACTGATCTGGCAGAAAAACTGATTGATAATTCGAAGGTGTTCAGCTATTATAAAGCTGCCCATAGCAGTGAACACAGCCTTGAAGTCCAGATACCCTTTCTCCAGTACCATTTAGGGACCGACATCAGGATAATCCCCATTGTTCTGGGGACACAAAACAGCAAGGTATGTAAAGATATTGCCGATGCCTTAAGAACATATTTCAATGGGAATAACCTCTTTGTGATAAGCAGCGACTTCAGTCATTACCCATCATTTGAAGATGCCATTAAGGTTGATAGGTCCACTGTGGAAGGTTTACTTTCGGGCAACCCAGACACCTTCCTCCGTACAATAAGAAAAAATTCTGAAATGAATATAGAAGGTCTTGCAACAAGCATGTGCGGATGGACTTCAGGGCTTGTATTGCTTCATCTTGCCGAAGAAGAAGCCGGGCTTGAATTTAAACATATTTTATACCGCAATTCGGGGCATAGTGATTATGGTGACAAATCCAGTGTGGTTGGTTATCACTCAGTGGCCCTCATTGATAAGAATAATACAGGTACCAATAAGAAGGAATTCAGTATCACCCATACTGATAAACAAAAGTTGATTGAAATTGCCAGGGGGTCGATAATATCATTCCTGGAAAAAGGCCCTCCCCCGCTAATAGATGAAACAAAACTATCACTGGTATTAAAGGAAAAGCTGGGTGCATTTGTATCATTGCATCTCGACGGAAATTTGAGAGGTTGCATAGGCCGGTTCATGCCATCGGAACCACTCTGTGAAACCGTAAAGGCAATAGCGGTTGAGGCGGCTTTCTATGATACACGCTTCAAACCCCTGTCCAGGGAAGAATTTGAAAAGATCACCATTGAAATATCAGTTCTAAGTCCCCTGAGAAAAATTGACAATATAGATGAAATATTACTTGGTAAGCATGGTGTTTATATAAAGAAAGGGATCAAATCAGGCACATTTCTTCCACAGGTTGCTGAGAACAGGAAATGGACAATTACCGACTTCCTGGGCCATTTATCACGCGATAAAGCCGGACTGGGTTGGACAGGCTGGGCAGATGCTGATATTTATGTATACGAAGCGCTCGTTTTTGAGGAGGAATAAATGCCATGTACCATGTTATTATTATAGGCGTTATTTCAGTCATTTTATACTTCCTGTCCCTTACCGCCAGAAAATTCGGAATTATTACATCCAGGGCTTACATGGCTTTCTGGAATACCATTCTGCTCTTAACATTCATTACAGCAGCAGGAGCAGGCATATTCCTGGCTCTTCAATCGAACTATCAATGGAATATTCAGGGTGTGGAAAAAATACTGAAATGGCATGTGGATTTTGGTATTGCCATGACATTTACCGTTATCATACACCTTACCTGGAATTTACGTTATTATAAGATCATCTTCAAAAGGAGCCCTGAACAAAACAAACCACCTGTAGCCGGTGAAGAAAAAAAGCTCCCGTTAATCAGTTTCAGGTTAATGCTTCTGCTGCTAGGTTTTATTACCGGAGCAGTACAGGTAATCTTCCTGAGGGAAATATTAAATCTTTCAGGTGGCTACGAGATAGCTGCCGGTGCCGTTTTTGCATGCTGGGTACTTGTATCAGCACTGGGAGCAAAACTGGCCCGTCAAAGCAAGCGTTCAGCAACATTGACCCTCACAGCAATACTGCCTGTTTCAAGCATTATCTCTTTTTTGATCTATATCACACTATCGAAAATCCTGGTTGAAGAAGGAGTAACCCCCGGGATTCTCTATACACTGATAATAACAGCACTTGCACTGATACCTTTCTGCCTGCTTTCAGGTTACCTTTTTGTCAACCTTTCTTATTATGCAAGCATGCAAATATCTTTACTGCCAGGCAATTCATTTGCCATTGAAACGGTAGGTAGCATGATTGCCGGCATCATGGTAACCCTGCTTACCGGTAACCTGCTGGGTAATTTCCAGTTAATATTAGCGGTAATTTTTGTCTATTATATTATTTTCCTCCTGGCAGGTAAATTCAGATTCTACAGGTTATTGGTTATTATTGCATCATTATTCATGGTGGCAGCAATTATCTATGAGCCTGATACTTACATCAGAAATATCCTTCTGGGAGGAGTAAAAGTGGTGAAAAGCATCGACTCAAGATACGGCAATATTGCCATAAGCGAACAGAAAGGTGAAAAAAGTATTTTCTATAATCATCGGCTTATTGATTTTGAACAGGATCAGAAACAAAGGGAAGAAAATATCCATTATGCCATGGTTCAGCATGATAAGCCCGAAGATATACTCATCATCTCCGGAGGTAGCGATAAGCATATACGTGAAGCACTTAAATACGAATCAGTTAAATTCATTACATACCTTGAGCGTGACCCGGAATTAATAGCATGCACAAGAGATACAAGTATAAATTATACAGAAGCGGAGGTGCTGATTGAGAATGATGACGCATTCAGTTATATCCGCAGGATCAATAAGAAGCATGATGTGATAATATCACTTCTTGCGGAGCCGGATAATATAGTGACAAACCGTTTTTACACAAAGGAATATTTCACTGATATCAAGGGGATACTTAATCCCGGTGGAATATTTATGCTAAAAACCGGCCCTTCCAGCAGCTATATAAGTAAAGAAGAATCAGGCTCCCTGTCCACTATATTTAATAGTTTAAATGAAGTGTTTCCCAATGTACTACCAATAAAAGGTGAATCCATATATCTTTTGTCTTCCGACAGGAGCTTGAATACAGCAATAACTGATTCTATCAGGGAGAAGGGTATTGAAAATACCTATGTCAACAGTTATTATCTTAATAATGAAATAATTAAATATAATTCCGAACAGGTATTAAGTGTAGTGGACAGTACTTTGCCAAATAACCTCCTTGATAAACCAAGGGCCATATTTTACAGCCAGAGGTATCAGCTCAAAAAGGCCGGCAGTAACAGATTGCCTGTCATAATAGCAATCTGCCTTTTACTACTTCTTCCTTTCATGACCGGAAGCAACAGTGCCAGAACAATGTACAGCGCGTCACTGAACCTATCAGGCACAGAAATACTGGCTCTAATACTTATACAATCATCCGCTGGTAATTTCTATCAGCTGGCGGGCTTACTGATTGCTACAGTTATGGCCGGATTGGCTATAGGAAGTTCTTCCAGACTGAATATCAAGGATTTAATTGTTGACACCAGTCCTGCCCTGCTTGGCATAGTGGCTGTGCTCTATGCATTATTGTCTCCTGTGATACTTGAAGTAAGGTATGGCAGTATATCTGTTTTAATATCACTTGTTTTCGTACTCATTCCCGCCATTATTGCCGGCTATTACTATCGCAGGAAGACAGAAGTAAATATTGATTCCAGTACTATTTCAGGTATTTACTTTGCAGACCTGTGTGGCTCTGCTCTTGGATTTTTGGTAATAGCAGGGATACTTGTGCCGCTCTATGGTATAAAATCAACATTTATTATCCTTGCTTTTATTAATTTTGCCTCTTATATTACCAATCAGGTAATAAATGGTATCAGGAAACTATCACATTAAAAATCGGACTGATGAAGAAGCGTGAATTTGTAAAAAATTGCCTTTTGGCTGCCGGGGGCTTGAGTATTTGTCCGGATTTGCTTAGTAAAAGTACCTTACGACAGGTGAAAAATAAGAATTACAAGCTTGCCATGTTCCAGGAAGAAACAGCAAGGGGTGTAATGTGTAATATATGCCCCAATGAATGTGTTTTAAAAGAAGGCGAATTAAGTGACTGCAGGAACCGGATCGTTAAAGACGGTAAATTATATACTATGGCTTATGGTAATCCCTGTGCCGTACACCTGGACCCCGTGGAAAAAAAGCCATTATACCATTTTATGCCTTCGACGCTTACTTTTTCCATTGCAACTGCAGGATGTAATATGGCATGTCTGAACTGTCAGAACTGGACTATCTCACAGACTAGTCCTGACGAAACACGCAACCACGACCTGATGCCCGCTGAAGTGATAAGCAACACTATTAGAAATAATTGCGGTTCAATATCATATACTTATTCAGAGCCTATTACATTCTTCGAATATATGTTTGATACAGCCACCCTGGCCAGGCAATCAGAGCTGAGAAACATAATGGTTTCAAATGGATATATTAAGAAGGAACCACTCATAAAGCTATGCAGTGTTATTGATGCTGCCAACATTGATCTTAAATCTTTTAATAACAAAACATACCTTAGGCTTACAGGAGGTAAGCTGGATCCCGTACTGGAGACACTGAAGACAATGAAAGAACAAAAAGTATGGCTGGAAATAACCAATCTTATTGTTCCTGAATGGACTGACAAAATGGATGAAATAAGGGAAATGTGCAAATGGCTTTATGTCAACGGCTTTAATGATACTCCCCTTCATTTCAGCAGGTTCACTCCCATGTATAAACTAGAACAGCTTCCTCCTACCCCTGTCAGCACCCTTAACAAAGCCTGGGACATTGCCAAAGAAGAAGGTCTTAAACATGTTTATATTGGGAACGTACCGGACACACACGCATCAGATACATGGTGTGATAATTGCGGAAAAAAAGTCATTGAGAGAAGAGGATTTACTATAATATCGAATAATATTGTAAATGGCAGATGCAAATTCTGTAATTTTGTGATAAGCGGAGTATGGGAGTAATATAAACCAGTTTGTAAAGAGTAATGAAAAATAAAGAAGAATATGATCGAATACAGCAGCTGAAAAAAGAAATTAACGATCATAATTATAATTACTACGTACTTAATAAACCCCTGATATCGGATTTCCAGTATGATGTTCTTCTGAAAGAATTAATTGACCTTGAAGAAAAGTATCCTGAGTACAGGACTGCTGATTCCCCGACGACACGAGTAGGAAGTGATATAACGCGTGAGTTCAGGCAGGTAGCTCATAAATATCCTATGCTCTCACTCAGTAACACTTATAGTGAAGAGGAGATATTTGATTTTAATAAACGTGTTACAGGTGCACTTGGAAAAGAGGTGGAATATGTATGTGAGTTAAAGTATGACGGCGCATCAATTAGCCTGACATACAAAAATGGTGTCCTTGATACAGCTGTTACCCGAGGTGATGGAGAAGTGGGAGATGATGTAACCACCAATGTAAGAACCATAAAGAGCATACCACTTAAATTACGTAATGATGATTACCCTTCTGAATTTACAGTCAGGGGTGAAATTTTTCTCCCTCTGGATGGCTTTAAGAAACTCAATGAGGAACTTTTGAAAAGAGGTGAACAAGCATTTTCCAATCCAAGAAATACAGCTGCCGGGACCATAAAGATGCAGGACTCAAGAATAGTTGCAAGCAGGCCCCTGGACTGTTATCTTTATTACCTGCTGGGAGAAGCCCTGCCCTATGATAATCATTTTGATAATCTCCGGAAAGCAAGGGAATGGGGATTCAGGATACCTGGTGAAGTATGTTTATGCAAAGGGATGGCTGATGTTCTGGGCTATATAAAGCGGTGGGATAAAGAAAGGGAAAACCTTCCTTTTGAGATTGACGGCGTGGTCATAAAAGTTAATTCCATTGATAATCAGAAGAAACTGGGGACAACAGCCAAATCACCACGGTGGGCCATAGCATATAAATTCAAGGCTGAGCAGGCAAAAACAAAGTTGCTCTCCGTAGCATTCCAGGTGGGCAGAACAGGTACTGTCACTCCTGTAGCTATTCTTGAACCTGTATTGCTTGCAGGGACAATAGTAAAGAGAGCGACCCTCCATAATGAAGCTCAGATAAAATTGCTCAATCTTCATATAAATGACACGGTTTACGTTGAAAAAGGAGGTGAGATAATACCTAAAATTGTCGGGGTGGATATCAATGAGCGTAATGACAATGCAAAACAGCTTGAGTTTATAAAAAATTGCCCGGAATGCGGAAGCACACTGAGGAAATTACCGGGAGAAGCAAATTATTACTGCCCTAACCTTTATAAATGCCCGCCACAGATAAAAGGCAGGATTGAACATTTTGTCAGCAGGAAAGCAATGGATATTGATGGCCTTGGTGAGGAAACAACAGACCTCCTGTACAGGTCGGGACTGATACATAACATAGCTGATCTGTATACCCTCGACAAGGAAGCAATTGTCAGGCTGGAACGTATGGGTGACAAATCAGCCGGTAATATCATAAGAAGCATAGAAAAGTCAAAGTCTGCTCCATTCCATAAAGTATTGTATGCCCTTGGGATACGATTTGTTGGTGAAACCGTTGCAAAATTATTAGCTAATAATTCCCGGTCTATAGACAATTTAGCTGGGGCCACTTATGATGACCTCGTTAATGTACCCGAAATAGGAGATAAAATAGCCGGCAGTGTAATTAATTATTTCAAATCGCAAAATAACAGGGAGGTACTGGACCGTCTTAAAAAATACGGTGTCAATATGGAATCTACAGAGTTCCAACAAGCCAGATCAGATATCCTGGAAGGTAAAAGTATAGTCATTTCAGGCGAATTTGAACGTCACAGCAGGGATGAATATAAAACAATGATTGAAGAGAACGGAGGGAAAAACGCGTCATCAGTCAGCTCAAATACGAGCTTTATACTTGCAGGGAAAAATATGGGGCCTGCAAAAAAAGAAAAAGCAGAAAAACTGGGCATTGAAATAATGAGTGAAAATGATTTTCTCAAATTGTTGAAGAAAGTATAAATATTAGAATAATTTTCCCTAAAAATCGATTAGGTTTGTAGGATGGAAATCTTTAATGGGATACAACTGTTCGGTGGTAGGCTTATACTTAACCACCGCCTTAAAAAGATTAGGAGGTACAAAAAATTCAATAACCTCCGTAATTCTCATAAGATTGGCATAGTATGGGATGGAAGCAATACAGAGGATTTTGGGGCAATAACGACATTTTACCAGGAAATGCAAAAAATAAATATCCAGGTAGATATAGTTTGTTATTATCCAAGGGCAGTGCTGCCGGATGAATATACAGCGATCAGATACCTGACATGTATAAAAAAGTCAGACCTGAATTTTTTCTTTGCTCCTCAATCAAATGATATTGATGAGTTTATAAATACGCCGTACGAAATACTTATAGATATAAATAATAATAATTATTTTCCTGTTAAATATATCACTGTACTTTCCAGGGCTGAATTTAAGGTCGGGGCCGAAAGTTCAACATACAGGGATAAGTTAGACATGACAATAAGCATAGCCAAAAAGCATGACGCAGCCTATTACCTGCAACAGGTAAAATATTATTTGGAAATGATAAATACCGGCACTTAACCGGCACTTAAGAAATGAAAAATCTAAGCTAAGCATGAAAAAATTCGAAGGCCTTGGTGTTGCTATGATAACACCTTTCAAATCTGACAAAAGTGTTGATTTCAAAGCATTAGAGACTATTACTAATTATATTATTGATGGTGGGTGTGACTACCTTGTTATTATGGGCACAACGAGCGAAGCTGTGACACTGAACCGGGAGGAAAAGGAAGCGGTAACTTCATGCATTAAAGAGATCAATAAGGGGAGGATGCCTCTTGTTCTGGGCATAGGTAGCAATAATACACAACTCGTGATTGATACCATCAGGAACACCGATTTTGATGGTATTGATGGTATTCTTTCTGTTTCTCCCTACTATAACAAACCCGGACAGAAAGGCATACACTTGCATTTCAAAGAGATTTCTATGGCTTCGCCCGTGCCTATCATACTTTATAATGTGCCCGGCAGGACGAACAGTAATATAGAAGCGGAGACCTGTCTTGAGCTGGCGTGGTCATTTGATAATATTGTTGGCGTTAAGGAAGCATCAGGCAACCTGTCCCAGGTTATGAAAATCATAAAGGGGAAACCAGATAATTTTCAGGTTATTTCCGGTGATGATCTCATTGCCCTGCCAATAATAAGCCTGGGCGGATCAGGGGTGATATCGGTATTGGGTAATGCCTTCCCAGCCGAATGGAAAGAAATGATAAGCCTGGCCCTGAAGCACAAAATTACGAGCTCGCGCGAGATTAATTACAAATACATGGAGCTTATCGACCTGCTCTTTGTTGAAGGCAACCCTGCCGGTATAAAGTCTGTTATGAACAACCTTGGCTTATGCCAGAAATATCTTCGCCTGCCATTGACCGGTGTTTCAAGGCAAACCAATGCTAAGATTATCACAACTATCGAGGATCTTAAGCTGAAACAACCTGTTTAAGGCCTTTTCTGTTGTTGTGGTGGTGGAGGCGGCCCGGTATTGACCCTTCCATGGCAATGTTTATATTTCTTACCGCTGCCACAGGGACAAGGGTCATTACGTCCTACTTTTTTCTCGACCCTCACCGGTTCTGCTTTTTGAGGCTTATCAGCTTGCCCACCGCCTGAAGTATCGCTGTAAGATGAATAATCGCTTTTTGATGCTCTGTACCTGCTCATATCTGTTCTCCTACGCCTTTCAGCCTCCCGTACCTGATCGGGATCGGGACTTGGAATATGACCTTTCATCAATGTGGTTATTACATTTTTATTTACCCTCTCTATTATTGATTTAAAGAGCTCAAAAGACTCAAACTTATATATTAGCAGGGGATCTTTTTGTTCATATGTTGCTGCCTGTACTGATTGTTTCAGCTCATCCATTTCCCTCAGGTGATCTTTCCACAGCTCATCGATGGTAGCCAGGACAACTGTTTTTTCATATGATCTTGATAGTTCTTTACCGTCAGATTCAACGGTTGCTTTCAGGTTTGTTATTACCTGGTATACCTTTGTTCCATCTGATATGGGTACAACAACATTTTCATACACATGAGACTGTTTTTCATAAACATCTTTTATTACAGGGTATGCTTCTGAAGATATTTTCTCCACTTTTCTTCTATAGATATCTATTACATCCCTGTTCAACATCTCGATCAATTCATCGGCATTTATTTTCAGGAATTCTTTCTCATCTACCGGTGATTCCATAGAAAAGGATCTTAGCAGGTCGATACTGAAGTTTTCATAATCCCCTTCGGGAAGATAGGTGTTTACTATACTTTCCGATACATCATACATCATATTTGCGATATCAACACTCAGCCTGGTACCTTGCAGTGCATGCCTGCGCCTCTTATATATTACTTCCCTCTGGCTGTTCATCACATCATCATATTCGAGCAGTCTTTTTCGTATCCCAAAATTATTTTCCTCAACCTTCTTCTGTGCCCTTTCAATGGATTTGGATATCATCTGGTGCTGTATCATCTCCCCTTCGCGCAGGCCCAGGCGATCCATTATCCCTGCGATCCTCTCCGAACCGAACAAACGCATGAGGTCATCTTCCAGTGATACATAAAACTGTGATGAGCCGGGGTCACCTTGCCGGCCTGCCCTTCCTCTCAGCTGCCGGTCGACCCTTCGTGATTCATGTCTTTCGGTACCGATAATAGCCAGTCCCCCGGCTTTCCGCACAAAGGGTGTCAGTTTAATATCGGTACCCCTTCCTGCCATATTGGTTGCAATTGTGACAGCACCTTCCTTACCTGCTTCAGCCACTATTTCGGCCTCACGGGCATGGAGTTTGGCATTAAGCACATTATGCTTGATACCCTTCATGTTCAACATCCTGCTGAGCAGTTCAGATATCTCAACCGAGGTGGTACCTACGAGTACCGGCCTTTTCTGGCTGTTAAACTCTAGAATCTCATCAATTACGGCATTGTATTTTTCCTTTTTGGTCTTAAATACCATATCGTCCTTGTCATCCCTTATCACAGGTTCGTTTGTAGGGATAACCATAACGTCAAGCTTATAGATATTCCAGAATTCACCTGCTTCTGTTTCAGCGGTACCGGTCATACCGGCCAGCTTATGATACATCCTGAAATAGTTCTGCAATGTTATAGTGGCAAATGTCTGGGTTGCAGCCTCCACCTTTACACTTTCCTTTGCTTCAATAGCCTGGTGCAATCCGTCAGAATATCTACGACCCTCCATAATGCGGCCCGTCTGCTCATCAACAATCTTAACCTTATTGTCAATCACAACATATTCAACATCTTTTTCAAAGAGTGTATATGCTTTTAGCAACTGGTTCATTGTATGGACACGCTCCGATTTAACAGAAAAGTCCTGGAGCAGTTCATCTTTTGCTTTTAACTTCTCCTTGTCTGAAAGATCTGATTTTTCTATTTCAGCTATCTGGTTACCGACATCAGGTAAAACGAAGAAGCTGGAATCTTCCACGGACGTAGATATCAGGTCAATGCCTTTTTCAGTGAGTTCTATTGAATTGCTTTTCTCATCAATTACAAAATAAAGGGCATCTGTTACTTTCGGCATCTCCTTGCTATTATTCTGCATATAGAAGTTTTCCGTTTTCAGTAACAGTGTTTTTATACCTTCTTCACTGAGGTATTTAATCAAGGCGCTATTTTTTGGCAATCCCTTAAATGCTCTGAGTAACATGAATCCCCCGTCCTCGGTATTACCTTCCTTTATCAGACGTTTGGCATCTGCAAAGACCTGGGTAACAAGTTTTTTCTGGGCGCTGACCAACTTTTCGACCCTTGGCTTCAGTTCGTCAAACTGTTCTGTATCACTTTTAGCCGTAGGACCAGATATTATCAAGGGGGTACGTGCATCGTCAATAAGAACAGAATCGACCTCATCCACTATAGCATAATTATGTTTTCTCTGCACAAGGTCTTCCAGGTTAATTGCCATATTATCCCTCAGGTAATCAAAGCCAAACTCATTATTTGTACCGTACGTAATGTCAGCCTGGTATGCTTTCCTGCGGGCGGCTGAATTAGGTTCATGCTTATCAATGCAATCTACCGTTAAACCGTGGAATTCGTACATCGGGCCCATCCATTCGGCATCACGACGGGCCAGGTAATTATTTACCGTAACGATATGCACTCCCCTGCCGGACAGGGCGTTTAAGAATACCGGCAGGGTGGCTACGAGTGTTTTACCCTCACCGGTAGCCATCTCTGCAATTTTACCCTTATGCAATGCCACCCCTCCTATAAGCTGGACGTCATAGTGGACCATATCCCAGGTTATCTCATTCCCACCAGCTATCCACCTGTTTTTCCATATAGCCTTATCATTTTTGATCTCTATACTGTCCCGGTGTGCAGCAAGGTCCCTGTCGAAATCCGTTGCTGTAGCCTCAACCTCTTCATTTTCTTTAAAACGGCGTGCCGTCTCTTTGACAACAGCAAAGGCTTCGGGGATTAGTTCGGTAAGAACCTCTTCCAGCTTAAGGTCTATTTTTTCCTCTATTTTATCAACCTCGTCATAATAGCTTTCCTTAACAATAACATCTTCCTCAGCAGCTGCTTTTTCTTTCAATTCTGCTATTTGTCTTTCTTCATCCTTGATAAAGTCCATCACCCTCGCCTTCAGCTTTATTGTAAGTGAACGCAATTCGTCGTTACTTAAAGATGAAAGTTTTTGATACTCTTCCTTCACTCGGTTGGCCGCAGGTGACATCTCCTTCAAATCCTTCTCATACTTGTTGCCAAGAAATACTCCCAATACTTTATTTAATACACTCATAATTGTTCCTGTTCTTTAAATCTTTTGTTTGCTCTATCATTAATATACAAACAAACGACAGAGCAAACAACAAAATTAACTTGTTTTTTCCAGATAATAAAAGGAAAGGATGAATGGAATATTGAAAATGGAAATAAGGGAGCAGGCAACTGAAAAATACTTAATCATATTCCAATCCAAGGTCCTGGCGCAGTTTATCAAGGGAGGGATTTTTACCGGCCAGGTGCCTGTACTTTTCTTCCTCAGTATAGGGTGTTGCTTTTGGGGGTTTCTCACTTACCCTTGTCCTGAACTGGATTTTTGAATTTGAAAGTTCTTTTTTAAGATGGTTTATTACATCGTGCTTGTACTTCTGGTCAAAATAATCTTTCTGTGCTTTGTTGCTGAGCTCAAGCACGATACTGTTTTTTTCCTCAATTACGGGCTTCATTGCCTTAATGATGCTTGACATGCGTGGATTACCGGATCTTATTGTATCACCAAAGCTACGCCAGGCCTCCATCAGTTCTTCCTGATCAAATTCCTGGTCACTGTCTGATTCATCATCCGCTTCATAATCATGATTACCATCATCAACATTTTCAGCATTGCTGTCACGCTCTTGTTCCTTCAGCTTTTCTTTTATAGAGAATGATTTTGAAGCAGATTCATCTTTTTTTGTATAAGGCTTCTTTCCAACACTTCTGCTATCCGTCTTTATTTTTAAACTTCTCTCATTTTTTCTTTCGACAGGTATTTCTTTTTCCTGTCTTTCTTTCCGGCTGCTTTCATTTCTGGTTGTAATGCCCTTATCCACATTAATGGTAGCCAGTCGTATCAATGCCATTTCAACATGTAGCTTCTGGTTTTTACTTGTCTTATAATATATATCTGCCGAGCTTAATATTTCAAGGCCTTTATATATAAAATTGACCGGGCATCTCAAAGTCTGCTCCCTGTATTTATCCCTGATAGCAGAACCGGCCTCCACGAGCTTGAGTGTAGCTTCATCCTTGCATACAAGCAAGTTTCGAAAATGACTACTCAGACCGGCAATGAAATTGTGCCCGTCAAAACCTTTTTCCAGGATATCATTAAAAAGTAAAAGAGCGCTTGAGACATCACCCGAGAGAAAAGCATCCGTTGCCTTCATGTAATATTCATAATCCAGGACGTTCAGGTTCTCAATTACATCGGCATAAGTAATTTTTTTCCCGGTGTAGCTCACTATCTGGTCAAGGATTGAAAGAGCATCCCGCATAGACCCATCTGATTTTTGGGCTATTATCTGCAGGGCTTCCTGCTCTGCTTCAATATTCTCCCTTTCTGCAACATACATCAGTCTTTTTACGATGTCATCGATAGTAATACGGTGGAAATCAAATATCTGACACCTGGAAAGCACCGTTGGTATTACTTTTTGCTTCTCTGTTGTTGCCAGTATAAAAACTGCATGAGGAGGAGGTTCTTCAAGTGTTTTGAGGAATGCATTAAAGGCTGATGTACTGAGCATATGAACCTCATCAATGATATAAACCGAATATTTACCAACCTGGGGAGGTATCCTCACCTGGTCGGTCAGTGTCCTTATGTCATCTACTTTATTGTTGGAAGCTGCATCCAGCTCATGTATATTGTATGACCTTGAGCTTTCAAAAGCCTTGCATGATTCACATTCGCCACATGCCTCTATGTTATCGGTAAGGTTCTGACAATTAATGGTTTTGGCAAGTATGCGGGCACATGTTGTTTTGCCAACGCCACGTGGCCCACAGAAAAGATAAGCTTGTGCGAGGTGATTGGTTTTTATTGCATTTTTCAAGGTTGAAGTAATTGACTCCTGTCCAACTACGGTATCAAATTTAACCGGCCTGTATTTCCTTGCTGATACAATAAAATTCTCCATGTTTAAAGCTTAACTTTTATTCTTATTTTACAATGAGCAAATATAAGAAATAATGACATCCTTCAGGAATGATTTAATCTTAAATATACCAGTAATAGAATTGGTAAATTTGAGAAAAAACTATATTTTTGCAGCCCGATTTTAGTTAATTTAAAATTAAGAGATTATGTTAAATCAGTATGAAACCGTTTTCATTGCAACTCCCGTTTTGTCTGAGACCCAGATGAAGGAAGCGGTACAAAAATTCAAGAAGGTGATCACCGATAACGATGGTGAAATAGTCCACGAGGAGAACTGGGGCCTTAAAAAGCTGGCCTATCCAATCCAAAAGAAATCAACCGGGTTTTACTATCTTATTGAATTCAAAGCTCCGGGCGAGTTAATTGATAAACTGGAAGTCCAATATAGAAGGGACGAAAGGATTATACGCTTCCTTACCTTTAAAATGGACAAATATGCAGTTCAGTATGCAGAAAAGAAAAGAAAGCAGAAAGAAACAGAAAAAATTGAGGAGGAATAAATTATGGCACAAAATGAATCAGAAATAAGGTATTTAACCCCACCGACCGTTGAAATAAAAAAGAAAAAGTACTGCCGGTTCAAAAAGAACAGGATCAAATATGTTGATTATAAAGATCCTGAATTTCTCAAGAAATTTTTAAATGAGCAGGGCAAAATATTACCCAAACGTATAACCGGCACATCACTAAAGTACCAGAGAAAAGTAGCCAGGGCTATAAAGAGGGCGCGCCATCTGGCATTACTTCCATATGTTACTGACCTGTTAAAATAGAATAAGGAGGATATGAAATGGAAATAATACTCAAGCAGGATATAAACGGATTAGGAGATAAGGGTGAGATAGTAGTTGTAAAAGACGGATATGCCCGGAATTTCCTTATACCCCAGGGCTATGCCATACTGGCTACTTCATCAGCAAAAAAAGTTCATGAGGAAAATAGGCGCCAGCGAGCACATAAAGAAGAGAAAATTAAAAAGGAAGCTGAGGAAATAGCCGAAAAGATTTCCGGCATTAAGCTCACCATCGGAGCAAAGACAAGCAGTTCAGGTAAGATTTTTGGTTCGGTTAACACAATCCAGATCGCCGAGGCCCTGAAAAAAGAGGGATATGACATCGACCGGAAAAATATTTCCATAGAAGGCAACCAGGTGAAAAAAATTGGTAAATACAAAGCAGAGATTAAACTTCACAAGGAAGTTAAAGCAGAAATTGAATTTGAGATAATAGCTGAGTAGAATATTGAATATCGAATATTGATTAACGAATGATGAAGTAATAGGAATCGACATTCGACATTCGACATTCGACATTCGACATTCGATATTCGATATTCTGCCTTCATTTCATTCTTTTGCCGCTACAGTAACAATTTCCAGTAATGCGCCCAGGGGTAGCTCCTTCACTGCAAATGCAGCCCTCGCAGGCTGGTTTTTGCTGTAAAAACGGGAGTATACTTCATTTATGGCTTTGAAATCTGACATATCTGCTAACAGGCAGGTTGAGCTTACTACATCATCATAAGTATAGCCCGCTTCCCTGAGAATTGCTCCAATGTTCTTAAGGACCTGCTCTGTCTGTTCAACTATACCACCCTCCACAATGGATCCGCCTGTAGGGTCAAGCGGTACCTGACCAGAGACATAGAGGGTCTTATTTATTTCAACAGCCTGGCTGTAAGGTCCAAGCGCTTCCGGCGCTTTTGATGTATGAATTATTTTCTTCATAAAATATTAGATTAGTAATTATCGTGGTAGTCTTTTCTACGCTCATATTTAAGATCCCGCAATACACTTGCCTTGACCCGTATAACGAAATCCCAGCTCTTAAGGTAGCCGGTGGGTATATAGTTAAAGCTCATCTCCCAGCAATGCAGGTCCCGGCTTATTCCTATCCTTGTCATGGTTATTTCCTTGCTTCTGAAATCATATCCTGTTGAATAAGTAATAGCAAAATTATTGGTAAGAGTGACATTACCACTCATCGTTACATTCTGATTGATTGTTGACTCACCCCTCATTTTGGTATAATAGAAATTATAGGCTACCCTCATCGACCATGGCACATTGAAATCGACATAGCCATATTCATCATAAACCATCCCCGATCCTGATTGCCTGTTGGCTGCCGGTCCCCTGCTTCCGGGACTGTCAAATGATTGTGGCATACCCCCAAGGCCAGACTCACCGGTATCGCTACCTGCCTGTGGACTTGCTTCCTTTTCTTTTCCCTCACCAAAAAACGATTTAAGCAGGTTATTGAGCTCAAAATTAAGACTTATGTTAAGATTTGTCATCCTGAAAGGTCTCCTGTTAACCGACCATTCACTGGCATTGATCCTCCTGTAAAGTGAATCTGTTGCATACATATCAAAATTACCCCGTGCAGAAATACTTAGTTCTTCAAAAAGAGTGGTACGCATAACCATAGACAGTGGGCTCCATTTCAAAGAATCAGCAAAAATATTATAAGAAGTATTGAGGCTCAAATTATCAATTATTTTTACTTTCTTCTCAGCATCAGCCGTATCTGTTTTTGATCTCACCTTGGCTTCAATAATATTGGCAAGTGAAAAATTCAGATTCCCGTTTCTGCGTGATAAAGAAGGGGTACTGTAAATACCGTTTTCGAATATTGAATATTCTGTTGTATTCCCTGCTGTATCGACCTGCACCTCACGGTACATATCCGAAGAAAGACCTTCAACTGCAGGTACAAATGAAAAGGAAACGGAAGGTTTCATTACGTGACGCACTGCAATTATCCGTGAATCAGGATTTTTAAACTGGAACATCCCAAATATCTGGGGACTATAGCTTGCACTTATCGAAGGGTTTATTGCATGACCGTAATAAAATCCTTTTTCTTTTTCACTTATTACTTTACTGGTAGTATCATTGCTTACAGGGACAATATATTCAGGCTCCCATCTTTTTGTTGTTCTCTCGGTGAACAAAACCCCGGAATAACGAAGTGTTGGCGAAACAGAGAAATTTCTGAAAGGGCGTATTGGCAGGCTTACAGGTATGTCATGCTGAAAGCCGTTTTTCATATCTTCAAACATTTCACCTGTGAACATTTTCTCGTCGGTGGTTGCAATACGGTTATCTAGGCTGGCAGTGTATTGAAGCTGTAGCTCCTGCCACCATTTTGTTGCACCACCACCGCTTATTTCCTTCAGGGGGTAAATCCTTGACATACCAAAACTCATTTTCGGAAGGTTAAGACTCACAGATTTTGATGCTGAATTCTGACTGTGATTAAGGCTGGCAGAAAAATTAAAAGGGGACCCCGCCCATGTTTTACTGTAGCTTATGCTAGATTGCTTGGTGGTATTAACATGTTCCTGTACAATATAACTGTTCTCCCTGTCATAGCCCGAAGAACTTAAATTGACACTGGCCGAAAAACGTGTGCCCGGCATCGCCTTTGCATCCTGAGAATGAGTCCATCGAACTGAGTAATTACTGCTTTTGGAATAATTTTCCAATCCCTTATAGCCCGTAATATTATTGGCGTAATTAAAACTGAAATTCCCGTTGAATTTGTATCTTTTTGTATAATGGCTTGTAGCATTGAGTCTCCAGGTACCATTGGTGTATATATCCCCCGTTAAACTGAGGTCGAAATAATCATTTATGGCAAAATAATAACCCATTCCCTTGAGAAAGTAACCCCTGTTATTTTCCTCCCCGTATCTTGGTATTAGTATCCCTGAGTCATATTCTTTCTGGACAGGGAAATAGCCAAATGGCAAAACCAGAGGCAGCGGAATATCTTCCAGTACCAGAAATGCAGGACCGGATACTATCTTTTCGCCGGGGATAACTTTTGCCCTCGGAAGGCTCACATAATAATGTGGGTCTTCAGCATCACATGTTGTATACTTGCTTCCCCTGACATGTAATGAACCATCCTCATGACGCTTGGTAACATCACTGTGTAAGAAACCTTCTTCTTCTTCGGTTACAATATTCCGGATTATTGCTTTTTTTGTCTTGAAATTATACGTAAGCTCATCTGCCTCAAATTCTTCTTCAGCATCTTTGAACCTCGGTATATCAACAAGCTTACCTGTAGAATCTCGCCTTCCCCATGCATTTACCTCACTGGTATTCAGATCCAGGACTATATGATATGCTTCCAGGCTGACATCCCCGTATACCGCTGAAGCCCCGTTAACCAGGTATACTTTCTGTTCCTCCATGTTAATATACTGACTGTCAAGTGCATTATAGACTATAGGCATGTCCACGGCATCAGGTGAAATAGTGAATTTTCTGACCCTTGATGTGTCAGCCCAGGTGGTATCGAAACGGATAGTATCCTGCATAAAACCCATAGTATCCATTACAGCTACCAATGAATCAGGCACCTTAATCTCCTGAGAATATAGAAATGTTGAAAAAAAAGTGCTTATGAGGATAATATGTATCTTTTTCGCTGAAATAGTATATAAGTTTAGTACTATTTTTGTAACGTTTGCCTAGAACGGAGTAAAACTAATTAAAATCATCTTCATAGCATGAAGGGCAGGATTAAAAATTACAAACACTATACCATATTTAATCCGGCATTAAGACTGGTTCTCATAGTCTTTGCAATATATTGTTTACCATCTGTTTCCACCGCTGAGGATCCACCTGTAAATGAATGGGTGGTGGTGATCGATGCAGGCCATGGTGGAAAAGACCCGGGCGCTGAGGGCAGAAAATGCAAGGAAAAAGATATAACGCTTGCAATAGCACTTAAAACAGGTAAATACATACAGGAATTACTGGATGATGTCAAGGTTATATACACAAGAAAAGAGGATGAATTTGTCGAGTTGTACAAAAGAGCAGAAATAGCAAACAAAGCAAAGGCCGACCTGTTTATTTCAATCCATTGCAATGGTTTCAGGGATATGAGAATAAACGGATCAGAAACCTTTGTTATGGGCTTACATAAAGACGAGGGAAACCTGGAAGTAGCCATGAAAGAAAACGCGGTTATTACTCTTGAGGAAGATTATACAACCAGGTACCAGGGATATGATCCTAATTCCTCTGAGTCTTATATTATATTCTCTCTTATGCAAAATATATACCTTGAACAGAGCCTCAACTTTGCTAACTATATACAGGACCAGTTCAGGAATCGCGTTGGAAGGATTGATCGCGGTGTAAAACAGGCAGGACTAATAGTATTGTGGCAAACAACAATGCCCAGCGTACTGGTTGAAGCAGGTTTTATAACCAATTCACAGGAAGAACGATTCCTTATGTCTGAACAGGGACAAGATTATATAGCATCAGCCATTTTCAGGGCATTCAGGGATTATAAATTGTCTATTGATCAGAAAAGTGATTTCAGCACCTCTGCCAAAAATGAAATTAAACAGGATGACAAAATCTGGTTCATGGTTCAGCTGGCTACATCATCCACCAGGAAGGAAGAATTGCCACAAGAATTTCAGGAAACCGGAGAAATTACCGAACTTGTGTCAGGTAAATATTATAAATATGCCACCGGGAAATATCATACATACAGTGAAGCCGCAAAAAGAAGGGATGAACTGAAGGTCAAATTTCCTGATGCTTTTGTTATAGCTGTCAGAAATCTTAAAATAATGCCCCTGCAGGAGGCTATAGAACTTACAGAGTCAAAATAATATGAAGGAATTTTCAAAAGAAATCGTTGTTGGCCTGATAGCCGTTATCACTATTTTGCTGTTTATATGGCTGTTCAGCTTTCTGAAAGGCTATAATTTATTCAAAAGTAGTGACAGGTATTACGCAGTTTTTAATGAGATAGGAGGCCTGGAAGAATCAGCCCCGGTCGAAATCAATGGATATAAAGCCGGCATTGTCAGGAATATCAAATTTATCAATGACGGATCAGGGAGACTGCTGATAACAATTGGCGTTAACAGCGAGTATAAACTCCCGCTGGGAACAATTGCCGAAATAACTCCCGAAACAGTGCTGGCTGGAATGAAAGTTCAATTGATCCTGGGTGAAAGCACAGCTTACCACCTTAATGGCGATACTATTGAATCAAGGCTCAACAGGGGTATAATTAACACATTAAGTGACGGCCTTTCACCCATTCTAAGTAAAGCAGACAGGATAATATCAGATATTGACACCCTGGTAAACACTATAAAGCCATTTTTAACTGATGATCTCAGTAAAGACATACATGAGAGCTCAAAAAATATCAAGAGTATAAGCTACAGGATGGACACACTACTTGAAGGCTCCGGCGAAAATATCAGCAGCTTGATTGCTAACCTTGATAATTTCACCGGGATGCTGCATAAGAACTCCGAAGTCCTTGATACAACCATCAGGCAGCTTTCAGGTATCGCCAGCGAATTATCAGAATCGGAAATAGAGAAAGCAGTAGATAATTTTAATGCTGCTGTCGACGAAACAACAATACTGCTACAAAAATTGAACGAAGGAAAAGGATCAGCCGGGCTGTTATTAAATGATGACTCACTTTATACAAAACTTACCATAAGCCTTGAACAATTAAACCTTTTATTGGAAGATCTTAAATCAAATCCGGAGCGTTATGTTAATTTTTCCTTGTTCGGACGAAAAAAAAATAAATAGTACATCTCCCATATACTGGGCTTATTAATTATCAGGCATTATGCAAATACTTCTATTACATTGTTAATCAGGTAATTATAAATATTTATTTTTTTTGGATTTTAATTGGTTGAAAGCTAATACCATAGAATTTTTTTGTAAAAGTCAAGTGAAAAAAATTTTTTTTTCATTTTTTTTTTTGCAAATATTGCTTCTGATTTAAGAAATTTAAACCTGTTTTAAAACCTGGCAAATTGTTAACCGCTAATCTCCATGAATAAAACACATCGTGAGGTATGGGAAAATTGTCTTGAGATTATTAAGGATATAATACCCTCCATTAGTTTCAAAACCTGGTTCGAACCAATTATACCTCTGAAGCTTAAAAATAATGTATTGACCATTCAGGTACCCAGTCCTTTCTTCTATGAATACCTTGAAGAACAGTACATTGACGTTCTGCGTAAAACACTCAGGAGAGAATTGGGCAATGATGCAAAACTTGAATACAATGTAGTAATGGAGAACACCCAGTTCACCAATGGGAAGCCTTACACAGTAAGATATCCTTCCAGCAATAAAACCGAACTTAAAAACAAACCTGTATCAGTTCCCTATGAAGCGGCCCAGACATCTATAAAAAATCCCTTTGTAATACCGGGGATAAAAAAGGTGCACTTCGACCCCAGGTTGAACCCCGATTATTCTTTTCAGAACTTTGTTGAAGGCGACTGTAACAGGTTGGCCAGGTCAGCAGGGATAGCCGTGGGAAATAAGCCCGGCGGTACAGCCTTCAACCCCCTTATGATATACGGTGATTCCGGCCTTGGCAAAACCCATCTTACCCAGGCAATCGGCATACAGGTAAAAGAACACTTCCCTGAAAAAGTTGTATTGTACGTTAATGCAAATAAATTCCAGACACAGTTTGTTGAATCAATAAGAAATAATAACAGGAACGATTTCCTGCATTTTTACCAGATGATAGATGTGTTGATACTGGATGACGTTCAGGAATTTGCAGGAAAAGAAAAGACACAGGATACATTTTTTCATATTTTTAATCACCTCCACCAGGGCGGCAAGCAGCTTATACTGACCTGCGACCGCCCCCCTGTTGAATTACAGGGCATGGAACAGCGTTTGTTGTCAAGGTTCAAATGGGGACTGCTGGCCGACCTCCAGAAGCCTGACTACGAGACCAGGCTGGCTATTATGAAAAAGAAAGCCTATAACGACGGCATCGAGCTCGACGACGAAATATTTGAATACCTTGCTGCAAATATTACCAATAATATTAGGGAACTGGAAGCCGTTCTCATCTCTCTTTATGCCCAATCCACGCTTAACAGAAAAGAAATAACTCTCGAGCTTTCAAGACAAATGATCGACAAACTGGTTAAGCATACAACAAGAGAAATAACAATTGACTTTATCCAGAAGATTGTATGTGATTACTATAGGATACCATTAGAACTCATGCAGAGCAAAACCAGGAAAAGAGAGATCGTTCAGGCAAGACAGGTTTCAATGTACTTCAGTAAGAACCTCACAAAATCCTCCCTTGCCAGTATTGGCTCACAAATAGGTGGCAAAGACCATGCAACAGTATTACATGCTTGTAAAACAGTCAATAACCTTATAGATACCGATAAACATTTCAGGAACCAGATAACAGAAATAGAGAAAAAAATAAAAGTATAGAATGAATATATCACAACTTAAGGAAGAGTTTTTTAAGAAATATGATAACAGGACCAACGATCCTGTTATTTTTTTCAGCCCCGGAAGGGTTAACCTCATAGGCGAGCATACTGATTATAATAATGGTTTTGTTTTACCCTGTGCATTGAATTACGGTACTTATCTGCTTGTGAGAAAAAGAAATGACGATCAACTAATACTAAATACTTTGAATTTCGATTTTTCAGACTCCCTGAATATAAACAACATAGAAAAATATCAATCCGGTGAATGGCTTAACTATCCCCTGGGCGTGATTGTGGAATTTATTCAACGCCATATACAATTGGGGGGCATGGAAATGCTCTTTTATGGTGATATCCCCAATGGCGCGGGATTATCATCTTCGGCTTCAATAGAAATGGTTACAGCCTATGCCCTTAACAAACTTTTCAACGCAGGATTACCTGATATAGAATTAATTAAATTAAGCCAGCATGCTGAGAATACCTTTGTTGGCATGAATTGTGGCATTATGGACCAGTTTGCGGTGGGTATGGCAGAAAAAGACAAGGCTATTTTTCTCAACTGTGACACTCTTAATTACGAACCTGTGCCTATCGAACTTGATGAATACCAGTTGATTATAACCAATACAAATAAACGCCGGGGCCTTACCGATTCAAAGTATAACGAAAGACGCTCCGAATGTGAAAAAGCGGTTCAATATCTAAACAGGGAGTTATCCATAAAACATCTAAGCCATTTGAGCGTAAACGACCTCCATCTCCTGGATGAGCTGATTCCTGAACAGACGGTAAGGAAAAGAGCCAGGCATGTAATAACTGAAAATAACAGGGTATTACAGGCGGTGAACGTACTCTCCAAAGGTGATATAACTCATTTTGGCAAACTGATGAATGAATCACATGACTCCCTCAGGGAAGATTATGAAGTGACAGGGAAAGAGCTTGATGCCCTTGCCTACGAAGCACGAAAGATCGAGGGAACAATAGGGAGCAGAATGACGGGTGCAGGTTTTGGCGGATGTACGGTTAGTATTATCGAGAAAAAGCATTCTGACAGCTTCATTGAAAAACTTGACAGGGCTTACACATCAGCCACAGGCCTTAAAGCTGAATTTTACAAACCAAGCATAGAAGGTAGTGTAAGGCAGATATAAATTATTTTATATCCCTTACACATCTGAACCCTACCGTAGCATTACGGTCGAAACCCGGAGATACAAGTAAGAGCATCTGAGTTTTATCGAGTGGCTGAGGCCCACCCTCTACATACCACCAGCTCGATGTGGGCTTATAATAGCTTCCCCCGCGTATAATCACGAAATAGTACACCCCGTTATCGTAAACATCATTTGTTAGCTGCCAAACATTTCCCACCATATCCATAACACCATAAGGACTCTGGCCCTTGGCAAAAGCATCCACGGGCGTGGGTCTCTCAAATGCATTATTGCATTTCGTAGCATGAAATTCATTTCCCCATGGCCACAAACGCCCGTCCGTCCCCTGTGCAGACAGCTGCCACTCGGCTTCAGTCGGTAACCTTTTGCCAGCCCATTCAGCATACGCCCTGGCATCTTCCAGGCTTATATAGACAACAGGATACTTTTCTTTACCCTGTTCATAAATACCGTTTACCCAGTGTTTTAAGTAATTAACAGTATCTGCCGGCCTGTATCTCGTATCGCAAATGAAGCTGTAATACTGATCATTCGTAACAGAATATTTATCGATAAGGAAAGAATCAATATCATGCATGACCATTTCATCCGTATGAGGATGCGGAATAAAATCATCATTTGCCTGTAGTTTATAACTTATTTGGCTTCCCGGTACCAGTACCATATCCCTTGGGTACCTGCCCTTATGTGGCTCCGTTCTTTCCACTTCGCTTATGAGCCATGGCTTGCCTCCCTTGAATTCGACAACTACTTCATCTACGAGTATTTTATCATTGAATAACTGAACAACAATCTTGCCCTCATAATCAGGGAACATTGTGGTAATATCCAGGTGCCTCATCCCATTAACTTGCATTTCCACTGCTTCGTCCCGGTATGACGGCATACCCTTCCACACCTTCAGCTTGCCTTCTTTATCACTGCGGATGTGAAGAGAATCCTGTTCCTGGATAACATTAAGTATTTTCGGAAAACGTGCAATACAATCAAGGCTCCCCTCCAGCCTCGTTCCCTCATAACTTTCACTGTATGGATCGGTACGGACCTTCACCAGGTAATCATCCCCCGACTTAACAGCCTGCAGTTCCCTATGATGCCATAGACTCACATAATGATAAGCCTCCTCCTTTTCCACTTTCAATAAGGGTCGGTCAAATCCTTTATGATCCATGTTCAGTATTGTGTATATCGTTTTATCACCGCTCTGCCACCTGTTAATATGCAGCTTATCCCTGCCCGAAGCAATAAGCGGCATCCAGTCCTTATCAAGGAAAGCATTGTTATTTTCTCTTAATATCATTGTTGTTTTAGCCAGGTAGTTATAATCCTTATCAACCTGGTGGTACCGTCCCGGCCTGTAAAGATTAAGCTCAGATCCATAACCATTAAAGAATGCTATTGCTATCTCCCGGTGAAGGACAGCCTCACCTACGTCGAGTACTCTGAAAATTCCAAACTCGGGTTTTATTATTTTATTCAGGTTTAGTTCGGGAGCAAGATAAATAGCGTTATGTACCCTTCCTGACACTATACCGGGCATATCTTTTGTTACTGCCATCCCTTCTGAATACATAACCACTCCTTCTCTTACACTGTCTGCAGCTGCCTGTAATTCATAGCTTGAGCTACCCCTCGTGTCAAGGACCACACCATCAGCGTCAATTTCCTTTATCAGCCTGGCCATACCGGCGTAAGGATTCTCCTGCCTAGTGCTTTTATCCCACGGATTGTATGCAATAAAAAACCTGGTGTTTGATTGCCTGGACATACGGGCAAAATTCTTTAACTGTTCTGTGCCGCCCGGCAGGTCATCATAAAGATCCCATTGGTTTCTCATATCAAGACCCAGTCGTGGCCATGTGGGCCATATACCGTAAATATCAATGTGCCCGAAACGTTTGTTGTATTCCTTTAACTGTTCACCATAATTATACCTGCCTTCAAACCTGTCATAAAATGACTGGTCCCACGCCTGTTGCAATACAACAAGGTAACATTCCCTTATCCACTGCAAGTCTTCCCTTGCGTACAGGGTATTATCAAATTCATTGAGGTCATAAAGATACCTGTCCCTGAAAATAAGCTTCAAACCATCCTGCCATGATCCGGAAAAAATATCACTGTAAAGATTAAAAGATACTTTTTCCCCGGGAGGAAGCAAGGTGCCATACCTTCTTATAATGGCTCCTTCATTACTGCCCCTCCTTGCAAGCATAACCAGTGATAAGTCCTGGTTTATTTCTTTAATGGAAAAGCCCAGTTCCCAGGCATTATCGGGGAGTATGACCCTCACTGGCTCATAATCAGGCCGGTGTAAATAAGCCCTTGCTAAATTCCACGGACCTTTGCCTGTTATGTATACATTAGCATCATCTTCACCCAGGGGCAAAACATTACTTATCTCAATGGTATCAAAGCCGTTATTCTTGAAAGCTATTTCACCACGCCAGCCCGGATGGTCGCCTCCAAAGGAAGTAAACGACACAGATAACGAGTTTTCATAGTTCATCAGAAACCGGGTCCCGACAAGACTGGCATTAACATCATCTGAAAGATGATATTTACCGTTTAATTCAAAACTGAATACCGGGAAAGCCAATTCCTGTCCTTCTTCAATGCTATCGTTCAGAAGGAGTTTCTCTATTCTTAATCCATTGCTGGTTGACAGGCCAAAATTTTGCAGGCTCTGTCCGTTGGCCTGCTGCCAGGATATGAATAATACTATTGCTGCTGCAACAAATAATTTTTTCATTTCAGGAAATATTTTAACATTACAGGTTTAATTTTTAACGTCAGGGCAAAAAAATTAAACCTGTACATAACTTTTTGTGTCTGCATCCGTAAATATATGTGATGTTATTTATATTTACTTAAAATATTTATACTTTTAATAAACAATAATAAATACCAGATATACAATTATGAAGTACCTTAAGTACTTATTAATAATAATACTTGCCATTTCAATGGCTTCCTGTTTTGCTTCAAGGCGGAATCCCTGGGCAAGAAAGAAAAGGCACTCACATATAAGTGCCACCCAGCTTGGCAGAAATAAGTATTTCTTTTCGAATGAATACCAGAAAAAACTAAAAAGGAGTTATTACAAAAGAAAACGCGACTGATAACTCTGCTCGCTAAATATTAATGACCAAACCGTCATAGGCCAGTTCAATATTGGAAGGTAATTCCTTTGTAACATCGTTGTGCAATCCCATCTGATGACTGATATGCGTAATATAACCTTTATCAGGGCTGATTTCATTGATCAGATCAACTGCTTCCCTCAGGTTAAAGTGTGAAAGATGTTTTTCTTTTCTTAACGCATTAATTACAAAATGCTTAACACCTATCAACTTTTGTTTGTTCTCCTCGGATATAGAATTGGCATCGGTGATATAAGCGAAATCATCAATACGAAAACCATATACCGGCAACCTGTAATGATGTACTTTGACAGGTATAATATACAAATCGTTTATATAGAAGGGTTCATTATTTATACTTATCAGGTTCATTTGAGGCACCCCGGGATACTTATTCTCAGTAAATACATAGGGGTACTCTCTCATTACGGCCATCTGCACCCTTTCATCAGAATATATGTCAATAGGTTCTTTACTGATATAATTAAAGGCCCTGACATCATCCATACCGCCTATATGATCCTTGTGTTCATGAGTAAGCAGTATACTGTCAAGTTTTTTAACACCGGCCCGCAGCATCTGCTGCCTGAAATCTGGTCCGGCATCAATGACTATGTTTTTACCCTCAATTTCTATAAGCAGGGATGACCTGAGTCGCTTATCTTTCGGATCTTTCGACTGGCATACTCTGCAGTTACATGCTATGACAGGGACACCCTGTGAAGTACCTGTACCGAGAAAAGTTATTTTCACAACTGGTATTTTAGAATATCAAAATAAGTTAAAATAATTCACTTCTGAAATCGTCTTTGTTTGCCTTACAGGTATTTTTATTATTTTCGGAT
>JAYEGY010000077.1:5377-12903 GCA_034659275.1 Bacteroidota bacterium | reverse complement strand
TACATCCAAATGAATTTGTAACTGTAAATGTATAAGTGCCCGGTTCAAGACCTTCTATCGTAATTGATGTCCCGGTTCCCGTTGATGTTGCTCCCCCCGGGCTGGTGGTGATTGTCCATTCACCTGTCGACGGCAGGCCACTGAGGTTCACACTGCCTGTTGCCACATCACATGTAGGCTGGGTAATAACACCCACTATAGGTGCTGATGGGGTCGGGGGCTGGTCTTCGATTGTAATCTCCTCCGATGGATCAGAAGTACATCCATATTCATTTGTTACAGTATAGGTATAGGTGCCTGAGGCCAGTCCTGTTATAGTGGTGCTTGTCCCGCTACCTGTGGTGGTTACTCCCCCGGGATCCCGTGTCAGGGTCCAGGTGCCACTCGAAGGTAGCCCGTTTAACACAACACTTCCCGTTGAAACGTCGCATGTCGGTTGAGTTATAGTACCCACCATGGGAGCTGAAGGAGTAGGTGGTTGTCCAGGTATCACAACGTCTTCCGATAGATCTGACACACAACCTGCTTCATTTGTAACCGTGAAATTGTAAGTGCCGTTGGCCGGCAGGCCGTATATTGTTGTGCTTGTTCCCGATCCGGTTGTGGTAACTCCACCAGGGTACCTTGTAATGGTCCAGGTGCCGCTCGATGGCAGGCCACTCAAAACAACACTTCCTGTTGCCACGGTACATGTAGGTGGGGTGATATCCCCTACAACAGGTGGTGTTGGTGTGGGAGGCTGCTCCGGTATCACAACGTTGGATGAAGATGCCGAAGTACAACCGTATGAATTGGTTACTGTAAAGGTATAAATGTCCGGGCTGAGTGACGAAATAGTAGTACTTGTACCGGTTCCTGTTTTTGTTATTCCGCCCGGGGAACCGTTGATTGTCCAGGTCCCCGTGGATGGCAGGCCTTCAAGAACGACACTGCCGGTAGCAACATCACAGGTTGGTTCAGTAATTGTGCCTACCACAGGAGGTGTCGGTGTTGGCGGCGGGGCATCTATTACCACATCGGCTGACGGAGCAGATGTACATCCATTATCATTTGTTACGGTAAAATAATAGGTGTCCGGTTCCAGTGATGATACAGTTATACTTGTACCTGTTCCGATCGTTTTCACCTCACCGGGATAGCGTATTAAAGTCCATGTTCCCGTTGCAGGTAAACCATTTAATTCAACACTCCCCGTAGCTACCGAACATGTGGGTTGTGTCAAGGTACCAATCAGAGGGGCTGATGGTAATGCATATACCGTAAGTGAATAAGTACCCGTTGCAGCCTCGCAGGGTGATCCCAGCGGGTTATCTGTGGCAACGGTGATCCAGACAACATTTCCTGCATCTGCGGCCACCGGGTAATAGGTAAAGGAAAAGGGTGATGAGCCGGATAATGCAGGATCTACAGTGCCTGAACCGTTATGCTTAATGGTTACCGCCGTTGCCGAACCACCGAAAGTGTTATCACTCACAGTAACGGGATCTGTTCCGCAGGTAGTGCCGGAGGTACTGCTTAATGAAAGAGTTGGAGGATTGCTGCAACCACATGACACCTCAAAACTGGGTCCTGTAGTTGTACAACCTGATGAATTTTTCACTGTAATTGTGTGAGATCCGTTTGATACACCGCTGAATGAAGTGCTTGACTGAAATGCCCCTCCGTCGAGACTGTATTCATAGCCTGTTCCTGTAGGGCTTGTTACTGTTACAACAGCATTCCCGGCACCGCCTGAACAGTCGATTGTATGCTCAGGACCTGGAGGAGCAGGATTTTCAGTTATAACGGCGCTTCCTGTCATGTCGGTGGTTCCACCGGCATTTGTCCCGGTAACCGTATAAGTGCCTGCAAGCTGGTTACCGAAGGAGATGGGTGATCCTGTACCCTCTACGGTCGGGGTCTGGGCAACAGCATCTTTATATAATGTATAGGTTACCCCGGTTTCTGAGCCGGACAGTCCGACCGGCAAGCCACCCTCGCCTTCACAATATTCACCACCTCCTGTAACATCATAAGCTGTTGGAGGCGGGTTGAGTACGGGGTTTTCATCAACCAGCGCATTCACCCCTGCTGTTACAGTCCGTGGCGTATTTGTATTATCCACATACTCGGACACCCGGGTAGGGTATAAAGGATTGGTGACATCACTGGAGCAGAAGGTAAGATCCGGTGTGGAACTGGCCGTAAAATCCACAGTGCTGGTAATACTAAAGTGTGTAAGCAGTGTACCATTCCCACTGGTGGAAATGATGGTGCCATTTCCTGCCCCGGGCGGGGTACGACCGGCAAGTCTGATAAGAGTCTGATCAGGATACCCGCTCAGTGAGCTTTCAACGGACGGGTTTGCTGTAAATTGCTGGGGACTGTTAAGTCCTGATCCCGTGTTATCAATTGTAACAGTGACTGTTCCACCTGTATAAATCAGCGAATTGAATAGAAATCCCAACTGGCTGCTTGCCAGCTCAAAGGGCTCACTATTATCTGTATCAAGTAAATAAACGTCAAATTCAAGCTTATTTGAAGCAGTTTGCTCCAGGTTTTGTACACTATAGTTGAAACCCTGGGAAAATGCTATATTACCTGATAAGATAAATATCAAAAGTGTAATAGCTCCGGTCCAGTGAATAAATAGCCTTTTCATATTTGTTATTATATTATTTCCAATATTCAAAATTTTTACCCTGCCTTACTCCGGGTAAGCAGGTAATACTTATTATTGCTTAATCCAGGAAAAATCTATGGAAGAATAGCTCCTATATAGTTATAGTTATTGTTATCAATAAAAATAAAATCATTGGTATCAATAACTCCGTTACCGTCGACGTCAGTAACAAGATAACCTGTCCGGTAATTATATGAGTCGTTATCCACACCTACAAAATCCTGTGTGTCAATATACCCATCCTGGTTAACATCACCTGCATATATCACATAGTAACCATCACCCGATTCACCCAAGTTCCCGCCATATACCTCAGATCTGCTACCAAATGACTGGTTTATTGTGCCACCGGCAAAAGAAACAACTGATGCGGTTGTCGTTTCAATACTGTTACGGTGTTTTATAGTAATATAGTATGAATCGCCATAAGTTGCCGGTATTGTAACTGTAGCTGTGCCATCTGTATTTAGCGGCACATCTTCAGCCGTGTAAACGACTGTTGAATAGCCTGTTGAACTATGTAATTCAATGCTTATATGATCTGCCACACCTGCTTCCCAGTGAGGACCTGACTCGTCCCATGCCTGGCGCATCTGGCCTGAGCTGTCGTAGAGACCCTGCAGAAATACAGATGTTAGGTTAAGTGTTTTTATTTCAGATTGTAACTCCAGGGCTGATTCTTCTCCATTTCCACATGAATTTGTTCCCTTCACAGTTAATGTACCTGCCGCTGCTTCCAATGAAAAATCAAGTGTAACATTGGCTCCCGTACCATTGATCGTGACACCTGTACCACTGTAAGCCCATATATATCCTGTTGCATTTGCAATGGGCGATACAGAATACTCAACACCTGTTGTTCCCGGCGTAAAAGTTGCAGGGCCGCTTATGGATCCGGCAGCTGCCGGTAATGGATTTTCAGTGACTGTTATTGCTGTCCTGGTACTGCTGGTACAATCGCTTGTTGTATTTCTTGCCTCGGCATAATAGGTGCCGGGAGTTGCCGGTGTATAGGTAAGTGAGTTTTGAAGTAAGGGGCTGCCTCCTGTGGCTTCCCCATACCAGTCAACAGTCTCACCGGCTTCTACGCTTGCGCTTATGGTGGGTATTTCGTCTCCAGCGCAGTATGCTTCATCTCCACCGCTTACCGGGGCGGCTATCACAGGACAGCTGCAATCAGGTGATGTGACTTCAAGGGTTGACTCGCAGCTATTGCCATCGGTTACAGTCAATGTTATATCAGTACCGGCCGTAACACCGCTTATGGTCCATTCGTTTGTGCCGGTATTTGTAACTGTACCTGCCGTGCTGGTTACTGTTCCCGAGCTAACTGTAACTGATACACTGTAAGTTTCCAGATCCGGTGCACATTCAGCAGGATCAAGGATACTTATGGTAGGCAGGGGGTTAACTGTTACAGTTACGCTATTGGAATTTGTAGCTCCGGTAGCTGTGATTGTTTCAACAAGGGTATAGGTAGTGGTAACCTGAGGAGTGACTGTTGGATTAGCCTCTGTGGAAGTAAACCCTGCCGGATCTGAAGTCCAGCTATATGTATGTCCATCAATCGGGGGTGCTCCAAGGGTTGTGCTCTCATTAAGGCAAATCTCCCTGTCTTCCCCGGCAATAGCATCAGGTATTTCATAAACAGTAACATCAAAAACATCATCAACAGAATATTCTCCGTCACTCAGTGTGGCAGTTATGGTTGATGTTCCCAGACCTGCCTCTGAAATTGTAAGTATAGATCCGGCAACGGATACTGTTACAACGGAAGTGTTGCTGCTCACTGCTGAATAATCTGCAGTTGGGCCATCCAGGTCATCAAAAACTGTAGAGAGGTCAATGGTGTGAGTGCCAAAGGTTTCATAAAGAATTTGATCTTCAACCGGATTACTTACAACAGGAGGATTATTTACTGTAATGTGAAATTCAAGAGGCTCGGCTGCAGTGCCTTTAATCATATCTGAAACAAATTCAACCGTTTCATTGATATCATAGTAGGTATTCCCCTCTACCGCATCATAAACATAATATTGAAAATTCAAGGTTTCGCCACTGGACTCGTTACTATAACACATAACCGTAAATACAGTCTTACCTGTTGGAGGGAATAAGGATCCGTCAGCATATCCACGGCACTCACCGTCAACAAAGGCTCCCAAAGTTCCCGTCGTGACTTCGTCAGAACCGAGAAATATTATGGCTGTAACTTCACCATTATAGGCATAATCTGGTGGATTAACGGACCAACCATGTGACTGGCCTGCAAGATTTTGTTTAGCAAGGACTAATAACAAGATCAACAAAATAATCCTGCTGAAAGTACTCATAATTTTATTTAAAAATTTCACAATATGTATAATATCATCTGATTAATTGGACTTTCCGGATCTCCCGAACATCCCCTGCCATGTACCGGATGATATACATTCCACTGTAATTTGCCTGTGGATCCCACTGAATTAAATAATTTCCTGGTTGTTGTTCCTGGTCTACCAATACATGGATTGGTTTACCAAATATATCAAAAATAGTTAAGCTTACATGAGATATTTCAGGCACATTGTACTCAATCTTAAGAGTGTGTTCAAAGGGATTCGGATATACCTTCAAAACAGGCTCAAAATCAGAGTCAGGAAAAACATGTACATCACCTGATTTCGCATTCAGGTCAAATGAATCGTAAGCATCTGCAACGATCATATCTTTTCTGAAAGTAATTGTCTCCTCACAATAATACACTTTATCCTTTGAAGCATCATAATACCTGAATTTAACTATTTCGCCATCAGCCAGGTTACTGTGAATCATTGCCGGGAAGAGATATTCACCGGTAGGTTCAAAATATTGTCCTTTTATAACTCCCCTGATCTCATCATCCACGTATGCAATAAGTTGATCATCTGCAGAGCCTGCCGGAATGCTGTCGATAAGTACCCTGGCGGTAACAGAACCGTTAAATTCGAATTCCCGTGGGTTAAATCCATAATCCCCTGTTTCTCCAACAATATGGATACTCTTTGTTCCGGATGAGGCAGGATAAATCAGGGTGCCGGGATTGGCTACCTTCATCATATAACCATCAGAGGGTACAAGGTTGGAAAGCTGCTCGCCAAACCAGCCATAACCTTCATAATAAGTTGATGAAGCTGTCTGATTCTTAATATAGTCATTATCAACGAAAGAGACTGAAGACAGTGCTTCGTCAATCGGTATAGATACCTGGGGAAGGTATCCGATCCAGTTCCAACCCGTCACCAGATCAATTGGGGTTTCAGCAACGTCAACAGCCCATCCTGTTATATCAATATCGCTATTATTCTGCACTTTAATCTTATACAGTTCGGTTGGGTCTATCTCTTCGAGTTCCCCGAACCATCCATATCCGTCATAATAAGTAGCAGACGCCACCTGGTTCTTAATGTAATCATTTTCCACCGAGCTTGAAGGAAGAATATTTCCCAGTGTCATATCATCCATAAGTATATTGACCGAGAACCAGGACCAACCGACCGGGAAAGATTTATTAAAATCGACACCCACAGACATTATCAATGGATCGACAGCGCTACCAATAATCATATCAGATTCAAAATCTACTGACCTGTCCATATCATATACTGTATCTTCTGTAGGGTCATAGTATTTGAAAGTTAACTTTGCACCCGCAGAACTATTATCATAGCATATAAGCACAAAAACATAATGATCTGATGGTTCAAAGTAAGAAGCGTCAATAAGGCCCCTGCATTCCTCACCTGCAAAGGCAGCCAGCACTCCTGATTCAACTGCTATGTCTTCTATTAATACTTTTGCCGTTACCTGGCCATTATATGTATAATCCGGCGGATTTACTTCCCATCCTGCAGGAAGTGATCTTACTGTAATTGATGCAGTTGTATTGCTGCACCCTGTAATATTATCAGTATAGGTAAAACTTGCTGTTCCTGCAGATATTCCTGTTACCACTCCATCATCGGTAACTGAAGCAACAGATGGATTATTACTTATCCATGTTCCTCCTGTTGCAGGAGACAAAGTAGTGGTAAAACCTACGGCTATATATGCAGGACCTGTAATGCTGACTGTGGGTAAGTCATTATATGTTACAGTGACTTCTGAGTTAACAGTGTTATAGCCATCATCTACCTCAACATAATATGTAGTGGTTACTCCCGGAGTTGCTACAGGATCAGAGTCCGTTGAACTAAAGCCTGCAGGGTTGGAAGTCCAGGTGTATGTATAGGTGCCCGACCCACCGCTGGCTGTAACCGAGAGTTGTGCACTCTCCCCTGCACACACTGTGGATGGTGTCGCCTCTGCTGTGGCGCTCAAGGCACTTCCTGTTATTGTGATTGTAACGTCATTACTGGCTGAACATCCTGTAGCATCAGATGTCGCCGTCAGAGTAAAGGTCGTGGTGGTAAATAAATTAACCGTTGTGGGATCTTCTGCGGTTGCATCAACAAGTAAAGAAGCTGGTTCCCAGCTATAAGTGAAGGGACCTTCTCCTGTCACTGTTGCATCAAGGGTGGTACTTGTACCATTGGGTATGCTGGCATCTGTTCCGGCGTCTACTATAGGTAAGGAATTAACTGTTATTGTGCCTTGTGCTGTGACAGTCCCACAGCCTCCCGTTAACGTTACAGTATAGTCAAAGGTCCCAGAAGCTGTAGGAGTGCCGCTTATAGTTACCTGGTCAGCTGTCCAGCTGCCGCTAACACCCGTTGGAAGACCGCTGAATGTTGCTCCCGTAGCACCAGTGGTGGTATAAGTTATATCTGTGATTGCCGTGTTGATACATACTTTCTGGTTATCCGTTCCTACCGCTGAACTAAGGGTAATTGTATTGTCAGGATTT
>JAYEGY010000077.1:0-5277 GCA_034659275.1 Bacteroidota bacterium | reverse complement strand
TTACCTGGTCAGCTGACCAGCTGCCGCTAACACCCGTTGGAAGACCGCTGAATGTTGCTCCTGTTGCTCCCGTGGTGGTATAAGTTATATCTGTGATTGCCGTGTTGATACATACTTCCTGGTTATCCGTTCCCGCCGCTGAACTAAGGGTAATTGTATTGTCAGGATTTACTGCTATGCTACCGGTGGCGGTAATATCTCCACAGCCTCCAGTTAACGTCACAGTATAGTCAAATGTGCCGGAAGCTGTAGGAATGCCGCTTATAGTTACCTGGTCAGCTGACCAGCTGCCGCTAACACCCGTTGGAAGACCGCTGAATGTTGCTCCTGTTGCTCCCGTGGTGGTATAAGTTATATCTGTGATTGCCGTGTTGATACATACTTCCTGGTTATCCGTTCCCGCCGCTGAACTAAGGGTAATTGTATTGTCAGGATTTACTGCTATGCTACCGGTGGCGGTAATATCTCCACAGCCTCCAGTTAACGTCACAGTATAGTCAAATGTGCCGGAAGCTGTAGGAATGCCGCTTATAGTTACCTGGTCAGCTGACCAGCTGCCGCTAACACCCGTTGGAAGACCGCTGAATGTTGCTCCTGTTGCTCCCGTGGTGGTATAGGTTATTGGCGTTATAGCCGTATTGATACATACTTCCTGGTTATCTGTTCCGGCTTCTGAACTAAGGGTAATTGTATTATCAGGATTAAATGTGATATCAACATCGTCAGAACCTACTCCATCAACAGTCCACCTGAAAGTATAAAATCCATATGAACCTACAGTTACAGCTGTGTTATATAATGTGTTATCTGCGAAAGTAACAGTACCTGGAGGTGTACCAACTACAGACCATTGTCCGCTATTAGGTGAGGGATCATCAGCTGCAAGAGTGGTTGTTAATCCACATACGCTCTGATCAGAACCAGCATTTTGTGAAAAAACTGTATTTGTAACCAGGCAAAAGAAAAAAGGAATCAATAAAAATCTTATATACCTCATAATTTTAATGTTTCGAGGTTTAACCTAATTTCAAATAAGCGTACGTCTGGGTTAAATGTGCGCTTATTTGTTATGTTTGTATTAAAACCAGGATTAGCAGCCGGTACCCCGAAGTTAGCAGCTTCGACTGCAGCAAAAAAAGTACAGTCACGACCTACTTCAGCCAGGAAAGTCTCCTTAAGGCTGAAGCAAGTAACTGCAGTAATTGCATTGGGATCATTTGATTCTGGATAGAGGGATGCTGAGCCTGTACCAGAGGTCATTGTCCGGGTACCGGTGCTAATATCTGGTTTTTTATAAGATAAATATTCCAAATCCCAAGCCTCACTCACAGATACGGAACCTGCGGTGAGTAGCCCATTGGAATAAGTTAAAAAGAAAGAATCTATATTCACGAAATTGTTAGTTCCAGGCATGCTTTCGCCCCGTCAGTCACATCATAAAATTGACTAACGAGGGCTGTTTATTTTTACTGGTTCTTTTAATGCCGGCGTGTAAAACTGGTCCTTGAATTTATCTCTAAGTTCGAGGGGATAATCATCCAAAAACTGGATTTTTACAGACTCAGCATATGTTGAAACCATATCAAATGTATGCAAACAAAAAACAGTAGTAAAATTAATTTGACTAACAGAGGATTTTCTTAGATGAGCGTATTTAAACGATAAATAAGCCGGAATTTATGACCGGCAAAAAACAGAATTCCCGAGGACTTAACTGTGCAAAAAGTGAATTCTCACATTGTAAATATATACAACTAATGAGGGTATTTTACGTTTAATATTATTAAATATCCTAAATTTTTATAACTTGTCCTCCGCCTATTAAAATTAACAATATGATCTGGTTGAAAATGATCAGGAATGTATTATATGTTTTCCTAATTATATTCCCGCTGAATTTATACAGCCAGGATTCACTTTTAAATCCTGCCGGGACATGGATCTATAATCCCTCCTGGTATAACCCTGCAATCTCAGGCTCAAAAGATTATAATTCCATAAACTTTAATTATGCTACGGGAGATGATTATCAATCAATGATCCTGAGCGGAGATACAAGGTTAACAAAAAAAGCAGAAGGTTATTATAACATGCCTGACCATTTAAGCTATAGAAACATAGGCATAGGTTACCAGGTGTTTCACAGATCATCAGATAAATTTGAATCATCAGGCTTTAAGGCCACAGGATCGTACCATATTGAATTAAATGAAAATTCAACCTCGTTTTTATCAATGGGTCTCTCCTTGCAGGGTTCAATGAATACAGTTACCACCATACCTGACATTGAGCTTCCTGACAGTACGATAAGTGAAACTACATATGATCCCAATGTTGATTTTGGCATATACTATTATAGCCCTGCATTGTATATGGGATTATCGGCAACCAGCATCCTCGAAGGCATGTTGCCGGATGATACTATATCTTACAACCATGAAATAAGACATTACCATTTTATGGGTGGCTACAAGTTCGTTTTGTACAGGCCAATGAACCTGATAATCGAACCATCTGTAATTTTCAGTGTATCGGACAGCACTTTGAATGATTTTGCCAACCATATATACCCTATGGTGAAAATATATATAGATAATTTCTGCATTGGGAGCTATTTTTATAACAGGGATAAAATATCAGTCTTCTTCAGGTATAATTACCCCGGGGTTTATATAGGAGCATTTTTGGCAGTATCGAGAAAGTCACCATATTACAAAAAGATACCATCAATTGAACTGTCTGCCGGAATAAATTTGTCCTACAGCAGATCAAAAAGATATAAGCGTTTTCACTGGTAAAATAAATAGCATCAGGGATGAAACAGGTGATAACAATACTTCTGATCTTGATAGTATACCCCGGTATTTCTAAGGGAATAGCCGGAAAAGTATACTGCATAGAAGGAATACGGCATGCCGATGCTTCATACCACCCGATTGATACCGGTAGCACTAACCCATACCTGAACATCAATGCATTTGAACTTGATATTATATCCCCTTCATCGGGTGTTCAGCTTTATGAAAACGGACTCCTGTTTTTATCTCTTTCAAAGACCACGTCAAGAATGATTTCAAAACATATATCATTCGGTGACAGGGAATTACACTATGTTTCACTAAATGATTCGGTTCCGGGCAATCAGTATCTTTTTAACACAGACAGGCCATTGGCCGTTCCTGCCGAGGGAATAAGCTTTACAGGTGACAGGTCCGGATTTTATTATTCAAAGCTGTCTCAGGATGATGGTAAGGTAAAAATTTACAGGGCTGAACCAGGTTCAAATGTCAGTCTTGAAATGTGGGAAATTAACGATGAAGCTCTCAGTTTTTGCCAGGATCATAACACTTACACCCATCCTACAGTTTCAAGATCAGGTGATATAATGATATTTTCTTCAGACATGCCCGGAAGTATGGGAGGCCTTGACCTTTACATAAGCAGGTATGAAAATAATGCCTGGACCACCCCTGAAAATATGGGAAACAAATTCAACAGTACAGGCTCTGAACTATATGCATGCCTTGATCAGAACAATAATTTGTACTTCTCATCTGACGGCCTTCCCGGGCTTGGGGGATTTGATATCTTTTTCAGCAATTTCAATGGCTATGGCTGGGATGACCCTGTAAACCTGCATGATCAGATAAATACTGATAATGATGAAGTTGCTTTTAAAATTAACCGGCATGGTCAAAATCACGGGTTTTATACTATGATCGAAAGATCAGGTATTATGAAAAATAAGATTAACAGACAGCTATACAAGGTAGAGCTGAGTGCTGAATATAAGAATGACAATGCATTCTTACTTTCAGATGTCCTGAGAGAGTATGCTATGAATTCCCCCCTGCTGGCGATGCAAAAAGATGCAAAGAGGCGTGAAGATGAAAAACTTACAGAAGCACAAAGGATAGCCGACAGCCTGAGGGCAGAAGAACTCAAAGCTGAAAGGCTGGCTGCTGAAAAGCGGGCTGAAGAACAAAGGATAACCGACAGCCTCGAAACTGCAAGGCTGGAAGCCGAAAGAAGGGCCGAAGAACAAAGAATTGCTGATAGTCTGAAAGCAGCAGAGCTTGAAGCTGAAAAAAGAAGGGCCGACAGCCTGAGAGCTGAAGAACTAAGAAAACAACAGGAGGCCACTGCCAGGGATAAGGTGGTGTATAAAGTACAGTTCTTATCAAGCATGCAATCAGTACAATCAAAAACTATTTCAGTTAGTGGTAAAACCTACAAAACCTCGGAATATTTCTATAAAGGTGCCTGGCGTGTTACACTTGGTGAATTTGATGATCTTGAGGAAGCCATTGAAGTGCGGAAATTACTCAGGGAAGAAGGTTATGACCAGGCCTTCGTGGTTGCATTCGTGAATGGTGAACGATCCCTTGATATGGATCTGTTCAAGAGGTAAAAATACGGATGGCAAAGCCTGTGCTCTGTGCTCTTGGCTCTGTGCTCTGTGCTCTGTGCTCTGCGCTCTGTGCTCTGTGCTCTGCGCTCTGTGCTCTGTGCTCTGCGCCCTGTGCCTTTAGCTGCATACCACTACCCTGAAAGCACTCCGGGGCCTGAGCTTGTCAGATTTTATCTTAAGCCCCGACCGCTTAATAAAATATGGCAAGCCTCCATGAGCATTGAACCTCCTGAAATTCCTGTAGTGATCCCCTCCTGCTATACGCTCTATAATAAAGATAACAAGCTTTGATATACCCGGCGGGATCGGGTGATTATAATCCATGAGCACCACCCTGGGAGCAATCCTTTTCATCTCGCCAAGTATTTCCAGTGCCAGCTCAGAATCAAACTGGTGAATGGCCATGGAAGCCACTGCTAAATCAAACTCATTATCACTGTATGAAGAAAGATCAGAAGCATCCTTTATATCAAACCTCGCATTATCAATATTCTTTTTACTGGCAGAATTTCTTGCTATATCAACCATTTCTGCTGAAAGATCTATCCCTGTAACCCTGTCAACCGACCCCGACATGGACAGTGACAAAGATCCCGTACCACATGCTATATCTATCACCGAGTAATCAGATGTAAGCTCCTCAATAATATAGCGGTAGTAATGCGATAGTACCGGATCAATAACAAAGCTGTATATATAGCCGTTCAATGAATATCTCATCCCCTGCTTAACAAAAATTATCAGTTCTTAGGTAAAGATAACGAGAGTTTTTTTATTAATTTTGAAAAAGGAAAACAGACTAACTCCTGTTTTCCGCACTTTTTTGCAACACCCATGTAACTTATTGTATATCAGTATTAAGTTTT
>JAYEGY010000076.1:0-12942 GCA_034659275.1 Bacteroidota bacterium | reverse complement strand
ACCGGGGTTGTGAATAAACTTATATCCCAGTGCGGCTTTGTCATAAGGTGGGTTCAGAAGCACAGGTGTGCTGTTCAGTCCCATACCCGGGTTTACCATAAGAACAGTTGAGATTGAAAATACCACATTAACTGAATTCGGGATATTTACTATCCCGTAGTTTCTGTTGGGATCCTGCACGACAATCTTATAGATGCCCGGTCCGGGGTAAGTATGCTCGATCTTATAGATATTTTTCTGGTAATAATTAGGTAACTGTCCTTTGAAGATCCTCTCGGCAGTTGATATAGTCCCATCGCCCCAGTCAACATCCAGAAAATCCCTGTCGGCCTGGCTGAGAACATACGTAAAAGTAGTTATGGTAATTTCATATGTCAGGTCTGATAATTGCTTATAGGTTATCTCACCGGCCCTGTTATGTGTACTATATGAGCTGAGAACAAAAGTGAAAAAGATCAATATAGTAGTCAGTATGTGTTTCATCAAACTTGTATTTACGGTACTGTTTCCGGGTTAACCAGCTTAAGCCTTTCTTCTGAATAGGTAGTAGTAAAACGAAAGACAAGTTCGTTTTTATCATCTTTATATATAAAAAGGTTCACCTGATCCACATATATACCGGTTAAAATTGTATTACTTATTTCAACGCTGTCAGCTCTACCTTCAAATGAAACAAAGAGCCGCATTATTGTTTCAATCTCAAGTTTTTCGCTTTCAAGCAATTCGGCCCTGTATTGCTTTCCGTTAATTTTTATTTCGATCTTTTCATTTACATAATCTTCATATATATCATCCGGGCCTGTATAAACGTGATCAGCAATGTGTTCTCCCGGAAGTTCATACAGGCTCAGGAGATCGAGTAGCAAATCATCACTGAACATCCTTACTGTAATTTTGTAGCCCCCATCATCAGGCTCATATTCCATGCTCGACATTGATACATGCACAGGATGTAGTAATAATGAAAATATAGATATTATTAAATATTTTATCATCTTGTCACAGAAATGAACATCACATTTGACATCAAAAATCAGACCATTATAGGGTGTTAACTAATTAACTTACCCTCTCCTTGAGGAACTCAACAGATCCCACCTCGATATAGGAAGATCCCGCTCCCCGGTTAAAATTACCGGCAAGCACAACAAGTATGTCATTATCTTTCAGTTCATGCAACTCAAGCAGGTTTTCAAGGGCTATCTTCAAAAACATCTCCGATGATTTGTATTTTTCCTGCACCCTGGGATATACGCCGTAAGATAAAGCAAGTTCCCTCATGGTTCTGGCCGAATAGCACTGGGCAATAATAGGATTGAATCCCCTGTATGCCGACATATTCCTGATGGTTCGACCGCGTACGGTATCTGAAATTATATATTTTGCCCCCACTCTTGAAGCTGTTTTTACAGCAACTTTTGCCAGGTATGCCGATACTTCGCCGGTGAGGGATCCGGCGGGCAGTTCAAGAAATTTTTCCTTGTTTTTCTCCACTTCCTTTGCCACCCTGGTCATTGTTTCCACTGATTCAACAGGGTATTTGCCATAAGCCGTTTCGCCGCTGAGCATAATGGCATCGGTTTGCCAGTAAATAGCATTTGCAATATCACTGATCTCCGCACGTGTGGGCCTCGGATTTTTAATCATTGAATGAAGCATCTGGGTAGCAACAATAACAGGCTTCCTTTTCTTTATACATTTATTTATTATCCTGCGCTGTATGCCCGGTATTCTTTCATACGGTATCTCTATTGCAAGATCACCCCTTGCTACCATTATGCCATATGAATTTTCAAGTATTTCGTTAAGGTTATCTACTCCTTCCTGGTTCTCTATTTTTGCAATGATCTTTATCTTGCTGTTCTTTTCATCCAGCAGCTTCTGAACATCCTGAACATCCTGTGCAGACCTGACAAAAGAATGTGCTATAAAATCAATATCATTCTCAATGGCAAACTCAATATACCTCTTATCCTTTTCACTTATTGATGGCAGGCAGAGTTTTACTTTGGGTACATTTACGCTTTTCCTTGATCCAAGGGCCGCATCATTGAGCACTTTGCATTCAAGAGCCTGGCCATCTTTTGTCAATACTTTCAGTTCAAGTATTCCATCATCTATAAGAATATGTGACCCCACAGGCACATCCCTGGCAAAATCAGGATATGTTACAGCTATAACTGACTGGTTTGTACGCGATTCGGGGTCACCAATAATATTTACGTGTTCACCCTTGCTGAAATTCAATGTTCCTTCACATACGGTTGTTCTTATTTCAGGACCCTTGGTATCGAGAAGAAAAGCAATTTTATCCGACACTTTCCTGACATTGTCCATTAGCCTCATTGTTCCCTCAATATCCTGATGCGCGGTATTTATGCGTACCACATCCATGCCTGCTCTGTACAATTTCCTGATAAATTCCGGTTCAGCCTTTTTGTCAGAAATAGTAGCAACAATTTTAGTTCTTTTCCAGTTCATTGTTTATCGTTTAAAATATTTAGTAATGCTTCTGTTGCCAGTCTGTAACCATCAAGGCCGAAACCAAACAGGCTTCCCTTGCAATGTGGCGCTATCAACGATTTATGCCTGTACTCCTGCCTGCTCAAAATATTGCTTATATGTACCTCAATTACAGGAACAGTGATTGCTGCCACTGCATCGGCAATGGAAACTGAGGTGTGAGTAAAACCTGCGGCATTCAGGATGATACCCCGGGCTTCCCTCCCAGCCTCCTGCAAGGCATTTATTATTTCACCTTCAACGTTTGATTGAAAATATCTGAAATCAACCTCCGGGTAAGTACCTGTCAACTCCTTAAAATAATCCTCGAAACTTTTATCTCCATAAATATTCCGCTCCCTGTTTCCCTGTAAATTAAGGTTCGGACCGTTAATTATTGTAATTATCATATCGGTTCATTACTTGCACCTGACAAAGATAACAAATTAAACTCCCGATTTCCAGAGAAGAGGGATGAAACCAAAATTTTGAACTTATAATACTTAGTGATACTTTTGGATAATCATAGTCAAATAATGAGAGAGAACTGGACAGATTGCATCAGGGAATTTAAAAATTACCTAACCATTGAACGTTCCTTGTCAGAAAACAGTATTCATGCCTATCTTCTGGATGTGAATAAGCTGCGTGAATACTGTGAAAACCAGTCGCCTGCAATAATGCCTGTTGATGTGACATTCAACCAACTGTTGCATTTTATCAAATGGCTTGATATTGATAACCCGAGGACACAATCACGAACATTATCAGGTATAAGAAGTTTTTTCAGGTATATGCTTATTGAAGGGAAAATAAGTGAAAACCCGGCCACAATGCTTGAATCACCACGACCCGGTATAAGGCTGCCGGATGTTCTTTCCGTTGAGGAAATCGACAATATAATCTCAGTTGTTGACCTCAGTAAGCCCGAAGGACAAAGGAATAAAGCAATTATTGAAACATTGTACGGTTGTGGTTTGCGTGTATCTGAGCTTATTAACCTGAGATTAACTGACATACATTTTAAGGATGAATATGTCACAATCACGGGCAAAGGTGATAAACAAAGGCTCGTACCACTCAATCAAAATACTATAAAACAGATAAATTACTATTTACAGGACAGGAACAGGCTAAAGACAATTGAGGATCAAAACATAGTTTTCCTGAATCGCAGGGGTAAAAAACTCAGCCGTATAATGATATATACGATTATCCGTGATTTATGCAAGCAGGCTGGCATCAGGAAAAAGGTCAGTCCCCATACCTTCAGGCATTCATTTGCCACCCACCTGGTGCAGGCCGGTGCCGACCTCCGGGCCGTTCAGGAAATGTTAGGACATGAATCAATACTGACAACGGAAGTGTATACACATATTGATCGCATTTACCTGAAAGAAACCATTGGTCTTTATCACCCGAGGGCGAGGGGCAGGGAGCAGGGGGCAGGGGGCAGGGGGCAGGGGGCAGGGAGCAGGGAGCAGGGAGAAGATTGAAGAATGAAGAATGAAGATTTAAGAAATTCATTCAATTTTCAAACATTCAAACCCTGCCTGCCGGAAGGCAGGCATTCAAACCTGTCTGCCGACAGGTAGACATTCAAACCCATTAGTCTTTTCGTCCCTAAGTCTCTGTGCTCTGTGCTCTGTGCTCTGTGCTCTGTGCTCTGTGCTCTGTGCTCTGTGCTCTGTGCTCTGTGCTCTGTGCTCTGTGCTCTGTGCTTTCACACATCCTAAATCTTAAACCACACGGTTCCATCTTTCCATTTTGAACAATTTTACCCGTTCATACCTTATAGTGATACTGGAGGGTAAATAAATGGAATATATAAGGGATTTTATTAATGAGCTTTTTTTTATAACCACGGAGATGGCTCCCTATTTACTATTGGGATTCTTCTTCGCCGGCATATTATACCTCCTATTCCCGAAGAACAAAGTCAGGAGGTATATGGGAAGAAACCGAAATGGTGCGGTTGCGAATGCTTCAATACTTGGAATACCATTGCCTTTATGCAGCTGTGGAGTGATACCAACAGGTTTATCATTTTACAAGAACGGTGCCTCCCGGGGCTCTACAGTGTCATTCCTGATATCAACACCACAGACCGGCATTGATTCAATACTTGTAACTTATTCGATGCTTGGCCTGCCCTTTGCTCTTATAAGGCCTTTCGTGGCCCTGGCTACAGGAATTTCGGGCGGATTGCTAACAAACAGTATTACAAGAAAAGAAAAAGAAGAACAAGTTATTGAAAAAAGTAATAAAAATGCGCTTCCTTCCGCCTTTTTCCCACGTGTGAAAGCCATGTTCCGCTATGCTTTTGTTGAGTTCCTGCAGGATATTATGGGATGGCTCATTATCGGCTTGCTGATAGCTGCTCTTATTGCTGTTTTTATACCGGATGATTTCTTTGCGGGGAGAACCAGTAATGATATTGTTGAGATGTTCATAATACTTGTTGCATCAATTCCCATTTATATCTGTGCCACTGCATCTGTTCCCATAGCCGCAGTGTTAATGCTAAAATGCCTTAGCCCGGGTGCTGCCCTCGTATTACTGATGGCAGGTCCTGCTACAAATGCTGCAACCATTACCATGATAGGTAAAGTGATGGGAAGAAAAAGCCTGGTAAGCTACCTAATATCAATTATCTCTGGTGCAATTATTTTTGGCTTCTTAATAAATACATTACTGCCTGAAAGATGGTTTGCACTTCCTCAGCATATGATGTCACACGATCATCAGATGCTACCCGGGTGGCTGAGTATAGGGTCGGCAGTTTTACTGGTATTATTAATAATTAATGGATATATGAAAAGATTTTTTGGAAAGAAAAAGGATATAACGAGAGATGAAACACCGGCGGAGTCGGTGCCGGGTGTTGCTTCAATGAATGTTAAAGGTATGACATGCAACCACTGCAAACAAAATGTTGAGAATGCAGCCTCTTCTGTTGACGGTATTGAATCTGCCGAAGTGGATCTAGCAAAGGGAAAGCTGTCCGTCAGCGGAAAAGAGTACGACCTCGAGAAGATTAAGTCAAATATCCGTGCTGTAGGCTATGAGGTGGAAGAATAGCGATGAACCCACCAACCATTTTTAAAATGGTATTCTCTTTCCGACTAACTGCTTTTAATAAAGGTTAAGAATGTCGAATATCGAATATTGAATTGCGAAGGCAGAAGTAAGCAATATTATATCGTATCTAGGCAATAAAATTTCTGCAACAATGAGAATTAAATCTTAAATCATCCAGCCATTATTTCGACATTCGTCATTCGATATTCATCATTCGAAATTCAAAACAACCCTATTATCCTAGTTATTTGCTGTTCAAGTTATAGTGAGATAATAGTTATCATCCTTCATAACTCATAACTCATAACTCATAATTAATACTTATTACTTAATTTCCTCCCGGTTCCAGGTTTTCAAGCCAGAATTTTTCCATTGTTTCCCTGACATGATATGAGGTATTCTCTCTTTCATGAATGCCATGTGACCGCATTGGATAAACCATCTGGTCAAACAGCTTGTTATGCTTTATCAACTCATTGGTAAGCATTTCAAAGTTCTGGTAATGTACATTATCATCCGCCGTGCCATGCATTATCAACAACTTACCCTGCAGGTTATGAGCATGGCTTATCGGAGAACCATCCCTGTATCCCTCGGGATTATCCTGGGGAGTGCTCATATACCTCTCCTGGTATATTGTATCATAATTCTTCTGATCTGAGACAAAGGCCACCGCTATTCCTGTCTTATATAATTCCGGATACCTGAACATGCAATTCAGGGTCATTTGTCCTCCTCCACTCCAGCCATGAATTCCTATCCTTGAACCATCGACAAAGGGATAGGTATCAATCACTTTTTTTACAGCAGCAGCATGGTCTTTAGGGGCCACGATACCAATCTTTCTGTAAATAATTTTACGCCACTCTCTGCCTCGAGGAGACCTTGTGCCACGCGGATCAATACTCAGGATAAGGTATCCATGTTGTGCCATATACTGATGCCACAGATCACCTCCTCCCCAGTTATTCTGTACAGTTGCTCCTGCCGGTTCACCGTAGATATAAATTATTACCGGGTATTTCTTTGAGGGATCAAAATCACGTGGCTTTATCATCCATGCATCAAGTTCAACCTCACCTATGTCAACCCTGAAAAATTCCTTGGGGTTCAAACCCAGGTTTTCATAACGTTCTTTTGCCTCACGGTTACTTACCAGCAAGCGTAATTCTTTGTGCTTTGGAATACTTACAAGTGATATACGTGGTGGCGTCACAACATTCTGATATGTATGAATAGCCCAACTAGCATCTGCCGACATCTGATACGAGTGCTGACCGGACATATTATCTGGAGTTACTCTTTCAGCTTCTCCCCTGCCATCAATTCTGCTCCTGTACAAATAGCGGTCTATAGGTTTATCCGGTGAAGCAATATAGTATACATAACCTCCGACAGGATCAATACAGCTTATACTTATAACATCAAAATTACCCCTTGTAATAAGCTCCATCTCTTTCCCATCCCTCGATACCTTATAAAGGTGAAGCCAACCGTCACGTTCACTGGTCCAGGTGAAATATTGCTCCTCATCCAGCCACATAATATTATCATGTATATCAAGGAAGGCTTCATCGCGGTCAGTAAGGATATTTTTAAGCTCCATAGTATTAATGTTACCTATCCATACAGTGTTGGTGTTTTGTTTACGGTTTAGCTGCTGTATCATTACTTCATCCGAGCCCGGGATAAAATCCATTCTTGCGAGGTAGTTATTACGTGGATCACCGGGAATGTCAAACCACCTGGTTCCACCACCGCCAGCAGATACTACACCTACTTTAACTGCAGAATTTGTTGTGCCTGCTTTGGGGTATGGTAAGGGTATTGGAACGGAATATACTGAATCAACATTGTTTATCATATAAAAAACACCTGTTCCTTCCGTGTCTGTCTGCCAGTATGCTATATGATCACCATCGGGACTCCATCTGAAACCATCCCTGCAATCCAGTTCCTCTTCATATACCCAATCAAATGTACCGTTGATAATGTTATCCCCTCCATCATATGTTATCTGCTCGATTTTGCCTGAGGACAGGTCTTCGACGTAAATATTCTGTTCACTTACATAGGCAACCCTTGATGCATCAGGCGAGAATTTGGCAAACATCATTGTCGCTCTTTCCACTTCTTTACCCAATGGCTGTAATTTACCGGTTAGAAGGTTGAGCACCCAGTAATCACCTCTTGTATGATATCGCCACACCCTTCTGGTATTTGTAAAGATTAATAGTTTGGTGTTATCTTCAGACCACCCGTAATCCACAATCTGTAATGGTTCAGACTTACCCTCAGGGATCAATTGTTTAGATGATATTAAAACTGTGCGTTTCCCTGAGCTGGCTTCATACCTTACAATGTCAGGGGCTCCCGTTTCTTTATTTACCTCAAGAGTTGAATAAGCCTCAGAATCTTTCATCCACCTTACCGGTCCGTATCTTTCCTGTGTATATACTCTATCACGGTAAATATCTTCAAGCCTGAGCTCATTATAATCCTGAGCATTCAATGTGACTGTGATAAAAAATAAAGAAAAAAGCAATAAAGTCCTTCCCTGTAAATGATTCTTCATATTAGTGTTTTTTTGATTATGCATTAACTATTTCAATTTGGTCGCGAACAAAATAATCAATAACGTGAAGCTAAATAATATATCACCGGAATGCTTCCTGGTATATTCTATCCAATTACAACATTATACAAGGCACCAGCCTCCGTTTCAAATTCAAATATTCCATCATCGATTTTTTTAATACCAACCTTCTTTCCTGAGGAAGTAATCTCGCAATCTGAACCAATATTTATCCTGCATTTTGCACCGGTCTTTGATAAAATATACAGTTCCGTGAGTTTCTTATCCTTCCATTCAAAGGATAACTCAAATCCACCCCTGGCACAAACGCCATCAAATTTTCCTTCATCCCACTCATCGGGCAAAGCCGGCAGCAGTTCAATTACTCCTTCATGAGACTGTATCAGCATTTCAGTAATACCCGCTGTCACACCCATCGTACCATCTATCTGCAACGGAGTGTAGCATTTGGCAAAAAGTTGTGGGTATGCCTGTTCCTTAATATACCCTTTGAATATCTTATTCGCCCTGTTACCCTTATATAAACGCGCCCACAGTGCCATCTTCCAGGCCCTTGAAAAACCTGTTCCGCCATCGCCTCGCTGCTCAAGGACCGCTTTGCATGGATTAATAAGTTCCGGGCTTGTATTCACTGATATTACATTGCCGGGATAAAGACCATACATATGGGAGAAATGCCTGTGTTTTTCTTCAAGCTGACCATAATCTTCGGTCCATTCCTGAAGTGTGCCGTCTGTGCTAACTAACGGAGGCACCAGCCTTGACCTGGCTTTCTTTACTTCTTCTGCAAACTCTTTATCCTGGTTCAGCAGCTTGGTTGACTCTATATAGTAACCGAAGAGGTCATGTAAAATCTGCATATCGATTGTTGAACCATAACATATAGTTGTAAAATAATACATCCCTGTTACCTCGTCATAGAAGTACCGGTATCCGGGACCGTCAGGTGGATTTTCCGGCGAATTTGAAGGATTTGTTACTAGCCATTTTCCATTGGGATGTTCAACAAGGAAATCCATAAAAAATTCAACAGAGCCTTTAATCACGGGGTATACATCACGAAGGTATTCCAAATCCATGGTATATAAATAATGTTCCCATAAATGTGTGGTCAGCCAGGCACCCCCTGTTGTAAAAGTCCCCCATGTAGGACCATCCATAGGAGCAGCTACCCTCCAGATATCAGTATTCTGGTGAAAAACCCAGCCTCCGGCACCATAATGTTCCCTGGCAACCTCCGAACCCTGTTCCGTAAGTTCTTTGACCATCTTAATCAGAGGCTCAGCACACTCTGACAGATTAGATGTTTCAACAGGCCAGTAGTTCATCTCGGTATTAATATTGGTGGTATACTTGGAATCCCATGAAGGATTCATATCCTCATTCCATATTCCCTGGAGATTTGCAGGCTGTGTACCGGGACGTGAAGACGATATTAGAATATACCGTCCGAAATTATATGCCAGTGCAGCAAGGGTAGGGTCCGGATTATTTTCCAGCCCTTTCATCCTCCTGTCTGTTGGCAGAAAGGAATTTTCAGTTTCAGGCAATTGAAGGTTTACCCTTCCGAAAAGCCTGCGATAATCATCAATTGAAGATATTCTTAATTCTTTATATGATTTATCCCTAATATTATCCAGGTAATTTTTAACACGAACATTCTGATCGGCACTAATATCTTTATAATTTATGAAGTTGGTAGCCGCTACTATATATAAGGTTACGGCATCAGCATTCTCAACTATCAGCCGTGTTCCTTCAACCTTCATACTGCCTTCTTCCGCGGAAGCTTTTAATTGCACCCTGTATCTTAATTTGCCTTCAATACCCAGGTAATCAGCTGATTTGCCATTTACCACCAGGCCATCATCTCCCACTCCGTCCATCCTGAAATAATCTGTTGCATAATTAGAATGCGCCATATTTCTCACCCCGCGAAGCTGGGCTTCAAAGCTTATTGCATTATCCTTATCGGCACTGAACCTGATAATAATAGCCTGGTCAGGGGCTGAAGCGAAAATTTCCCTTCTATATAATATATTCTCCATAATATACTCAACATGCACTGTACCGGTTTTAAGATCGAGCCACCTCCTGTAATCTTTCACCTCATCCTGTCTGTCAAAGAAAATATGTAGATCAGCCGTCGACTGGTATTTCTGCTGTTCAACAGGGTAAGCCATCAGGTAACGTCCAAAGAGCTTATGAGCCTTTAGGGGTTCTCCTTCAAATATATATTTCTGGATCTCGGGCAAAACCTTGTAACCTCCCTCTACAACACTGGAATATGGACCACCAGTCCAGTAGGTCTCTTCGTTTATCTGTATTCTTTCCTCATTATATCTACCGAATATCATAGCTCCCAACCTTCCATTGCCCACTGGCAAAGCCTCCTCCCACTTATTTGCCGGTTGTTCATACCATAAGGTAAAGGCAGATTCAAAACCCTCTTCCTGCGCATAGGAAATGATAGAAACAAACGAAAACAGTAATAATAAAGCGCTTGCTTTCATACTATCTTAAGTTTAAAAGATAACTGTAATATTAACATTGAACAAAGTAAGACTATTTATTAAAAAATTCCCTATCGACCCAAAAAAATTAGAAGTGAAATATGGGATCGAATAGTAATTATGAGTTATGAGCCATTAATTCATAACTCATAATTCATAATTAATACTTACCATTGATCTCCAGTACCTTAGCAATAATAATAAAAAGTCAGTTCTTCATATTTTTTCCTGAAGTAATGCCATTGAGGATGAATTTGTAATAGCCTGCAGCAGTAATAAACAGTCTGGCCGATTTTACTTCCCTGTCTAGCGTAAATTCTTTCCTAAAAACCGGAGCAGGGTTTCCTAGCGTAAAAAAGACTATCAAACCCTGGCAATGGTCTCCCATCCTGTATCCATTCAGCACCTTCGAATACATCATCATTATTACCTGCGCATGCAGCTAATAGACACGCCAATATAAAAACAAACGCTAGTTCAATTATTATTCTCAAATCCTAAATCTTTAATCTTCATTCTTCATTCCCCGTCCTTCGTCTCTCATTTCAATCCACAAGTCCTTCATAACCGGAACAATTTCTTCCAGAATATCAGGATTATCAGCAGAGATATCCTTTTGCTGACCGGGGTCATTTTCAAGCTGGTAAAGTTCAAATCTTTCGGGCACTGAGTTAAAAAACCATTTATTTATGCTCAAGCTATCAGGCTTTTCAGGAAGCCATCCAATCAGAGAATAATTGCCTGATCTCATACTCATCTGCGGTAACCTGAACCAGGTGTCTCCATGATTAGGATAAAACCAAACGGCGGGTATTGTTCTTTCCGGCGGTATCTTACCTGTAAAAGCTTCAAAATTTGCTATTCCATCTAAAGGTTTATCGTTTGGAATATCTATTCCTGTCATACTACATATCGTGGGAAGGATATCCGTTCCGTTAAACAGAATATCACTGGTGGATCCGGGTTCAATAGAACCGGGCAATCTTACAATTCCCGGAACACGATGACCACCTTCATACGGATATCTTTTCATTCCTCTGTAAATACCAGGGGTACCGAAACATTTGTCCCGGATAGGATCGTCCCATTCACCTTTCGATTCCTCTAAGGTAACCGGTGTTTCCGGACCGTTATCACTTGTGAATATAACCAATGTATTATCCCTCAATCCCAGATTATCTACGGTTTCCATTAATTCTCCAAATGCATTATCCAGCTGTGTTACAGTTCCATAATATTCTTTCCTGTACTCCGAAAGGTCTTCGGGAGGTCGTTTTACTCCTCCATAGTTGATCAGTTTCTCAAGTGAATCAACTCTGTCGTTATTATATATCTCACTATATCTGGCAGGAGGAGATATAGGTGTATGTGGCTCATGAGATGCAATATATAGAAAGAATGGTTTTGTTTTATCCCTGATATTTTCCAGCCAATCAGCAGCCTCCTCAACTATCAGGTCACAATACCACCCTTCTGTTTCACCAACTTCTTCTCCATTTCTGATAAATTTCCCCGGATTTTCAGGTCCGTCAAAAGCATTCACTGAAGTTCCCATAAAATAATCAAAACCCTGCTCAGCCGGGCCCGGGTGAACACGCCTGTCCTTTTCAAGTGTCGAGAGATGCCACTTGCCAAGAAAGCAGGTTTCGTAACCTTTTGTTTTTAGTATTTCAGCTATTGTTATTTCCTCCGCAGCAAGATAAGTGTTACTGCTTGCTATATAGTAGAAGCCACTCCTGTAGGGATTTCTTCCTGTCAACAGGGCCGATCTGGAAGGAGAACAAACAGTACCACCAGAATGACAGTCAGTTAACCTTACTCCTTCATTAGCAAAATTATCAAGATTTGGTGTTTTTATTATCGGATTTCCGTAACATGAAAGATCTCCATAGCCAAGATCATCTGCAAGGAATATAATAATATTAAAGTTTTCAGGTAAATTTTTATAATCACCTCTGTTACACGAAACAGTCAGTACAATCAAGAGTAATGTTATATAAGTACGCATTTTGAATCACTTTATTTCAAAAGAAAGTTAAAAAATACTTACAATTATATTTGTAATGAACTCAATAGATCATTAATTTTTTAAAGTACTACCCATTTTTAGACCACTGGATTGTTTTTTTAAGTTGATTTTTATTAATAATATGATGATGTAATATAGTGTTATATAACCGGAAATAACTCGCAGAGTTATTCTGGTTATTAACACCTTTTCTTTTTCTTTTTTGCCTACTTTTTTCTTTT
>JAYEGY010000075.1:0-13168 GCA_034659275.1 Bacteroidota bacterium | reverse complement strand
ACCCGTATCCAGAATGCTGCCATGGCAGGCAACATAATTGTGAACGACCATGCTGTAAAACCGAATTATAGAGTTAAGCCCGGTGATATAATACAGATATTACTGGCCCACCCTCCCCGGGAAAAGGAAATTCTGCCCGAAGATCTGCCACTTGATATTGTATATGAAGATGACTCTATCCTGGTGCTCAATAAAGAAGCAGGAATGGTTGTACACCCGGGTGTAGGAAATTACACAGGGACACTTGTAAATGCTCTCATGCATCACCTTGGTGACCTTCCGCTTTTTAAAAGCGGTGAGATCAGGCCCGGCCTGGTACACCGGATCGACAAAAATACCTCCGGCCTGCTGGTTGTAGCCAAAACTGAATTTGCCCTCAACAACCTGGGCAGGCAGTTTTATGAACACAGTACGGGCAGACAATATACAGCCATAGTCTGGGGAAACCCGGGCGATAGTGGAACCATTAGAGGCAATATAGGAAGGCATCCGGGGAACCGTAAAATTATGCATGTATTCCCCGACGGCAATGAAGGCAAACCAGCTGTAACACATTACAGGCTGATTGAAGACCTCTCATATATCTCTATCATTGAGTGTGAGCTGGAGACCGGGAGAACACACCAGATAAGGGTGCATATGAGTTATATTAAACATCCACTCTTTAATGATCCCGATTACGGCGGTGATAAAATACTGAGAGGCACTACTTTCACAAAATACCAGCAGTTTATCAGGAACTGTTTCAGTATAATGCCACGCCAGGCACTGCATGCCCGACACCTAGCGTTTAATCATCCGGTGAGCGGTAAACGCATGGAGTTCGAATCGGAGCTGCCCGATGACATGAAAATGCTGATTGATAAGTGGCGGAAATACCTGGGAGGGAGAGAAGAGCAATTATGAAATGCGAGATGCGAGATGCGAGATGCGAGATGCGAGAGGCGAGATGCGAGAGGCGAGATGCGAGAGGCGAGATGCGAGAGATGAGAGATGAGAGATTGAGCTTCCGAATAACTATCATTAGAGACAAATATGAATGTCGAATATCGAACCGAAGAGTGTGAATCCCGAGTATTCGGGATGAACGCTCTGAGCTCGATGAAGGCAGAAGTAAGCCGGCGGACGAGTGATTCCAACTCGACAAATAACATGAGTTAATTTCAAATAAATTGATTTTTACAAGTTTAATAATAAAAAATTGTGACAAATATTACATCGTATCCAGGCAATAATACCTCTGCAACAATGAGAATTAAATCTGAAATCATCCAGCAACTACTTCGACATTCGGCGTTCGATATTCATCATTCGACATTCAAAACATGCCTAATATCATAGTTATTTGCTGTTTAAGTTATAGTGAGATAATAGATGAAGTATTATGAATGATGATTTATGAGAATTTCAAAACCCGAAAGGTATCAAGGCTCCTGTAACGAGCAACGAGCAACGAGTAAAGAGCAACATGTACTCCTAGCTACATAATTTCGTATATTTGGAAACCATAATGCACACATTCCATGAAGACCATCGCCATAGTTACAGGGGGCAACTCTTCAGAGTTTGAAATATCAGTTAAAAGTGCCGGGGCTGTAGAGCGGGCACTCAGAAACCGTTATGAGTTATACATCATAATGATAAAGGGCCTTGACTGGTTCTGGGAAGATCCTTCAGGGCAGGTCTATAAGATTGACAAAAACACTTTTACACTGCAGCTCCGTGACAGGCTGGTTAGATTTGATGCTGTTTTTATTGCAATACATGGCAGCCCGGGAGAGAACGGCTTGATACAGGGGTATTTTGAGATAACAGGCATCCCATATACCGGCTGTAACACTTACACCTCGGCACTTACATTCAATAAAAACGCATGCAAATCATTCCTGAAGGATTTTTCAGTAAGGATGGCAAAATCGGTACTGATAAATAAAAGCAATATACCGGATCCCGGAATTCTGGCCAAAGAAATAGGTTTACCAATGTTTATCAAACCAAACGAGAGCGGTTCCAGCTTTGGTGTAAGCAAAGTCAGCGACCTTGATGAAATCATACCTGTCATAGAACTGGCTTTTACTGAAAGTCCCCAGGTACTGGCCGAGGAATTTATTGATGGTACTGAAGTAGCCTGTGGAGTGGTAAAAACAACAGAAAAGACCATTGTATTGCCAGTGACCGAGATAGTCAGCAAGAATATCTTTTTTGATTTTGAAGCCAAGTATGATCCTTCAAAGGCTGATGAGATAACACCGGGGCGCTTCCCGGACCATCTTACCTCAACCATCCAGGAAGCCAGTTCCAATATTGCTTCATACCTTGACTGCAGGGGCCTTGTAAGGGTAGATTTCATTGTTCTTAATGAAGAACCCGTTTTTATTGAAGTTAATACCATCCCGGGGATAACCGAGGAAAGCATAGTTCCCAAACAGATGAAAGAATACGGAATTGAGCCTGGGGAACTATACTCGATGCTTATTGAGGATGCAATAAAAGACTGGTGATGGCGTGGATTTGAAATCCACGCCATCTCTGAACTTATTTCAGTCTTCAATATTCATCTCCACCCCCTCGAAGCGGTATGCCTCGATAGGGTCGCATGTACATATAAGGTTCCTGTCGCCATAAGCATTATCAACCCTTCCAACGGCTGTCCAGAATTTATTCTCGGCAAGCCCTTCAATGGGATAGGCTGCTTTCTCCCTCCCGTATTTATGGTTCCAGTCGTCCTTAATCACCATAGCTGCTGTATGAGGTGAATTATGAAGCACGTTATCTTCTTTATCTGCTTTTCCCTCTTTCACTTCCTGTATTTCTTCCCATATCAATCTCATTGAGTTAATAAACCGGTCGAGCTCATACAATGGTTCACTTTCTGTAGGTTCAACCATAAGGGTGCCATGTACCGGAAATGATAATGTTGGTGCATGGAAACCATAGTCCATTAATCTTTTGGCAATGTCTTCTTCAGAAATACCTGCTTCTCCCTTGAATTTTCTGCAATCTATTATCATTTCATGTCCAACTCTTCCTTTTTCCCCTTTATACAGAACTTTAAAATGTTCCTTAAGAGCTGATGCCAGGTAATTGGCATTCAAAATTGCCATTTTTGAAGACTTTGTGAGTCCTTTTTCACCCAGCATAAAAATGTATGCATGTGATATGGTAAGTATCATTGCCGAACCGAAGGGAGCGGCAGCTACAGCTGTTGTACCATTACTTCCACCTGTTAAGACAAGTGGGTGTGTAGGAAGAAATTCAGCCAGGTGACCGGCAGTGCATATGGGCCCCATACCCGGTCCCCCTCCTCCATGAGGTATTGCAAATGTTTTATGAAGATTAAGATGACATACATCAGACCCGATAATTGCGGCATTGGACAGTCCAACCATTGCGTTCATATTTGCACCATCCATATAAACCTGGCCGCCATTATCATGTATAATATCCGTCATCTCCTTGATAGCCTCTTCAAAAACACCGTGTGTTGAAGGGTAGGTTATCATGAAAGCTGCCAGCTTGTTCTTATTCTCTACTGCTTTCTCCCTCAGGTCCTCAACATCAACATTACCATTTTCATCACATTCCACAACGAGCACTTTCATTCCGGCCATCACTCCGCTGGCGGGGTTGGTACCATGGGCTGATGATGGTATCAGCACAATATTCCTGTGTCCCTCGCCCCTGCTTATATGATACTGGCGTATTACCATCAGGCCTGTATATTCACCTGCGGCCCCTGAATTAGGCTGAAAGGAAACAGCTTCAAATCCTGTTATTTGTTTGAGTGCTTCACCGAGCTCATTCATAACCTGGTGATAACCCTTTGCCTGGTCTACCGGGACAAAAGGGTGTATGTTACCAAATTCTGGCCAGCTCAGCGGGAACAAAGATGTGGCAGAATTCAGTTTCATAGTGCATGATCCCAAGGGTATCATGCTATAAGCCAGTGAAATGTCCCTTCTTTCAAGAAGCTTGATGTACCTCATCATATCTGTTTCACTGTGATACCGATTAAATATTTGTTGCTTCAGAAATTCTGATTTCCTTGTGAATTTCTCACTTATACATATACAGTCACATATCTCATCCACCTTTTCAGCTTTCTTTCCCGCGGCGCTGGCAAATATTTCAATCAGTTCATTTATCTCGTCAACAGTGGTTATTTCATCAAGGCTCACCATCACTTTCCCCTCGTAGAAGAAGTTCAGGTTTATTTCCTTTTTCAGTGCAAGGTCTGCAAGAGTTTTTGTTTCAAGCCCTTCGGGAAGTCTTATGTCGAGGGTGTCAAAAAATTCCCTGTTGGCGATTTTATAACCCAGTTTCTCCAGAGATTGTTTGAAGGTACATGTGCTCTGATGTATATGCGAGGCTATTCTTCTGAGACCCTCAGGGCCGTGATATTGTGCATACATACCACTCATACTTGCAAGCAGGGCCTGTGCTGTACATATATTTGACGTAGCCCTTTCCCTCTTTATATGTTGTTCCCTTGTCTGTAATGCCATTCTCAATGCCGGTTTCCCATTTGAGTCGACTGAAACACCTATAATTCTTCCGGGCATGTTTCGCTTCAATGATTCGCGGGATGCAAAAAAACCTGCATGTGGTCCACCATATCCCATCGGCAGACCAAAACGCTGGTTCGAACCGAATACTATATCTGCTCCCCACTCACCCGGAGGAGTTAACAGTACAAGGCTCATCAGGTCTGAAGCAACGGCAACAAGTGCTCCAACCGAATGTACTTTTTCAACAAAACTGCTATAATCCCTTATATCACCGTCTGATGAGGGATACTGTAATATCACCCCAAAGAAAGAATCATCAATTTCCTCTTCGTTATAATCACCTATAACAAGTTCTATGCCCAGGGGTTCTGCCCTGGTAAGTATTACCTCGAGAGTCTGTGGAAAAATCTTTTCATCAACAAATAATTTATTAACTCCTGCCTTTACATCTGAACGTGATCGTGCATTATGCATCATTATCATGGCTTCAGCACCTGCCGTTGCCTCATCAAGCAATGAGGCATTTGCAAGTTCCACACCTGTTAATTCACTCACCATGGTCTGGAAATTCAATAATGCTTCCAGCCTGCCCTGCGAAATTTCAGCCTGGTAAGGGGTGTATGAGGTATACCAGCCCGGGTTTTCCAGCACATTCCTGGTAATCACTGAAAGAGGAGCGGTACCATAATAGCCCATACCGATAAAGGAACGATACTGCTCGTTTTTTGCCCCTATTTTACGTATATAGTTAAGATATTCAAACTCACTCATTGCCTCCGGTAATTCAAGAGGTTTTTCCAACATTATTGAGTGGGGTACAGTTTCCTTTATAAGCCCGTCAAGTGAATCAGCTCCTATTGTTTCCAACATGGGGGTAACTTCATTATCCCTGGGACCAATATGTCTGTTAACAAATTTATCAAATGCCATATTATCTGAATTATGAGTTATGAATTATGATTTATGATTTATGAATTATTAATTATGAATTTTTCAACCGGGTTAATTTTTAAAGCTACATTACAAATAAATTTCTGTAAAGAAAGGTTAAAGATAATATTTAGGTCTCATGTTAAAAAGGGATTATTCTGCCGTTCAACACCAATTTTTGTCTCAGGTCCATGCCCGGGATACACTACAGTGTCATCAGGCAGGGTCAGCAGCCTTTCCTTGATGCTGGATAAAAGAGTCTGGTGATCGCCACCCGGAAGGTCAGTACGTCCTATGCCGCCGGCGAATAATGCATCACCCGTGAAAACAAGGTTTTCCTTCTCACAATAAAAAGCAATGCTGCCGGAGGTATGACCGGGCACAAAAAGGCATTGAAATGAGATATTCCCGAATGATATTATATCGCCGGGTTCTATATATGTACCTATCCCGGGCGGCTCAGGCATGCTAAGTCCAAAAATTTCAGCATGCACAGTGGCGAAAGAAAGGTTCTTCTCATCTTTTTTGTATGCATGTGTTTTAAGACCATACTCCTCAAGTACAAACCGATTGCCAAAAATATGGTCAAGGTGAAGGTGGGTATTGAGAAGTTTGACGGGCTTAAGATTGTTTTCCTTTATATAGGTTCTCAGTTCTTCAAATTCCTGGTCATTATAACAACCGCAATCAATTATTGCACACTTGCCATTTTCACCTGACACCACATATGTATTTACTTCTATCGGAGAAAAAACGAACCGGTGTATTTTCATAAATCACTTTTTATCATTCACTGTTCCTCCCAGCATAGGTACGAAGACAAACATACCATGGTGAGTCTCTTCAAGTTCACCTTCTTCGTTCTTATATATGCGGGTCATAATCTGGCTGTGTGCCCCTCCTACCGGTGCAACAAATCGTCCTCCCGTCTTAAGCTGGTCCAGTAATGTCTGTGGCACTTCCTTTACAGCCGCCGTTATCAGTATTGCATCATAAGGACCATACTGTGGTTTGCCCTTATAACCGTCGCCGTAAAAAAAATGGGCATTATAGCCCAGTTTTTCGAGTGTTTTCTGGGCTTTGTTATATAGCTCCTTGTATCGTTCGAGAGTATATACCCTGGCTCCCATCTCAACAAGGATGGCAGCCTGGTAACCTGATCCCGTTCCTATCTCAAGTACTTTGTCACGTTTTTTTACGCTTAACAGCTCTGTCTGTACTGCAACCGTGTAGGGCTGGGATATGGTCTGCCCGGAGGAAATTGGAAAAGCCTTGTCCTGGTAAGCATGATGCAGAAAAACATTATCCATGAATACGTGCCTTGGAACCTTGTTCATGGCCTCCAATACATTCTCATCTTTTATCCCTTTAGCCCTCAGACCATCAATCAACTTCTGTCTTTTTCCCTTTGCCAGAAATGAATCGTATTCTGATTTCATTATATAATATTTAGTGTAAGGCAAAAATAATAAAAGCAGATGTTTTACAATGAAAAATTAGTCTTTCCCGTCTTATCAGGCATGAATTAAGCCGTTTATCATTGGCCGGGATTTTTAAGCCGGGCTTTTCTCAAAGGATAATATACAGGCCCTTCCGGTTTGGTTATACTTTCATACAATATCAGCTCATTGACAGGTTGCGGGGGCAGGTTATAGGCCTCCGCTGATTCTACGATAGCCGACAATATTTCCCTTTCTACAATATACTTCATCCTTCCTATGGTGAGGTGTGGTTTGAATGGTTTATCCTCCTCATATAAACCTTCCTTTTTAAGTTTATCACAAATCATTCCCTGCATCTCATACAATAATTGAGGTGCCTTTATGCCCAACCATATCACCCGTGGTTTCCTGATATCCCGGAATACACCTGTAACATTAAAACTAATTTCAAAAGGCTCATAATTTTTAACAACCTCGCACATTATGTCACCAACTCTGTTTACCTGTTCCTCATCCTTATTTCCGAGGAAGGCAAGTGTAAGATGTATATTGTCAGCTTGCACCCATCTAATTTTCTCGTTCTTTAGTAATTGCTTATAAGACTCTACGAGCCTTGTGAACGGCCTGCTTTTATTTATATCAACAGCTATGAAAATCCTTTTCATAAAAATGCGTTTTACGGTTTAATGGATCTCTTCCAGTACCTTCGAAAGTCTTTCTGCCAGTATTTCTGCATTAGCCTTATTGAAAGGCATTGGGGGGCGTATCTTAAGAACATTATTAAAGGGGCCGTCTGTACCCAGCAATATTCTCATTTCCTTCATTCTTTCCTTAATATAGGATGCTTCTTCCCCGGCGGGCTCTAAAGTATCATTATCCCTGACCAGTTCGATACCAAGAAATAAACCCGAACCTCTTACATCACCAACCAGGGGGTACCTGTCTTTGAAAGGACTGAGTAAATCCAGGAGATATGATCCTGTTTGCAGGGCATGCTCCATATAATTATCTCTGAGTACTATTTCCAGTACTTTCTTACCAACGACGGCAGATACAGTGTTACCGCCGAAGGTACTGAAAAATTCCATGCCCGTATTGAAGTCATCAGCGATCTCCCTGGTGGTAACAACTGCAGCCAGTGGATGGCCATTACCTATTGGTTTGCCCAGTACAACAATATCAGGACTTACCTCCTGGTCTTCAAAAGCATAAAAAGATGTCCCCATGCGTCCGTAACCTGTCTGCACTTCGTCTGCTATACAAACCCCGCCGTTTTTTCTTATTAACCGGTATACTTCTTTCAGGTAAGCCCGGGGAAAAATTATCTGGCCACCGACACTGGGGCATGTTTCAGCAATAAAAGCCCCCGGCGTTCTGCCTTTCTTTTCCAGGTTTTGTATTGTTGTATCAATATACATTGCATATTTAAGGCTTGCATCTTTATCCTTATATTTATACTTACCCCTGTAGCCATCAGGTACAGGAACCGTATGCACCCATGGCGGGGCTCCTTTACCTCCCGGGCCATTATGCTTATAAGGTGATATGTCAATCAGTGTACTGGTATGACCATGATATGCTCCTTCAAGCACTATTATATCTTTCCTGCCGGTATAGTTGAAGGCAAGTCGCAGGGCCAGCTCGTTAGCTTCACTTGCTGAATTAAGGAAGAAGCAAATTTCAAGGGGCTTCTTAAAAGTACTCAGCAACAACTCCGCAAAATCGTTCAGGTGATCACTGAGGTACCTCGTATTTGTATTAAGTATTTTCATCTGTTCATACGCTGCCTCCGTGACCTCCGGGTGACAATGACCTATATGGGGGACATTATTATAAGCATCCAGATATTTCTGGCCATCACCGTCAAAGAGATACTGTTGCCAGCCCCGCACTATCTTTACGGGTTTTCTGTAACTCAGGCTTAAATTACCCGCGAAGTATTGTTTTCTTTTTTTCAGTGTCTCTTTTGTATCATCCTCTTCACACGGGAAACCAGCTTCAGGGATATCCATTAAAATACCAGGGTAGGGAGACAGATATTGCCAGCTTTTGTTCTCCCATGGCTTACAAACACCGGGGAAATCAGTTCCATATCCCAGCATATCGGTTATTAGCTGAAAGTGAAGGTGAGGATTCCATCCTCCATTTTCTTTTGTGTCTCCTACCCAGGCAATTATGTCACCTTTTTTTACCAGCATTCCTTCTGTAATATTTTCACAGGACCTCTTGCTTAAATGGCCGTAAAGAGAATAAAACTCATTCTTTTTTACCGTTTCATGCTTAAGAATTATCATATAACCATAATCCAGTTTGCCGGGATTATAATTGAATGCATATATGCTACCATCCAGAGGGGCATGAACAGGAGTTCCTGCCAGTGTAAAAATATCTATACCCAGGTGAATTGACCTATCCTGTTTATTTGTAAACTGTTCTCCCCGGAAAACAGGAGATGAATATAATATCCTGGGTTCAGCGTAACGACCAATACCATATTTTTTATCGTTATAGTTCAATTCCCGGCATATTCTATCTCCCAGTATATCTGCTGAATTCTGTTCCTGATCACCTTCAATTAACTTTCCGCCAACACTCAAATCCAGTACCAGGCTGTTTTTATAGTTCAGTTTTTCCCCGAGTACAGGGAAAGCATTCTCAGCCATGCTTTTTATCCCGCTTATACGTTTGCCTGTTTCAGATTCAGGATTCATGCCACAGGCTTCCCTGAAGACAGTTTCAGCAAGCAGGGGATGTATTTTTTCAAGAGAAGGAATAGTGTTCTTAATAGATTCCTGGCTTATAAGGAGGTAATTGTCCTCAGGCCTCTCTCTTTGCTGTCGGGCTGCTATGCATATACTGAGTGCCAGCCTCATTTTTGCCATTGTAAATAGTACCCTTACTTCATTCTCTTTCAATTCAAACGACTGTTGATAAGCACTCAAGAAATTTGCAGCAACCAGGAGTGGTTCTTCTTTATCGAGCATAATATAAGCCATGGCAACTGCAGGATCAGCAACAGTATAACTGTACACTATATCCCCGAAATCAATAAAACCCTCTACTTCCGGACCTTTAAAGGAGAGTCCCCAATCCCGGTTGACTATTATATTATGGTCATTGGCATCGTTATGAATTACACTGAATCGTAAATTACGGGATTCCGGTTTTACTATAGCCAGGTATTCTTCCAATGTAGAATCTATAAATGCTTTGAGTATTTCATCACTGATAAGCTTACGATGCCTGCTAACAACCTTTTCAAAATTTGAGAGATCCCATATAAAGTCGCGATTGAAACCTTTATTATGGTAACCTTTAAGCGCGTTATCAATTTTCCCAAGTTTAAAGCCCAGGTCACTTATCAATTCCGCAGGATAATTTTTCAGTACCCCCAGAGGCTTCCCCCGGAAGTACGTAACCATCCTTACGCGATATGTCTCACCAGACACGCTTACAAGCTCGGAAATATCCTCTCCGCCCCTGTTTTTAACAATCACAGGGCACAATGACACCTTATCTTCAAGAAAATTAAGCACGTCATGTTGTGCCCTTATAAATGCATCATCCTCCAAAGGATTTGTAACTTTTAACACATACTCCCTACCATCACCTGTCGTTAAAAAGAAATTCTGATCCCTTTCCCCGTCCAGCTCACTGCAACTGACTGAAGGCCCGTATTTTTTTTCTACAAATACTACTATCTCCTCCGGGCTTACCTGTGGTTTGTTTGTTAACATATCTCTTTTTTTTTCGCCTCTGTGGGGCTGTCTCATAAGTGCCATCCTGAGCAACCTGTCCTGAGCTTGTCGAAGGGCGCGAAGGATTTGCCTTTTTCCTTTTTCCTTTCTACCTTGTGAAATACAAAGTAATTTTGCATACAAAATTATTTCACAGGGTGAACTTTTTCCTTTTTCCTTTGCACTTTTTCCTTTTTCCTTTTATCTTTTGTTTTTAATCAAAACCTTAAAGTTATATGAAATTTGCAATAATATTATCAGGATGCGGCGTCAATGACGGTGCAGAGATCCATGAAGCCACCATGACCATGCTCGCAATCATAAAGAACGGGAACACATACGATATTTTTGCCCCTGATATGATGCAGCACCATGTTATTAATCACCTCAACGGCAAGGAAATGGATGAGAGAAGGAATGTCCTGATCGAATCAGCTCGTATTGCAAGAGGCAATATCAAATCTCTGGCTGATTACAGTGCAGAAGATTATGATGCACTGGTGCTGCCGGGTGGATTTGGGGCTGCCAAGAATCTCTGCACGTACGCTTTTGACGGGACAGATTTTTCGGTGAACGAACTGGTGGAGAAAGTGCTAAAATCTACTCATGCAGCAGGTAAGCCTATTGGGGCATTATGTATTTCACCTATTCTTCTTGCGGGTGTCTTTGACGATATCAAAGTTACCATAGGAAAAGATAAAGGAACAGCTTCTGATATTGAAAAACTTGGGGCCGAACATATTGAGAAAGGACCGGGTGAAGTAGCCGTGGACAAGCCAAACAAAATAGTCACCACTCCCGCCTATATGCTTGATTCCACTATCGCTGAATTATACGATGGTGCTGATAATTTAGTGAAGGCAATAATGGAGATGTAATTTGCTCCCGTCCCTCCTTCGCTAAAGCTACGGAGGTCACAGTGGTCGCGTAATTGGCCTCACACGGTACTTTTTAAAGTCTACCCTTTTCTATTTCGTAGATTACTTTTTCGATAAGGTAGTCTTCCCCATAAGGATCGTATTCAGCCTTAAGGTTGGCTCCGAATATACGTGCTATGCCCTGCCAGAAGAAAGCCGACAACGTCCCCCTGTAATCACGTATAAGCTTATATGATGTGTTTTGTGTTTCCCTGTCAATGAGCTTAATGAGTATTTTCCCCTGGGTGAAGGTCATATGCTTGATATCGTCCTCATATTTGCCAAACAGATCGGCTTCGTAATCCTTAAGGAACTGCCTCCTTTCTCTGTCTCCTTCAATCTGCTGAAGTGTATCATTTATTTCCTTGAATTTTTCCCTGACAACAAGTGAGTAAGGATATACTTTTTTCACATTATACACCAGCCTCTTGTACTTCCACCAATGGAAACGTTGCCAGATGCCGACCTTTTTAACGACATTCACCTCGTCAATCTCAATCTCAGGCATTGTTTCACCGTGGCGTGAAACATTTTCCAGTAAATAAAACTTTCCCGGCAATGAATCTATGTACTGTACCACTGTATCCTGCCCGCTCAGCGACATAGTGACTGAAAAAAGCAATGCAATATTTAGAATCCATCTCATCATTTCAACCACAAAATTAATTAATTAAGGTACATTTTGTTATTATTGACCAGTATAAATATTTTTGTATAAGCATGAATAAAACGGTCGATGATATTTTAAAAAATGACAGGTTCCGGCACCTGCTCACCTTATCGTATGATGATATCGTTCCTTTCGTATTTAAACATATCAAAAAGTATACCTTTCCCATAATATCGGCCTGGTTATTTCTCCTCGCCATAATAATATGGATGGTGAACGCACGTTTTGCCCTTGCAGGTGAATACAGGTTCCTGACTATCCTTATGCATAGCTCTATCGGGCTGATAATATTACCACTGGTACTTGTTGTGCCTCATGAATTGCTGCATGTCATTCCGTATTACCTTGGTGGAGCCAGGAATATACGCATTGGCGCCGACTGGAAACAATACTATTTCTATGTCACTTCACATCTTAGTCCTGTAGGCCCTCTGATATATCTCGGTGTTGCACTCACACCCTTCATTCTGATAAGTGCTACCCTTATATACCTGATATTTATTCTTCAATCACCGCTCTGGAGCTGGAGTCTGCTATGCACACTATTCATGCACACTACCATGTGTGCCGGTGATTTTGCCCTCATTAATTATTACTGGATCAACCGCGACAAGAAGATCATAACCTGGGATGATGCCGATAGGAAAGAAGCGTATTTCTACGAAGAGGTGAGCTCCACCGCAACTCAACCTTAACCCGGGGCTAAATAAGAACAAGTTATGAATTATGATTTAAGTCACTTGTTAAAAATATTCCGGGTCCCAGAAGGCGCACAACCCCGGCCTTATCCACGGTGAATTTTTCTTCGTTATATCTTATCTCAATTTTCAATCAAACCACAACTTTTCAGTCTGCGTATTAACATTGGTTATTGTTATATCTTATCTCAATTTTCAATCAAACCACAACTAGAAGAAGAAAATATATCGCAAGTGTGAAGTTATATCTTATCTCAATTTTCAAT
>JAYEGY010000074.1:0-13453 GCA_034659275.1 Bacteroidota bacterium | reverse complement strand
TAGTGAATAATTTTGTATCTTATAGAATATGGAAGCAACAGGGCCCTTTGAAGTAATTTCCACTGACAGTCTTGCACATCTCATTTACAAGGAAAACATAAGGTTAATTGATATTCGATCACCCGGAGCTTACAATGGCTGGCCATTAATAAATGAAAACCGTGGCGGGCATATTAAAAACGCAAAGAGCCTGCCCTGCAAATGGGCCGATTACATCGACTGGATAGAAATAGTAAGACACAAGGGCATAAAACCTGAACATGACATAATTATTTATGGTTATGATATAAATGAAAGTATTAAAGTTGCTGAACGTTTTGTAAAAGCCGGCTACAATAAACCTAAGATCTACACCTCTTTTATTAATGAATGGTCAGCAAGGCAAGAACTGCCTATGCAACGGCTTGAAAGATACCGGCACCTTGTGTCACCTGAATGGGTAAACAGTTTGATAAACGGGAAGAGGCCCTTGCATTTTGAAAATGATAAATACATACTCGTGCATGCACATTACCGTAACCGTGATGCATACCTGAGCGGACATATCCCCGGGGCTATTGATATGGACACCCTGGCTCTTGAAGCACCTGAGACATGGAACAGGCGTTCGCCGTCTGAACTTAAAGAAGCATTGGAAGGCCACGGTATAACAGCTGATACCACGGTAGTTGTATACGGTAAGTTTATGTTCCCTGACAATAATGATCCTTTCCCGGGAAGCGCAGCAGGAGACATAGGGGCAATACGCTGCGCATTTATAATGATGTATGCCGGGGTTAAGGATGTAAGGGTGCTTAACGGGGGATTCAGGGCATGGACTGATGAGGGCTATGAAGTAGCTTATAATGACGAGCCTAAAAGAAAAGTGGAGAAATTCGGGGCTTCAATACCTGCAAAGCCGCAGCTGACTGTTGATACACCGGAAGCAAAAAAATGCTGCAATCACATGATAGCGAACTGGTATGCGTACGAAGCAGACCTGAATACCTGGGTGAGGTAAGCGGCTATAATTATATTGAAGCGAAAGGAAGAATACCGGGTGCTGTTTTTGCCAATTGCGGGTCAGATGCCTACCACATGGAAAACTACAGGAATGTTGACCATACCACAAGGGAATATCATGAGATAGCTGATATCTGGAATGCAAGCGGAATAACTAAAGATAAACATCTTGCTTTTTACTGTGGCACGGGATGGCGGGGAAGCGAGGCCTGGTTTAATGCATGGCTGATGGGATGGCCCAGCGTATCAGTGTATGACGGTGGATGGTACGAATGGAGCAATGACCCAGATAATCCGTATAAGACGGGGGAACCGTCAGAATAAAACAATTGCTCCTGAGCTTAAGCGATAAAATATGAAGGAAAAAACTATTCAACGTACCAGCCTGGCCAGAGATACGCTTAAAGGTTTAAGCTCTGAACCAAAATACCTCTTACCAAAATATTTCTATGACGACAGGGGAAGCAAAATATTTGCTAAAATCATGCAGATGCCCGAATACTACCTCACTGACTGCGAGATGGAAATATTCAGGGAGCAGAAAGAGGATATGGCCCGTTTGCTGACTGATAAAAAAGGGAGCGTCGAGATTATTGAACTGGGTCCCGGCGACGGTATAAAAACCCAACATCTGCTTAAACACCTTACTGAAACATCTGTTCCCTTAAAATATATACCTGTGGACATAAGCAGGAAGGCAAACAATGAACTGGTTAATAGGTTAGTGTCAATAATCCCGGGAATTAATATTAAACCTGAAACGGGTGATTTTTTCAAACTGATGAAGGAAATGAACCGGGCGAAAGACGCGGGAAGGATTATCCTTTTCCTGGGTTCAAGCATAGGTAATTTATCAGATGATGAGCTGAATGATTTTCTCTCAAAGCTGTCTATGCTAACAAAGCCAAATGACCGAGTATTAATTGGTTTCGATCTCAAAAAAGAACCATCAGTGATAATGCAGGCGTATGATGATCCCCATGGACTAACCAGTGAATTCAATCTTAATCAACTGGCCAGAATAAACAGGGAGCTGGATGCCGATTTTGATCTGCAGTCCTTTAAACACAGGCAGGTATATGATCCGCACAGCGGGGAAATGAAAAGTTACCTGGTGTCCCTGCAGGACCAGGAAGTGAATATTGCCGGGCTGGATATGAAAGTCAGATTCAGAAAAGGAGACTCAATATTTATGGAATTATCCCGTAAGTTCGATGTTGAACAGGTAAATCATATGGCTTCTTCATTAGGCTTCAACATATTGAAAAACTTCACTGACAAACGTAACTATTTTCTTGACTCTTTATGGTTGAGACTATGATGGATCCCCCCTTCCGAGTGGGTCAGGGGGATGTATTTCCTCTGGAATACTGGAATACTGGAATGTTGGAATACTGGGTTAATTATTCTAAGTGATTGGATAAAGGAAACTAGACTTTTATACTATTCAGTTGTTTCACCAGGTAGCACTATATTTCTTTATCCTTGCATTCTACAAGGCTATAATCTTCATATAAGCTCACCCCATCATTCCATTATTCCATTATTCCAATATTCCATAGGACGGTGCCTGCAAATCTTAACATGGCGTCCGTTTGCAAAATTATTCGTATTTTGTATGAAAAGAACCTTAGCTAAGCCATTCGTACAATATGAAAAATCTGAACAAAACAATTCTATTCTGTTTATTATTCCTGCTCACTGCAGGCACGGCCAGGTCTCAGTTTTACCAGGTTTACGGATACACCACTCTTGACCCCAGCGAAAAAGAACTGGTTTACTGGACCACCTATATCCCTTCTTCAGATCATACTTATTCATTCTTTGGTAATGACGTAAGTAGAAAAGGACTACTTGCCCATTCAATTGAATTTGAGTATGGCTTAAGCCCCGTATGGACTGTTGCTTTCTATATGGATTTTGAGCAGCCTGCAGGTGAAAGTTTTAGATGGGTAAGAACAAAAGCCGTTATGCTTCATTATTCTCTTTTTGAGAAAGGACAATTACCTGTCGACCTTGCATTATACGGGGAATACAAATTGCCCAGAAAAGACTATGAAATATCAGAAGAGCTTGAGTTCAAACTAATAATGGAAAAAGATTTTGGCTCACATCGCTTCATCCTCAACCCAACCTTTGAAAAGAAGATCAGTGGCCCTGATATCGAAGAGGGAATAGAATTTGCGCTCAACGGAGCATATACATTTATCCGTAGTCTTAAATTCCAGCCACGACTGGAATATTATTCCAAGATGGGAGAGCTATAAGACATGCCATCGTTTGATGAACAGAATAACTATATTTTTCCGTCATTTGATCTGTATTTCGGTAAATATTTACAGTTCCGCTGGCACGCAGGTGTTGGCTTTGGCCTAAGCGACCCCACTGACAATGTAATCATAAAGAGTATTTTCTCCTGGGAATTCTTTTAACAGAAAACAAATATGCAGCATATTATGAAGACTCAAAAAATTATATTTCCGCTTCTGGTTCTTTCAGGACTTATACTGCTAACAGGTATGATACTTCTGAACAACAGGGAAAACCAGAATAAACAATATTATTATTTTTAAGACCCCATTGAATGTTCGGGTTGTCACTGGGACCGGTTCGACAGGTGGAGTGTTTCCCAGCATTCCAAAGGTTTCACCGGCGATTTTTTCCAGGCCCAGTATTATGACCTGGTCCTTCCTTCCCTCGAACTGGACGAAAAGGTTGCAGATGCCAATGAGGGATGCATAGGATGCCATTCCCCTTCTGCTTTCCTGTCAGGGGATATGTTTCCTCCGAGGACCGCTGAGCCGGACAATCACTGGAATCCGGCAGAATATAACAAAACACGTGCAGATAGGGGTATATTCTGTGATTTCTGCCATACACTTGACCGTTTTGAGCACGATCCTCCATTCAATCATGATTATATTTCTCATGCTACGGCAGAGGTGGATCCCAAGCGTGCCGATCTTCCCTTCCCCTGGTCACCACATCACGAAACACAGATGTCTGAAATTTACGAAGCCGAGCAGATATGTGCTACCTGCCATAATGAACTGAATCCATATGGTGTCTGGGTTAAGGGAACCGAACACGAATATAAGGAGAATTTACTTTCGCCCAGTGGTTAGCGGTTGAAGTTATTGAAAACCGTCTTGAACCGCTGGAGGAAAGGATCGAAAACTATTCATTCATAATACCTGAGGATCTACCCGAAGGTGAATACAGCCTTTCTGCTGTTCTGAACTATCGCCGGATGCCCGGTCCTCTTGCAGATTACCTGAACATCGACCGCAGGCCGGTAATCGAGGTTTCAAGGGATGTGCGGAAGATAGAGATTGAATAATACAACCTTTTAGGGATTTATTTCGTCTGAAGAATAGAGGAAAACGTTTTAATAAATGAAAAAGATATTTCTTTTATTCTGGATATTCTGCATTGCAGTCATAAGTGCGTGCGAAGAAGACGAGTTAAAACTTCCGGCCGTAGTCAAGATTGAGTTTGACATGAACTCATTCAACCTGGAAGAAAATACAAAAGCAGGGCAACAATTTACTGTTGATGAGGGTTATATAATCTTGAGCTCACTTGAGTTTGACGGTAAAAGGGAACAGGGTGAGGATTACTTTTTTACCAGTCTTTTCGATGAACCACTGCAGGCAGCAATGCATACAGGTGTTGCTAGCCAAGATGTTTCATTTGACATTCCCCAGGGCATTTATAATATGATTGAATTAAACCTGTCCCTGGGAAATGAGGAAAGCCCGGCTTTATGGCTTCGTGGAAAATTTCAATTAGGGCCCTTTGTAGATATCCCTGTTCTTTTTGAATATTCGTTTAGTGAAGAGATCAGGGTACGTGCAAAGAACAAAGAAGGAAACAGGCAGGTAATATTAAAAAAAGAAACCCCGGCTACGGCCACCATATTACTCGATGCCCCTTTTATGTTCCAACTGTTCAATATGGGACTCCTGAGAAATGTTGAGCATTTTATTATTGAAGGAGAAGAAACAATAATAATAAATAACGAAAAGAATACAGTCATTTTTAATTTACTGGCCACCAGGCTTGACAAGTCGTTACAGGTGATTTTTGAATAAGCAATGCAGGTTGACCTATACAGTGAAGAAGAGATACTGGAGGGCTGCAGAAAGAATAAAAGGCGATACCAGGAAATCCTCTACCGTAAGTATGCCCGTAAAATGTACGGGATATGCATGAGCTATGCCGGTAACAGGGATATGGCCCAGGATATATTGCAGGATTCGTTCATAAAAGTATTTAAGAAAATAAAACACTATAAAAGTGAGGGCTCCCTTGAGGGATGGATCAGAAGGATAATAGCAAACACGGCAATTGATCATTTAAGAAAGGAAACAAGTAAACATAAGTATATTACTGAAAAAGAAGAAATTGAAGAAGAGAAGGTACATGAACCAGATGCAATTGAAAAACTGAAAACCCAGGATGTCCTGGACCTTGTAGCACAACTGCCCGACGGAGCAAGGATGATCTTTAATTTATATGCAGTGGAGGGATTCACACATAAAGAGATAGCAGCAAAAATGGATATCAGCGTAGGAACATCAAAATCGCAGTTCAGCAGGGCCAGGAAAATGTTAATGTCACTGATAAATAAACACAGTGCCTGATCATGAATTTTTTGAAATGGTATAGAAATAAAATCGAATCAAGTGAACTGGATCCCCCGGTTGGTACCTGGGATAATATCCAGGATCAACTTGATATTGATAATTCATGGGAGCTTATTGACAGTTATCTGAACAGGAGGACAAGATTTATTGCCAGGTTGAGGATTTCTGTTGCTGCCAGCCTCCTGGTCCTTACCATGGCAGGAGCAGGCTGGATATATTTTTCCACCGTCGGTACGGTTAAACAACAGGGAACAGCAGAAATTATACCGGCTGAGGGTTCTGAAAAATTCATTCAGCAAAAAAATGTCCCGGCCACAATCACTGTTGATGAAAATCCTGTAATTAAAATATCATTGGCCGGCCTTGACAATGAACTAAAAGAAGTGACGCTCGACAAAACAAATCTTAAAGATTATCAATCTGAAAGGCAAACAGGCAATATAGAAAAGTTAAGTGTTGACGATCCATATATCACAGACCAGCAATATATTGACTACACGAATATCACTTTTGGTCCTGACCTTGTCAATTACGGTAAACAGAAAAAAGAAAGAAAGACTTTCAGGAAATTTTACGTCGGCACAAGAGGCCAACTGGCAAATACCTGGCTGGTGAACCAAAAAACCATCAGTGGTTTCAAAAGCACCAGCCTTGTTTCCACAAATGCCACCTTCGGATCAAATTTCGGTTTTTATGCCGGGACAAACCTCCTTAACAGGCTTGACCTGCAAATGGATTTTAATATCCTGGCCCAGAACAATCAGGATTATAATGAGTATTTAAACGGGCATTATGTAACAAATAAACTGAAGCTTGACTACTCCCAGCTGGCCTTGTCATTTCGTTATTATATCATGTCGAACAAATTTCTTGAAGGAGAACACGGGATAAACTTCGGCGCTTACATGGCCTACCTGCATAATGCATATCAGAATATTGACGGTGAAACTTTTTATCTTTCAGATAATTATAACAGCATGGATTACGGCCTGCTCCTGGGCTATGAATATATATTCCCACTGCACGGACAATTAGGCCTCGGGACAGGTTTCAGGGCATATTACGGTTTGAGTAATATATATGCCGGCGATGAAAATATCCCGTATTACCTTAATGAAACAAATAATGCCTCACTGAATTTCACCTTATCCCTGAAATATATATTAAAATAAAATTCCCTTCCAACCTTTTTACCGGGCCTATCGTCTTGCTTACAGCAACAAAATCTTGAATAAACTTAAATTTTGATAATCATGAAAAAACTATTCACCTTAATTCTTCTGACGTTTGTAGCAGCCTTCATTTTCACGGGCTGTGAAAAAGATGGTAATACAGGAACCCTTCACCTGTCAATAACAGATGCGCCGGTTGACAATTTCGATGTGGTCGGAGTATGGCTTACAATTTCAGAGATCCAATACCACATGAACGATAATGAATGGATGACTTTTGAAGAGTTTGAGGGGCCCCAGGAGTTTAACATACTGGAGTTAACCAACGGAGAGTCTGAATTGCTGGGAAGTTTTGAAATGGAAGCAGGTACATACACACAATTAAGGTTTATCCTTGAGGCTCCGGATTTTGGCGGTCCTAATCCTACCAATCCCGGTTGCTATATTGAGTTTACCGATGAAAGCACAGAACCCTTGTTTGTACCCAGCGGCCACCAATCAGGCTGGAAAGCGGTTGGCCAGTTTAAAGTACCCTCTAATGGTGATGTTTCGGTTACCGCCGACTTTGACGCAAGGAAATCAGTCCTTCATATGACGGGTGCCGGCAGATATATCCTTAAGCCAACTATAAGGTTGATTGTTGATAACCAGTCAGGCCAGATTGCCGGCGGGGTAAGCAACATACCTGAAGGAAAAGACATTGTGATTTATGCTTATGAAGACGGCACCTATACTGAGAGTGAGGCTGATGAGCCGGCTGATGAGGAAACACCACGTTTTCCCAACGCAATAACAAGCAGCATGGTATGCGATTCCGACAGTTACCACCTGTCATATCTTGCACCCGGCACATACGACCTGGTTGTTACATCATCGGTTGATGGTGAGTTCGAGGAAGTGTTGGGAATAGTGGAAGATGTTGTGGTTGAAAGCAGGAAAACGACAAACATGCCAATAGATATTTCTGCTTTGTAAATAGATAAGTTGTTTCAACGTAGAAAAGGATTGGCTTCCCGGTCAATCCTTTTTTTTGAAAAAGCCTTACTTCGCTGATGCTTCGGACTCTGTCCGACGTAGCGGACTTCATCCGGCGAAGTCGAAGTGCGCTGGTGCCCCCGGCCGGGCTCGAACCGGACCGAGGGATAAGTAATGATCCAGGGGATCATTACCCCGAGGAGACAGACTGTCGCGGGGGCTTCGAGACCAGCGTGAAAAAGAAAAGGCAGCCGTATTGGCTGCCTGTGTGTGGGCCCAGCTGGGCTCGAACCAGCGACCCCTGATTATAAATCAGATCTTTTTGATTTATTTCTCTTTATATATGTTTTTGTATATAAACAGAAACAAATGTGCATTGATTTCCAGGCTAATATAGCTAAATAAAGATATTATCTCATCATGTTTTCAATGAGTGATTCTACCGCTTCGTCCAGCAGGGGCATATCCTCAACCCTGACAGGTATACACATGGCTTTTTTAAGTGCACCTTCTGCCAGGCCCCAAAGAAATTCCCCCCGAAGTTCAATCTGTTCAGGTCTGTATCCCAGATTTACAATCTCCTCCATCAATTTTTGCGGGACCGATTCGTACAGTGCATCCAGGTCAGGTATGGGTGTCAACATTGTCATTCCCGCTACCATTCCTGTTTCCCCGTCAACCAGCAAAAGTATAAAGGGAAAATATCCCTTTTTGCCCTTTTCCTTTACTGGAGCAGGCAGAATAATAAGATCCACCTGAAGAATCATTCTTCTCATCTCCAGCTCTGAAACCCGTTCACAGGTATCCGGGCGGTAAGTCATCTTATATTTTTTTGTCGCCATTTCCGGATCAGGAAACTCGTATCGGTTCTTCCATTGCCGGTTCCCCTGCTTTCCCGATGGTATCCTGACAAGAAGCTCTTCCCCGGATTCACCCTCCCTGAACAGCCTGTCAGGATTATCCATGGCCCAGGGAAGGAAGGCCGCGATCTCTTCAAGCAGGACAGGCAGATCTTCCAGGGCCTCCCCTTCAGGAAATACAGGCATGTACCCCGGTACAATCTCCTCCAGCAAAGGCCAGTTTCCTTTTCCCCTGAATTTTACTCCTGACTTTTTTATGGCCTCCAGGTGCTCTTTCTCCAGCTCTTCCCTGCCGGTAAAAGAAAGCATAATATGCGGTATGGTAAAAAGGGTTCCCACGGGCATTGTTCCGGCATTGTTCTGAAATTCGGAAAATCCAAACAGTCCTTCATAACCTTTATAGACTGCAAGTGCTGTATACTCCCCGTTCGCCCCCATGACCGAAATGAACCAGACCCGCTTGCTTCCCGGCATCATCACTCCAAAAATATCCGTTTCATAAAGTTTTTTCCAGGGCTCCATTTCCCTGATAATGTTTGCATTATAATAGATTTCCCATAATGGTTCAGATCTTTTATTCACTTTATTTAAACTCTCAACCGGTGGGTTTTTCTCTTCCTTTATTTGTTGATCCGGAAATAATACCGGCTTCCTCTTCTCCATGAGCATATTGACCATATCCTCCGCGGTTTCCCGGCTTACACCTGTTTGCCTGACAGCAGCATCTATATCGGGTTTTAGACCGGCATTAATATCATCCAGCACTAGCTTTACAAAGGCATTCATTTTATCCAATTCTTCAGCGACTCCGGGGTCGATATCCTCATGGAACAATCCTTCATACTCGTTGAGAATGATCTTTGTCTTCAGGATCGGCTCGGCAGTAACCACCATTTGAGGCCTGACCCGCAGGTAAGGGGTATCCGGATAAGCATACCCGAATGCATTAAAATCCCTCACCAGGTTTTGAAATCCGGTTTCTGTCATAGCAGTAAAAAGCAGGATCTTTTCATTTTCATCAAAATATATCCGTGCAAAATGTGGATGGAATTCGGAGGTATCGGATGAAAACCTGTAAACGCCGCTGTCAAATTCAGATTTGAAACTCTTTCTCAGTTTCGCAGTATCCAGTGATTCCAGATCATATTCGGCCATCAGGTAGATCACTTCATCCTCTCCGTGAAAGGTACGGGGATAGGCAGCACCGGTTATCAAAAGCATATAGGGCAGGGGGTCTGCTTCAACATCTGTGTAGATTTCTGCTTCGTCCTCTATTTCGATGTTTTTTTCCGTTGCAAAGAAGAAGACATCACCGGGTTCAAAACATTGATAGGCAGCTATGGGTCCGTAACTTTGCCAGCAGGAACCATTGAAGCCTGTCAGGTTAAACCAGAGCAGTATATTACCCATAGCCTTAATGCGGCTCATGCCCGGCGAGTACAGGAGGTATGCCTCCCCTGAAAAAACATCCGACATCAGGAAAAAATCTTCAGCGGGCTCTCCTTTGATCTGCGCGAAGCTGAATCGCCAGGGTACCTCCAGTGCACGTAATAGAAAATCACGCTCTTCTCCCCGAAAATAATCCACGTCCGGATGCCGAAGGAACTTTTCAATAAGGCCTCCTTCCCTGAAAACCTTATGTATAATAAACTGGCTTTCGAACATCTCAACATCTGCCTTCTCTAAGCGGGAAGTAACATGCCTGTATTTCGCAAAATGCTGGATCATCTTCTTCCCGAGACCATGGTGTCTTGCTGCAAAAGCAAGCAGGAAATCATCCAGCACCCGTTCTGAAATCCGGCTGTTCTTTTCACAATATAGCCGGAGTGCCTCGTAATCAGTACTATGTCGCCTTGTAGCCATAAGATATATCGCGTTATTTGATAATTATAGTGTTGATTTGCGTGTCAATATAAAAATAAACGTACATAAAATCTATTGATTTTACATAGACAAATAAAAATCAAAATGATTCAGAGAGGAATTATAGTATAAATATTAACTTAGCAAGAGTTATCAAATCTGGGGTGAAATTTTCAATATCCCGCCCCCTGAAGCGAATAATTTTATTCAGAAAAACGTTTATTGCAGGAAAACTTCCAGGTTCATTATGGCTGAAAAGAAAATACCTTATCATTATAAACCCGAAGACCTGACACTGGAACAATGGCAGACAGGCCTGAGAGAACAATATGCCAAAGAGCAGAAACTAGAATTTAAGAATATTGGAGATCATCCGGTCTATTCTGACTTTGAGGTTTCTAACCCTGCTACCAATAACACATATAAGGTAAGTATAAGGGATGGCATTGAAAGTTATAACTTCTGTTCTTGTCCGGATTTCAGGGTAAATGACCTGGGAACCTGCAAGCATATCGAATTTATGCTGCATTATTTTTCAAAGTATAAAAAATACCGTAAATACCTGACTAATCCCAGCAGTCCGGATCACTCCTCTCTCAGTATTCGTTATGGCAGCGTACGAAATATCCGGCTCAGGAAAGCAAATAATGTAGCCCGGTTTACTGATGAAGAGCAATTCTTTGACGACTACGGGTTCCTGATCCCGGAAATGATTGATCAGATTGATACTTTTATTAATGCAGCTAAAAGAACAGACCCGGAAATAATAATCTATCCGGATGTAATTGAATATATTGAAAATCATAAGAAACGGAAGCATGACAGGCTTACGGCTCAAAGACTGTTTTCAAAAGAAACTAATTCTAAGGTTTTTGATACCCTTATTAACGGTCAGTTATACGATTATCAAAAAGAAGGAGTTAAAAAAATTGTAGAGGAAGGAAGAATACTCCTGGCTGATGATATGGGATTGGGAAAAACTATCCAGGCCATCGCCGCTACTGAACTGTTTGTCGCTTATTTTCAAGTGAGAAGGGTGTTGATCATCTGTCCTACCTCCCTTAAGTACCAATGGAAACGTGAAATAGAGAAGTTTGCAGACAGAGATTCCATTATCGTGGAAGGCCCGATACATGAGCGGAAAGACATGTATAATGATGCATCTCTTTATAAAATCATAAGCTACGGTATCTGCCGGAACGACCTGGATATGATCAATGCAATGGATCCGGACCTGGTTATCATAGACGAAGCACAACGAATAAAAAACTGGAAAACAAAGACAGCACAGGCGGTTAAAAAAATTAAATCGGAGTACGCCATAGTACTGACAGGAACACCTTTGGAGAACAAGATCGATGAACTTCATTCCATCGTGGAATTTATAGATATGTATAAACTCGGACCTCTCTTCCGTTTCCTTAATAATCATCAGATACTGGACGAGAAAGGAAAACTGTCCGGTTATAAAAATCTGAGAACAATTAACGAAACGCTGAAAGATATACTTCTCAGGCGCACAAAAAAGGAGATCATTGACCAGTTACCGGGAAGGATTGATAAGAATTTCTATGTGGAACTGACCAAAGAACAGGAGCGGGATCATGACAGCTATTACGATACTGTTTGTCAATTGGTAAACAAATGGATCTACCAGCGCATGCTTAGCGAAAGCGACAGGGAATTACTGCTTATGAGCCTTAATTGCATGCGGATGGTATGCGATTCAACATATATACTGAACAAAAAAACAAATTCCGGGAATAAGATTAATGAAGTAACGGAACTGCTTGGGGAGCTGCTTCAAAACGATGAAAATAAAATTGTCATTTTCAGTCAGTGGAAAAGGATGTTTGAGCTGCAGATTAAGGAACTGGACAAGAATAAAATTCCATTTGTTTATCTTAATGGGGATATAAGCGCCAGACAAAGGAAAGTGATAATGGATTTATTTCAGAATAATAATGAGATAAAAATCTTCTTATCGACCGATGCAGGTGGTGTTGGCGTGAACCTGCAGAGTGCAAACATTCTCATAAACCTGGACCTGCCCTGGAATCCTGCAGTTTTAGAACAGCGTATCGGGAGAATTTACCGCCTGGGTCAAAAACAACATATTAGTGTATTTAATTTTATTGCAAAAAAATCCATTGAACACAGAATCCTTTATCTTCTGGATTTTAAAAAGTCGGTTTTTAAAGGAGTTATCGAGGAAGAGGGAGAGGATAGCGTAAAGCTTGAAAGCTTCCTGGACTCAGTAAAGGCGCTTACCGATGTAAACCTTGATGTAAAGAATGATAACAACTATGAAACCGGAAGCAATATCCGGAAACAGGATGAAGAATTTGCTGAAGAGTCCAATACAAGGGTGCTGGAGAACAATACCGGGTATCAACAGGGTATGAACACTGTAAATTCACATGAATCACCGTTGGAGGAACCAAATAAAGTGGAAAAACCAGGTTTTCTAACAAGAATTAAAATCCGGCTTCGAAAGTTGTTTAAAAGATGGAGGTAAGTAGGAATAAGCTCAAACTATAAAAACTTCATAAATGCAAGAATTACTTAAAATCGACAAGAGCTTCAGACCATGCCCGGCTGATGACGGAGATGAAATCAATAAGCAATTGAAAAAATGGCAAGAGGCATGGTCGACCCGGAAAAAATAAAACAGCATGAGCTCGCTGAACAAGACACAAGCCATTCATGGATTCTTGCAGGAATATGAGAAATATTTTTGTTTTATTTTTATAAATATATAATTTTGTATATAAACAGAATTATATGTGGGTTGAATTCCAGACAAAAATGAGGCCTTTCAGGGTGTTTTCAGTTAGGGATGTTGAAAAGCAGTTTCCATCTATGAACCCGATGAACCTTGTCCGCTGGCAAAAGAAAGGCTATATTTTACGTTTGAGAAATAAATGGTATG